>JAFQMP010000068.1 GCA_017396225.1 Clostridia bacterium | reverse complement strand
TGAGGACTTTTTCCGCGACAGCAACGACCTTTACTGGCGCGTCTATGAATTCTGCGAGCACACCATTACCCGTGAGCGCGTGGAAAACGCAAACGATTTCTACACCTGCGGCAAGGCATTCGGCAATTTCCAGCAGATGCTTGCCGATTACCCCGCAGCAGAGTTGACCGAATCTATCGCAAACTTCCATAACACCCCCTGGCGCTATGAAAATCTTGCGAAGGCGATTGAGGCTGACCGCGTCGGTCGTCTCAAGGACGTGCTCCCTGAGGTGGAATTCGCACGCTCACGCAAGGAATTTTGCGAAACGCTGGAGCGCGCGAGAAAGGCAGGCACCCTGCCCCTGCGCGTCACACACAACGACACCAAGCTGAACAACATTCTGTTCGATGAGGAAACCGGCGCACCTGTCTGCGTCATTGATTTGGATACCGTTATGCCCGGCTACTCCGTCAACGATTTTGGCGATTCGATTCGCTTTGGTGCAAACACCGCCGCCGAGGACGAGACCGACCTTTCCAAGGTCACCCTTGACCTTGAGCTCTTCCGTGTTTACGCCAAGGGCTTTCTGGAGGGCTGCAACGGCAGCCTCACCGACACCGAGGTTGCGCTTTTGCCCATCGGTGCCATCATGATGACACTGGAATGCGGCATGCGCTTCCTCACCGACCACCTGGAGGGTGACACCTATTTCCGTATTCACCGCGAGGGTCATAACCTTGACCGTGCAAGAAACCAGTTTGCACTCGTTGCAGATATGGAAAGAAAGCTTGACGAGATGAAGAAAATCGTCCGCGAGCTTGCAGGAAAATAAGAACGCAACAAAAAAAGCCACCCCGTAGGGTGGCTTTTTTGTATTTGTCTGCATTAAATGCCAAGAAAGCTGCCGTGCTCCTCGCCCTTTTTAGCGCTTAAATATCTGTTGTACATATGCACGTATTTGAGTGCGTTAAAGCGCTTGCTGCCCTTAATCTGATAAAGCTTCTCGCCGTGATAGAGATTCAGCTTGTTCTTACCAAGCACCGTTACGGCAGCAAGGTTCTCAAAGGGATAGCGCTGCGTGACGCCCGCAAAGCAAAGCTCGATGCCGTCGCCCCACATCGTCAGCGTCGCTTCCTTGGAAATGACAACCTTCTTCTTGTAAGGAATTACCTCGCGCAGCTCCACCGTCTCCTGATAGAGCAGCTTGTCGCACAGGAGCATCGGGTCAAGCTTTCTGATGCTTTCACTCTGGTAATCGTACCAATCTGCCACAAAGCGGAAGGGCAAATCAAAGCCGACGCCCTGCAGCTCCTTGGTCGGCAGGTATTTCACCTGACGGCCGCAACGCTGACAGGTCAGCGTATCCTTATGGCTCTCAAACTCGGAAAGACCGCAGAAGGGGCAAACATAAATTGCGCGCTCGAGATACTCTGCGCTCTTCTTGTGACGGAAGGTGCCTGTCACCGCCGCCTCATCAACATAAAGCTCTTTTCTGATGATATCAAAAAGCTCATCATCGCTCATCGTACGGTATTCCTCCGGGTCAACCACACGGGAAACATATGCCTGCATCTTACCGCGACGCACCACGTCACTCCACCTGGGGTGCACGCCGTAGCCGCCCTCAATACGATAAAGAACAATCGGCATGCCCAGCTTTTTGGCAAGCGGCACAATCGAAGGACTCATATATTCGGTCCTGCCGCTGTAGGTACGGTTTCCCTCGGGTGCAATGGCAATGGTTCCGCCCTCCTTGGCAACACGCATACAGTTGAGAATCGCCCTGAGGTCGGTTGTCTGCTTTTTAATCGGAATCGGCTCTACCAGATAACGAATGAGCGAGGAAACCCAACCGTTCGAGAACAAATCCTCGCTGGCCAGATAATAAATCGGCCCCTTGAAGGACATACCGACAATAAACTGGTCAAACGCCGTCTGATGATTCATCAGAATCAGATAGGGGCGCTTCTCCTGCTCGCGGAAACGCTTGATGCGCACGCGATAGCGCAGGCGTACAAACACGCCGAGCGTGGGATACAAAAGATTACGCACCACACGGTGTCTGAAACGCGTCCATTTTTTCTTTTTTGTGTTTTTCTTTTCCATAAACAAAACCGCCGTATGTATAGGATATCTTTATTATTATACCACAAAATACGACATTTGTCACCCCCCTCTCCAAAACATTTTGACAAACCTTGTCGCAGGAAGAAGAAAAACACGCACAGTGTGCTCCTATCAAGAGATATGCCGTGCGTGCTTTCAAGATGATTTTATTGTTTCTTTTTCGGCGCCTGCAGATTCATGCGCCCCTGCGTATGCGCATCTGCTCTGCCGCCAAGCAGGCCGCGCACGCGCTCCATATTGACACCGTAATGCTCCGCAAGCTCGGCATTTTCACAAAGGAATTGCCTTGCCTCCTCGTGCCCGCTGCCGAGCGCAGCCGCCTCAATATGACGGAATCCCGCACGCGGGCGCGGCGCACCGCCCACACCCTCTATCAGGGATTGTCCCAGCATATAGCGCGCATCGCCGATTTGCTGCGGGAATTCATCAACATCGTGTCCCTGTACACCCTGACGGTACATATAAGCAGAGCGCTCAGGGTCAGGGGCCAAAACCTCCCACCGCGTATCCTCGAGCGTGCCGTCTGCCGTGCCCTCAAGCAACATATCAGTCCGATTATACACCACGTGATAGCTTGGAATATAATGTATAGCACGGATATGTACAGGGTCGTACACGCAGCCGAGCAGATACGCAAGGCCCAGATAAAGCTGTGCATCAATGCACCCCTGCGCCGCGCTTTTTTCCATATAGAAAAGCGCCCTTTTAAGGTCGGTCTGCACGCCCAACCCACGCATATAACAAAGTGCTAAATTAAACGCCGCCACACCCGCGTCAAGATAATGCGCAGATTCGTATAGTGAAACCGCCAAGCCATAATCCGTAGGAACACCAAGCCCCTCCCGATACATATAAGCAAGGTTCACCGCGGCATACGGATCCTCTGCGCGCGTACCATTCTGATATTCCAAAGCCGCCTCATCGTACCGCCCGTCAAGAAACGCGGCATTGGCACGATAAAGCTTGTAGCCGTTCTCTTTCATCACAACCTCACGACGCCGCAGGGCGCCAAGCAAATAGCATTAAACAAGAAATGCAAAGGAAAGCAAGCAAAGAAGGAGCGCAAGACTCGCGTTTGCTACGGCATGGATACCGATAATCAACGTAGGAATCGGCAAGCCCGTACCCGTTCTGCGCGCCTCACGAAAGCACTTGATTGAGGCAATACCAAGGCAGAGCGCAACAATAGCGCAGGGGAGTGCCGCCAAAAGAACACCTGCAATCAGCAGTTCGAGCTCCTCCAAAAAGACGGAGATAAAAATCGCTGCAAGCTGTGCCAGCACCGCTGCCACAATCGCCCTGCCAAGCCCCCGCTTATAGTAATCGCTCCCGCCGCCCGCAGGCGTTTGTCCGCGGGGACGGGCGGTGCCGTAGGAGGTATGCTGCGTGCCGAACACGTTCGGGTCAATCGGCTCAAAGGAATAATAGCTCTCGTAGGCGTTACTGCCGTCCCCCGCCTGATATGCACCGTTTTGTGCACCATTCTGCCAGCCGCCCGCTTGCGCACGCGCACACTCCACACAGACGTTGGAATTATAGTTAATCTGCTTACCGCAATTCGTGCAATACATAATCTTCCCTCACCTTCAATCCAAGTATACGAGGGCACCTGAAAATCCAAGCGCGATCATAAAGAAAGCTATCAATGAAAAAAGCAACGTAAAGCCTGCAAATACCGTGCCTGCAATACCAAGCACCAGTGTGGCAATGGGGGAGCCGCCGGGGCCGTTTTTGAGCGCCTTGAAGGTTTTGATAGACTGCACGCCGAACACCAGTGAAAGAATACCGAGCGCGATACCAATCATATTCAGCACGACACCCACCACGGGAAAAATCATTCCGACAATCATGGCAAACACCGCCATATAAATGCCGACAAAGCCCACGATAACACCCGCCAAGGCCTTACCAAAGCCAACCATACGCGTGGAGGGCACGGGCGTTGCGGGTTGAGCAGGGGCCGCGGCAGGGGCAGTACCATAGTCATAATATCCGCCGCCCACGGCACTGCACTCGTTGCAAACGGTTGCGTTGTAATCAATCTGTTTTCCGCATTTAGAACAATACATAACTATTCTCCCTTCATATCATTTCTGTAGGCCCTTTTCAAAGGTTGCCAGAATGAGTGCCATCAATTCCCCATTGACCTCACTGTACAGACGGTGGTCAACCGTGCCATAAAACGCGACCTGCTCCTCGTAAGTCATTTTACGTCCGTTTTCAATTTCAAAGCGCTTGATGTCGCTTTGCAGCTTTCTTGCATACTCCTCAGCGGCATCGGAATGCCAGATGCCTGTATGAGAGCCCTGCGAGCCACGACCAAAGTAATAGGTGACATTGGGGTTGGTTATCTCGCCGCGGTGTGCCGTAATTGACTGACCGTCCATGGTAATCACCGCATCGTCAATCCCCTGCGCAATCAGCACATTTGCTGTCGTGGCACTGATGCCCATAACGCCGTTATACTTCACATAATCGCCAAACAGCATACGCTGATACACATCGAAAACAGGCTTTGACATATACGCCAGCTTGCCGACATACTGCTCACCCTTTTCCACCATCATCGTAGCGCCGTTATACATCGGGGCAAGCAGCGCGCAGCCCTTGACATCGGGGTGCAGTGCCATAACCGATGCGGCGGCATAGCCACCCCAGCTGTGACCAATCAGGAAAATCGGCAATCCCCTGCCAATGGCATTATTCTTCACGAAATTCAAGGCATAATCAAGGTCAATCAAGGATTGGCACATACCTATGACAGAATCGCCCTCGGAATCATACGTGCCTGTTACATCATAGGTAAAGACGGCATATCCCGCCTGCACCATAACCTCGATTATCGGCAGATATTCGTCCGCACCCGCATGAAAGCCGTGCGCCACAACCACAAGACCGCGCGGATTCTCAACCGCATAATAGTAGCCGCAAAGCTCCGCCTCACGCGAGGGGAAGCGCATCACCTCACGCGGAAGCACGTCAGCAATACGGCTGTAATCGTAAAGCCCTGCCGTAATCCTATAATCGGGGCGCTCGTAACGCGGAAAAATTGCATCATACGCAACCACCGCAGCAGCGACCTCGGTTACGCTGACACCCGCCAGTGATGCCAGCACCGCAATGGCAACCTTTTTCAGGCCCTTGCCCGTTTTCTTATTCTTTGGTGTAACGGCACCCTGCTCGCTCATAGGGAATCACGCCCTTTCTCAAAATTGTGCGGTTTACCGCGTACCTTATGCTATATTATAGCATACTTATTGCTTTTTCGCAACAAAAAACTTTTTCTGCCAAAAAATGTGGGGGCGGTGTTACCACTGCCCCCACATTTCCGCTCTTATTTACCGAGAATTTTTTGCAACACAGGCGTTATCTCATTTGTAACGACCGTATATCCCTCATGCGTAAAATGTCCCCCGTCTACCGTGTAACCCTCGTAAACCTCGCCAATCGAAACATCATACAAGGGCGAGAACAAATCCACATAGGTGTAGCCGTATTTTTCAGCAAGCAGCTTGATTGTGACATTATTATAAGCAGCCAGCTGATTCTTTTTGCCCCAGCTTTCACCACCCATTGCGGTAAGCGACAGGAGCACCACCTCTGTATCAGGAAGATTTTCCTGCAGGCCCTTCAAAATGGACTCATAGTTGTCAAGCATGGTGTCCATATTGTTGGCACCAATCAGCATCACGACAACCTGCGGCTTCAAATCATAAACCGACACCTTCATACGCTTTTCAAGACCAACCGTTGTTTCGCCGCCAATACCGCGGTTGGAGGTCTTATACTGGGGATAATATCTGGCAAGGTCGTAGCCGTCAGTCAGGCTGTCACCGATAAAGGCAACCTCCACCTCATAATCGGCATACTGCGCATTTTCCGTTTCATACTGCGCCAGCTTAGCGGCATAATACGCCTCAATCTGCGCACGCAGCTCCTCCTCCGCGCGCTTTTCGGGTCTGATAACCGCAAAATACACAACGAGGAAAACCGCACTTGCCGCCACCAAGAGCAGCGCCAGTGCGTACCAGATTTTTTTGTTGACCTTGCGTAAAAATTTCATAACAACCTCCTGAAGGTTTTGCTATATACAGTATAGCAGAAAAAAATGAGGTTTGCAAGAACAAATTAAAGGCACTCCCACGAGGACGGCAACCGCCCTTATATCTGCCGTATTTCGTTATATCTAGCCGCGCTTTGCGCGGCGTCGCACTCTTGCGGTGCCCGCATCGCCGTTCCCTCGCCTTGCTCGCTCCGCCTCTGCGACCGCTGCGACTCCTCGCCCTCCCTCCCCCTGCCACAGGCAGCGGTCTGGCTCGTCCCTCTCGCGCCGCGGCGCTCGGTTCAAGCCCTCATCTTCACAAAAAACAAAGGCACTCCCACGAGGGGAGTGCCTTTGTTTTTGGCGGAGAAGGAGAGATTTGAACTCTCGCGCCGGTTAAATCCGACCTACACCCTTAGCAGGGGCGCCTCTTCGGCCAACTTGAGTACTTCTCCAAATACGGAATTTTTTTCGTTCTTCCGTGTACCCTGCGAGCGCCGTTTGCAAAACTCGCCTTATTATTATAGCCTAACACCTTCCATTTGTCAAGAGCTTTTTCAAAAAAGTAAAATTCACTTTTGATGCTCCCAAAAAAGCGGGCGGCATCAGCCGTCTGTGCCGCCCATTTTCGTCAAAATCCCGTATTCGTCACAATTCTTGTGCCCACGTCGGTAAACGAGAATGACACCTCAACAAGCGGAGAAAGCGCTTTGCGCACCGCTTCTCTTTTGTCGGGCTCAACGTAAAACAGCAAGAACCCGCCACCGCCCGCGCCCAGCAGCTTGCCGCCCAGCGCGCCGGCACGTCTTGCCTTTTCATAAAAAGCATCAATCATATCGGTTGTCACCGATGCCGAAATACCGCGCTTTAAGCACCAGGCCTCATGCAAAAGCTCACCAAATTCGGCAAGCGGCGCATCACGCAGGAGCAAATCCACGCTCGCGCGCGCCATATCACGCATCAGGCAAAGCTCAGCTGTCTTTTGAGGGATTGCTTTTTGATGTGCCTCCTGCAACGCCATGGAGTAACGGGAAACACCCGTAAAAAAGAGCATCAGGTTTTCTTCCAGCATCTTTTTGCGCGCAGTGTCAATTGCAAGGGGTGTCACGGTAAACGTATCCCCCGCGAAATCAATACGATTGAAGCCGCCAAAGGCTGCCGCAATCTGGTCCTGCACGCCGCCGCTTTCCTTGCAACGCACACGCTCAAGCTCAATCGCTTCCCTTGCCAGCATCAGAGGCGTCACGTCCTCACCCTTGGCAATATGCATCGCGTGAAGCATACCGACGGCAAAGGCACTGCTCGTGCCAAGCCCTGAGCGCGCGGGCAAATCCGCATCATAGGTCAAACGCACCTGCGACAGTCCCTGCCAACGCATCGCCTCACGAATGGCAGGGTGCTCAATTTCACCGTTCTCGGTCACGCGCTCGGTCTTGCTGTACACAAACTCGCTCTTGTAGGGAAAAAGCAGCGGCAGACGGCGCAGTGACACATAACAGTATTTATCAAACGTGGTTGAGAGCACCGTAGCGCCGTGCTCCCGATAAAAATCAGGAAAATCCGTGCCCCCGCCGAAAAAGGAGAGTCGGAAAGGTGTTTTGGTGACAATCATACCTCGACCACCATCTCAGGTGCGCCGTTTTCCGCACCCGTATCCGCATTTTCTGCTGCCGCACGCGGCACGGCAAAGCGTACGGCACCGGGGCAAATTTCAATGGTAAAATCGTTATCCATGACAATCTCGCCGTCAAGCGAATAGCCAAAGCCCTCCGGCGCTATCACGCGCACCGACTTGCCGCGGCGATAAACAATCATATTCTTAAAGCGTGGGTCATCAAGATGCTTGCCTGCCTTGTATGTATTCACCAATCGTACAAAGGTCAAGCGCGACAAGGGCTTCACCAGGCAGATATCAAGCAGGCCGTCATCGTTTTCAGAATGGGGCGCACAGCAATACGCGCCGCCCACATAACGGCCGTTTGAAACGGTACAAAGCAAAATCGCGCCGTCATTGAGCTTTTCACCGTCCACCCAAACGGTACACTCGTTCTTCATCGCCACCGCAAGTGCCTTCACAATGCCTGTCGTATAGGCGTGCTTGCCGCCAATCAGCTTTTTGTGGCGCACCTCGTGCATCGTCTTTGCCACCACGGTGTCAAAGCCGAAATTCGTCACGTTGAGGGAGTAACGGTCCCCGATGCGCATCGCATCAACCACCTTTTCCTCTGCTGCAAGCAGTGCATCAAGGTCAAGAAAGCGCTCCTTGCCACCGTAATATTTAACATAATCGTTTCCGCTACCGCAAGGATAACAGGTCATAGAAGCGTTATCAAAGCCAATCACACCGTGCAACACCTCGTTGGCGGTGCCATCACCGCCGCAGGCGTAAAAACGCATCTGCACGTGCGGCTCCGCCGCCAGACGCGCACGCACGTACGCCGTTGCGTCCTTGGCAGCCTTGGTCGGATAAAACTCATAATCAAGGTGAGAATATTCAGTTTTCATTTTTTCCTGCAGCGCGGCCATACGCTGACGATTATCGCCGCCCGCCGTTGGATTATAGATAAAAATGTGTTTCATCAAACTGTTCTCCTTACCCTGCTTTATATATGCATAATTATAACATACTTATAAAAACTTTGCAAGCAGATTTGAGCACTTGCCAAAAATACCGTAAAGAAATTACCGGAAAAAGCAAAAGCACTTGCATCGCTCAGCCTTTTGTGTTATACTAATTGCAGCATTCAGGAAAGGAGTATCGGTATGCCATCGCCCACCAAGCAGGCCATTATCGCCTCGTTTATCAAGCTTGCATCAAGAAAGCCCCTCGAAAAAATCACCGTGCGCGACCTTGTCGACGACTGTGGCATCAACCGCAACACCTTTTACTACCATTTTCAGGATATTTTTGCTGTTCTGGAAGAAATATGCCGCTTGGCAACCGCACAGGTCGACACCTCTCTCCCCTTCGGCGAGATGCTCGGCAATTTCTTTTTTATATTTGCGAATTATACCGAGCAATATCCGAGAGCCGTCAGCCATTTTGCAGCCTCTGTCGGGCAAAGCGGCGCGGAGCGCTACTTTGCAGCCGAATTGGACGAGTTAATTTTCACGGCAATCAAACAGCACAAACCCGATAGCACCCCTGAATTGCAGCGCACTGCAACGGTTTTTCTACGGCACGCCCTGATCGGGCTTTGCCTTGACTTTGTCAATCATCACGGGAGAATTGACAAAGATGCACTTGCCGCACGCATCGCCACGCTCGCGAAAGGCGTGCTGTCGTCTTTATAATGAAAAGGCGCCGTGAGAAAACTTGAAAGGATTTACCATGAAACGTGCAAATATTGTAAAAGAAGTGAAAATCATACATGTGGTCGTGTCTGCGCTGCTGCTGCTTTCCGGTCTATTTTTGGCTATCTGGCCCGATTTCGGCGAGATTTCCGCACGCTGGCTTGTCGGCGCAAATCTCGTGCTGGTTGGTGCCATTCGTGTGCTCGGCTACTTCTCCAATGACCTCTATCGCCTTGCCTTCCAATCGGATTTTGCTATGGGTGGCCTTACCGTCATTCTCGGTGTGCTGATTTTTCTCTACCCCGCAAATATTGTGCTGCTATTGCCCTACGTGATGGGTGCTTATATCGTTATGGACGGTCTGCTCAAGCTGCAAACCGCATTTGATGCCAAGGGCTTCGGTATGCGCAAATGGGGCGGTCTGCTTGCCTCTGCCGTTACCGTTACCGTTTGCGGCATCGTCGCGCTTGTCGGCGCCCCCAACTGGAACGGCATCATTCTCACAGGCGTTGCCATGGCAGTTGATGCTGCGGAAAACATCTGGAATACAATGGGCACGGTACGTATCCGCGCCAAGGACCAGCCCCGCTTTGAGGAGCTGCTTTGAGCCAAAGCAGGCGCATTTCACCGGAAACGTGCCTGCTTTTTTGTTTTTTGCTAAAAAGCTGTATTCTTAGCAAAACAGCCGTTTTCTTGCACCATATTGGCACTTTTCCCGTTGCAGGCGCGTGCGCGAGCGCGCGCACGATGTGACAAAAGCCACATAAAAGTAAGTTTTAGGTTGGTTTTGATTGACTTTATCGGCAAAATGCGGTATAATATATAAGGATAAGCGCATCTTATGCCGCTTACAAAACGCAAAGGAGGGCATTGCTATGTCCAACAACACCTTCCGCATCTTCACGGATTCGGGCTGCGACCTCTCCCCCGCGCTGCTTGCAAAGTGGGGCATTATCTGTGAAAGCCTGAAATTCCGTTTTGACGACTCCGAGCAGGAATACGCCAATGGCGATATGCCGACAAGTGATTTTTACCAGAAAATGCGCGACGGCGGCGTTGCCAAAACCGCAGCCGTAAACTCCGAGGAATTTTCGCTCGCCTTTGAAAAAGTGCTTGCCGAGGGGCTTGATGTGCTTTACATCGGTTTCTCCTCGGGCATCAGCAACACCTTTAACGCAGGTCGCATCGCCGCACGCGAGCTACAGGAAAAATATCCTGACCGCCAAGTTATCGCCACAGATTCGCTCTGCGCATCGGCAGGCGAGGGACTGCTTGTTTACCTTGCTTACAAAAAGGCTGCCGAGGGCGCCTCGATTGACGAGGTTGCCAAATTCGTAGAGGACACCCGCCTGCACATCTGCCATTGGTTTACCGTAGATGACCTTGTCTATCTCAAGCGCGGCGGTCGCGTAAGCCCCACCACCGCACTGGTTGGCAATATACTTGCGATTAAGCCGATTATGCACGTAGACAACGCAGGCAAGCTTATCAAGATTGCAACAGCACACGGCCGTAAAAAGGCTATTGCCGCACTGGCACAGCATTACACTGACAGCGCCGTTACCCCCACAGAGGGCCACGTATTCATCTCCCACGCAGACTGCGAGGCAGATGCCGCATTGCTTGCCAAAATGCTCAAGGATAAGCACGGCGTTGACGTAGAAATCATTACCGATGTCGGTCCCGTTATCGGCGCCCATTCGGGCCCCGGCACACTGGCACTCTTCTACGTTGGTAACGAAAGATAACCCCACTACATTTTAACGAGGTGCATTATGTCTGACACTCCCGAAAAGAAGGACACCGAACTTTTTCTTGACGGTCATATGCTGGCACAAATGGCACAAGGCGGCGCGGCACTCCTGCGCACCAATGCCGAGGAGGTCAACAGACTGAACGTCTTCCCCGTTCCCGACGGTGACACGGGCGACAATATGCGTATGACCATTGAAAGTGGCATCGCAGCTCTCTCAAAGCTTGATTCCAACAACCTTGCCGAGGTAATGCGCACCCTTTCTCAGGGTATGCTGCTCGGCGCACGCGGCAACTCGGGCGTTATTCTCTCCCAGTTCTTTGCAGGTATGGCGCAGGGCTTTGCAAGCTTTGACAAGGCTGATGCAACCACCATCGGTCACGCACTGACGCTCGGTGTCAAGCAGGCCTACGATTCTGTTATGACGCCTACCGAGGGTACCATTCTCACGGTTGCACGCGAATCGGTGGAATATGCCGTTTCCCGCATCACCCCCGAAAGCACCGTCCGCAGCCTTTTCTCTGATTTGGTAAAGGAAATGTACGCATCGCTTGGCCGTACCCCTGAGCTGCTCACACAGCTGAAGGAGGCAGGCGTGGTTGACAGCGGCGGCGCAGGTCTTTTTTACATCATTGACGGCTTCTACAAAATCCTCAAGGGCGAGGTCATCAAGGCCGCCCCTGTCCCCACCGAGGAGAAGAAGGAGATGCTTGACCTCTCCGCCTTCAACGCCGACAGCGAGATGACCTACGGCTACTGCACCGAGCTTTTGCTGCAGCTGCAAAACAGCAAGTGCGATGCCGAGGGCTTTGACAACAGCGTGATTACCGAGTTCCTTTGCAGCATCGGCGATTCGGTTGTTTCCTTCAAGACGGGCACCGTGGTGAAAATCCACGTGCACACCCTCACCCCCGACAAGATCCTTGCCTTCTGCCGTCAGTACGGTGAGTTTTTGACGGTCAAGATTGAAAATATGTCTGTCCAGCACAGCGAAATTGCTGCCGACAAGCCCGCAGATGCGCCCATAACCGAGATGCCGCACAAAAAATACGGTATCGTTGCCGTGGCAAGCGGTGCAGGCGTTGCCGCTGCTTTTACCGAGCTTGGCGTTGATGCCATTGTAGAGGGTGGGCAGACGCAGAACCCCTCGACAAACGATTTTCTTAATGCCTTTGCCAAGGTCAACGCCGACCACATCTTCGTGTTCCCCAACAACGGCAATATCCTCATGGCAGCACAGCAAGCAGCAGAGATTTATACCGACGCTGCGATTCACGTGATTGAAAGCAAAAATATCGGTGACGGCTACGTGGCACTTTGTGCTGCCGACTTTGATTCCGATGATGCGGATACCATTGCAGCGACCTTCCGTGATGCAATGGCAAGCGTGGTAACGGGCTTTGTTTCCCCCTCTATCCGTGATGCTGAATTAAACGGCGTGCACATTGAAAACGGCGACTTTATCGGCTTTATCGGCAAGCAGATGCTGACCTCCAATAAGGAGCTGGCAACCACCGCACACGTGCTGCTTGAAAAAATGCTCGAGGACGGCGAGAAATTTATGCTGACCGTCTTCTGCGGCAAGGATTGCGCCGCCGAGGAAAAAGAGGCGCTTGCAGCCTTTGTTGCCGCGCAGTACCCTGACCTTGAGTGCTATATGCTCGACGGCGGTCAGGACGTTTACCCCTTCATTTTCGTGGCAGAATAACAAATACCAAAAAAGGACGAGGCAGCTACGCTTCGTCCTTTTTTACTTGCAGAACCGTTATACCTTTGTGCTGTTTTTTGGCATACTGTATCGTATCTGCGGTTCCCCTCGAGAACCCGTCCCACACTGCCAAAACACAGTCCGCAAAATCAACCATTTGATGATTGCGCTTAATTGGTGCTGCTCTGCCATATTTTTTATATTGCGGATATATAATGAGCTTTGAAATTTTATGTTTGTCCGCGAATGCCTCAGCAAGAGTATCTATACCGCTCGCACCACCGCTAATAATCAAATCAACGCTATCATCTATATATGGCGCCAAATCAAAGTCCGCAACACTTCTTGAACCAATCACCAAAAGCTTCATTTTCTTCCTCCCTGATTATATACTTTATTAAGTATATATCCTTATAAAGGAATTGTCAATAGGATATAGTGCTATTAAAATATATATAGAGAAAGGAAGTGAGCACGTGATAACGCTGACATTGGACCAATACCTGCAGCAAAACGGCATTACTCGCTACGAGCTTGCCAAGCGTACGGGAATCCGTTTTCATATCATTGACAATTACTATAAAAATAAAGTTGTGCGTTATGACAGCGATGTGCTCAATCGTATGTGCGAGGCACTGAATTGTGATATCTGCGATTTGATTTGCTATCAAAAATAAAAGCTCCGTGAAGCATCACGGAGCTTTTATTATATTGCATCAATATGTGCCAGCAAATCATCATAATTGCCGTGCTGCCACACGGTAATATCGGCATCAATTTTATTAATCAGATAATCAGTAAGGAGAAAGACCTCCATGCCTGCATCAAGCGCAGGCAAAATATCGTCGGTTACGTCGTTGCCAACCATCAGGCACTCGGCAGGGGGCACCCCCAAGCGTGCCGCCACATCACGGTAATAACGCGGGTTCGGCTTGCTTGATGTACAGTTTTCATAGCTTGTGACGAGCGCAAAATCCGCAGGAGATAATCCCACATAGCCCATACGCGTTTCGGTGGCAACAGCGGGGAAAACAGGGGCGGTGGCAAGCGCCGCAATCAGTCCCTTTTCCTTCACCTTATCCACAATGGTGCGCGGACGTGCATCGAAAAAGCAGACCTCACGGGTTTTTATAAAAATCTCGCGGTAAAAATAATCAAAAACCGCCGCGCGAGGCTTTTCCTGCCCCTCATAAAAGGCATCAAACGTCTGCCAGAAGGCCTGCTCGTTTGTCATCTCGTCGTCATTTCTGATAATGGCGCGGACACCCGCCCAGAGCGCCTTCATAAAGACATCGCCGTCGTAGCCGTGCGCGACCATTGTTTTGGTCAGAAGCCCGAAATAACACTTGATAAAGGCGTCCTGGTCCATAGGCAGGAGTGTGGCGTCCAAATCAAACAAAACCGCCTTGACGGCCATTTATAACGCCTCCCTTGCCGCAAGATATGCGCGCTGCATAAAGAGTGCGTCCTCACTCATCGTACCTGCCGATTCGCAGATAATGCGGGGGCAGAGGTTGTCCCTTGCCAGCGCCTCGGCAAGCGGTTCAAACCACGGGCCGTATACCTCATCGGCAAAGGTCAGGTGACGCTTTTCACCTGCGTCGGTAAACTCAATTTTGGAAAAGTGGCAGTGCATATAACGCGCCTTCTCGTCGCCCAGCTTTTCCGCAACGGCATCAAATACACGGCGGTAGCTGTCGGCTGTCGGGAAATAACCGCCGCGCTCACGGGCATTCATGTGACCAAAATCCACCACAGGATAGAGATGCGGGTCTATGGAGCAAAGCGCCAAAACCTCGGGCAACGTGCCAAGCTGATTAAGCTTGCCCATCGTTTCAAGCCCCAGATGAATGGGCGTGTCGCCCACGACCTCCAGCGTTTTTTCAAGGGTATCGCGCGCAAGCGTCATAGCCTCCTCGCGGCTGATTTTGGCGGCAGAGCCGCTGTGAATGACAATGGTATCTGCACCAAGCCACGTTGCCGCCTGCAGTGAGCGCTCAATATAATCAATGCTCTTCAATCTTTTTTCGGGGTCGGTGCCCGACAGGGAGATAAAATAGGGCGTGTGGAGCGACAGCTCAATGCCATGCTTCACCGCTTCATCGCCAATGGCGCGCAGGGTCTTCTCCCCTGCGTTCAGGCCGTTACCCGCCTCAAATTCGTATGCGCCCAGTCCCAGCTCGGCAAGATAAGCAGGTGCATCAATTGTCGACTTATATCCTGCATTATAAAAGCTTTCACTGTTTCCGCCGGGGCCAAAAATTGCTTGCTTTCTCATTTCATTTTCTCTCTTATTTCTTCGGTAATGGGATTGCCCGCGCGCACGTCAGGCGCATCGGGGTGCTTTTTTGCGTAACGGCGCAGGGGGCCTCTCTCAAGCTTGCGCTTAAAGCGTGTCAATCCGTCGCGCCTGTCCCAGATAGGGGGCACCAGAATGGCGTGTGCGCCGCAAAGCTTCGCACAGCAAACGTCGGTAAAAATCTGGTCACCCATAAGCGCAGCAGTTTTAGGCTTGCCGCCAAGAGTCTTTATCAGCTTTTTCGCCTTACGGGGCAAGGGCTTATGCGCATTACAGAGATACGACAAACCAAGCTCACTGTTAAAAAGCGTGACACGCTCACCGTGATTGTTGGAAAGAAAGCCAACGGCAATGCCTGCCTCGGAAAAGCCTGCCAGCCAGGTGCGCAAGCGTTCATCGGGCAGGGGCTGCTCATAGGGAGCAAGTGTATTATCAATATCCAAAAGCAGCACGGTAATGCCACGCGCCGTCAGATAAGCGGGGGTCAAATCATAGTATGCCCTGAAGGTCGCATCAGGCTGAAAAAATGCCATGGCAAGCTCCTCTCCTGTTTCAATACCTTTATTTTATCATAAAGCCACTTTCTTGACAAGCCCCACCGTCAAAAAAGCCGCTTTGCCGTTTGTTGCCAACACTTTCACAAAAAAACTGTACTTTTTTATATTTTGCTATTGACAAAGCACCCCCATTTGTGATATTATTGTAGGGCAGTTTTGAAACCACACCACAGGCGGGTGTAGTTCAATGGTAGAATTCCAGCCTTCCAAGCTGGCCGCGTGGGTTCGATTCCCATCACCCGCTCCATTGTATGCGCCTTTAGCTCAGCTGGATAGAGCAACTGCCTTCTAAGCAGTAGGTCGGGGGTTCGAGCCCCTCAAGGCGCGCCACTGCACAATTGAATATGGTGAGTGTAGCTCAGTTGGTTAGAGCGCCAGGTTGTGGCCCTGGAGGTCGTGGGTTCGACTCCCATCACCCACCCCATCTGCAAAAAGCACCCCATCGGGTGCTTTTTTGCGTGTGGGTGGTGCGGAGCCGAACCCCCTCGCGCTGACTAAGCTATCAGCTTTTGCTTTGTATGGCACGCG
>JAFQMP010000067.1 GCA_017396225.1 Clostridia bacterium | reverse complement strand
TCAGCATCAAACAAAGGAAAACCGCCCCACTTATCTTTACAGATAAACAAGGCGGTTTTGATATCTAATTACTTATTAGCGTGTGTTTTGGTCTGCGTTCAATTTTGCCAGCGAGGGCAGGTGGATTTGCATGCAGAAGACGTGATCGCGGTGCGAGAGGTGTATATGATACACCGAGTACCGAGAGCGCGCCTAAAAACACACATAAAAATGAAACCCTATAAGGGTTTCTACCTCAGCATCAAACAAAGGAAAACCGCCCCACTTATCTTTACAGATAAACAAGGCGGTTTTGATATCTAATTACTTATTAGCGTGTGTTTTGGTCTGCGTCAAATACACCTGCCCTCATCTGATGCCGTAGTTTTCGATGATGTAGTCCATATCCTTGTCACCGCGGCCCGACAGGTTGATAAGCACAGAGCCATGGTCCATGCGTTCCGCCAGCTTCATACCGTAGGCAACGGCGTGTGCGCTTTCAATTGCGGGAATGATACCCTCCATACGTGCAAGCTTGAAGAAGGCGTCAATCGTTTCCTCGTCGTTGATGACATCATACTTGACGCGGCCAATCTCTTGCAGGAAGGCGTGCTCAGGGCCACTGGAGGGGTAGTCCAGACCGCTTGCTACCGAGTAAACCGGTGCGGGGTCGCCGTTTTCGTCCTTGAGCATAATGCTGTTAAAGCCGTGCATAATACCCTCAGTGCCGTATTTCAGGCTTGCGGCGTGGTCGCCAAGCTTTTCACCGCGGCCGAGGGGCTCAATGCCGTAAATCTCGACAGGGTCGTTGAGGAAGCCTGCAAAAAGGCCTGCTGCATTGGAGCCGCCACCCACGCAAGCAACGATAGAGGTGGGCAGGTGACCTGTCATATCAATAAATTGCTCTCTTGCCTCAATGCCGACAACACTCTGGAAATCGCGCACCATCATGGGGAAGGGGTGGGGGCCAAGAACCGAGCCGATGCAGTAAATGGCATCGTTGTATTCCTTGCTGTACGCCTCAAATGCGGCGTCAACTGCCTCCTTCAGGGTCTGCAGACCGTGGGTTACCTCAATGACGTTGGCGCCGAGAATTTTCATGCGAGCCACGTTGGGGGCTTGCTTTTTGATGTCAACTGCGCCCATGTAAATGTCACATTTCAAGCCGAAATATGCAGCAGCGGTGGCAAGTGCCACGCCGTGCTGGCCTGCACCTGTTTCGGCAATCAGCTTTTTCTTGCCCATATACTTGGCAAGCAGGGCCTCGCCCATGCAGTGGTTTAATTTGTGTGCGCCCGAGTGGTTCAGGTCCTCGCGCTTGGCGTAAAGCTGTACACGGCCACCCATTGCATCGGAAAGGCGCTCTAAGTGTGTCACGGGCGTGGGTCTGCCCTGAAATTCACGGCGGATACGGCGCAGCTCGGCAATAAACTTGCGCGACTGACAGATAGAGAAATATGCCTCGGTAATCTCCTTCATCGCAGCCTTCAGCTTATCCTCGACAAAGACGCCGCCGAAGCGACCGAAGTACCCCTCACTATTGGGATAATGGTTAAAGTAGGTTTCAAAATCAACGTTTCCAAGTTTCATGGTTGTCCTCCTTGCCTGCGGGAAACAAAAAACGCCCCCGACAGATATCGTGTTCTCTGTCAAGGACGAATAAGAAATCTTATCCGCGGTGCCACCTTGTGTTCATAGAAAAATCTATGCGCTTTTGGATACTGCATATCCCTGACAGGTAACGCTTGTCCTGCGTCGCAGAATACTCGGTGGCTGGCACCTTTGACTGCGCCCTCAGCGGTCCATTTGACAGCTCGTTTCCCACCTGCTCTCAGCTTGTACAGGCTCTCTGTGGGGGCGTGATTGCCGTTATCTCCGCGTCGACGGTTTCGGTATGCTGCTATTATAACACTGCATACTATGGTTGTCAAGAGGGGGCGCGAAATTTTTGCGTTTAGTTTTCTTTGGTTGGTTGACAGTGCATGTATTTTACATTATACTAATACTGTAAATTGTGATATTAGGAGGGTACTTATGACAAAGCAGGATATGACTGTTGGGGCACTTTTTGACCTTTCCCATACCATTGTCGCGGCACAGCTGGCGGCATTTACCTATCCGTGGGAGGCGCTCCCTCATATCAAGGAGTGGATTTTAGCCATTGGTCCCACGCTCGACTCCGCAGAATATGACGAGGTATCGCCACAAGTCTGGATTGCAAAAAGTGCGGAGATTGCGCCGAGTGCGCTGATTGAGGGCCCTACGATTATCGGCCCTAAGAGTAAAATCCGTCACTGTGCGTATATCCGTCCCTGCTCGCTGATTGGCGCAGATGTGACGGTTGGCAATTCCACTGAGGTAAAGAATGCCATTCTGTTTGACGGTGTGCAGGTACCCCATTTCAATTATGTTGGCGACAGCATTCTCGGTCACCGCGCGCATCTCGGCGGCGGTGCGCTCCTTTCCAATTTCCGTTCGGACGGCGGCAACATCACTGTGCGCGGAGAGGGCGTTGATATTCCCACGGGCATGCGCAAGGTGGGTGCGATGATTGGCGATTTTGGCGAGATTGGTGCGGGTGCGGTGCTGAATCCCGGCACCGTTATCGGTCGTCAGGCGATTGTTTATCCCTTGGTTGCCGTGCGCGGAGCTGTACCTGCGCAGAGCATTTACAAGGAACGCGGAAATATTGTGCCGCGTAAGCTCTGACATCTTGACGGCGGCGTATAATAATGGTATAATATATAAGATAAAATAAATGCGGCAATCCGCGAAAGTGAGGTTTGAAATGAAGGTATTACTGACAGGCGGTGCAGGCTATATCGGTAGCCACACTATTGTAGAAATGGATAAAGCAGGCCACGAGGTCGTGGTTGTTGACAATTTCTCCAACAGCTCTCCCAAGTCGGTTGGCAGAGTAGAGGAGATTATCGGCAAAAAGGTGCCCCTCTACGAGGCTGACGTGGCAGACGAGGCGGCTATGGACCGCATTTTCGCGGAGCACAAGATTGATGCCGTGGTACACTTTGCAGGCTACAAGGCGGTTGGCGAGAGTGTAAGCAAGCCCGTTGAGTATTACGAGAACAATATTGGCTCTACCTTGACCTTGCTGAAATCCATGAAGAAGGCAGGCGTGAAAAAGCTGATTTTCAGCTCCTCCGCAACCGTTTATGGCATGCCTGAAAAGTGCCCGATTACCGAGGATAGCCCTGTCGGCAATTGCTCCAACCCCTATGGCTGGACAAAATATATGATTGAGGTCATTCTGAAGGATTACTGCGTATCCGACCCCGATATGCAGGTCGTGCTGCTCCGTTATTTCAACCCCGTCGGCGCACACGAAAGCGGCAAGATTGGCGAGATGCCTAACGGTATCCCCAACAATCTGATGCCCTTCATCACGCAGGTTGCGGTCGGCAAGCGCAAGGAGCTTGCTGTGTTCGGTGACGATTACCCCACTCATGACGGCACGGGCGTGCGTGACTTTATTCACGTAGTTGACCTTGCACGTGGTCACGTGGCGGCACTGAATTATGACAAGAAGGGTGCTGAGGTCTTTAACCTCGGCACCGGTACAGGCTACAGCGTGCTGGATATGGTCAAGGCGTTCAGCGAGGTCAACGGTGTGCCCGTTCCTTATCGCATTGCGCCCCGCCGCCCGGGTGATATTGCCACCTGCTATGCTGACCCTGCAAAGTCCCGCGAGGTGCTGGGTTGGGTTGCAACGCACGGTCTTGAGGATATGGTGCGTGACTCCTGGAGATGGCAGTCTCAAAACCCCAACGGCTACGACGACTGAGAGGGGCGTCTTTGGCGCAGACCAAAAACACACGAATTATAAATCAGACATCAAAACCTCCCTATTTATCTCTTGGGATAAGCAGGGAGGTTTTCGTTTGCTTGATATTAAGGTAGAAACCCTCACGGGTTTCATTTTTATGTGTTTTTTAGCCGCGCTCACGGCACTTGGCGTATGTGTATACGCCTCGCGCACCGCGACCACGGCTTCTGCCTCCAAACTCGCTCCCTCTCAGACTGCGCCATTGTAAGGGCACAGACCAAAACACACACTATATGTAAATAAAATATCAAAACCGCTTTATTTTGTCTGCTTAGATGAGTAAGGCGGTTTTCGGTTGTTTGATATTAAGGTAGAAAACCTTGCGGGTTTTCTTTTTGCTTTTGCTTTGAAATTTGTTCACAAAATGGTCGTCAGGCATTTTGTAAAAATTGCCCTCTTGCATAAAATTGCCAAATATGGTAAAATAATAGGTAAGAAGTGCATTTACACAGTATGTGAGAGGGAGGTCAGCGAGATGTTTGAGGTTGGTGAATATATTGTTTACGGCACGAACGGCATCTGCCGCGTGGAGGAGATTTGCAAATCTCCTTACGATAAAACTGACCCCCGTGACTATTATTTGCTGGTGCCTGTCAACAATCCGATGAGTTCCACCATTTATACGCCCGTGAACAATGAGCGCGTGCCGATGCGCCGCCTGATGACGGCGGAGGAGATTGATGCGCTGATTGCGGATATGCCGCAGATTGGACTTTTGACGGTTCCGGTGGAAAAGCAGCGCCGCGATTTGTATCGTGCGGTCATCAGTACACTGTCGCCTGCGGGTTATGTACAGATTATTAAAACAGTACATCGCCGCCGCGAGGAGCTGACCGCCGCACACAAGCATTTTCCTGTGACTGACCTTGAATACGGCCGCCTTGCCAAGCATCTGCTATACAGTGAGTGCGCGCACGTGTTGGGACTTGCTGAGGAGGGCATGGAGCAATATATTGCCGACCGCCTTGCACTTGCCGAGTAAGAAAAAGGACAGAGAGCCTTGAGCCTCTGTCCTTTTTCTATGAAAGCATTTCCAAAATAATAGCATATTTCAATGAGCGCTTGACATTCCGTCGCTTTTTTTCTATAATAGTGGTATCACAAAAATGAGGTGATATGATGAAGCTTGGATTTATCGGTATGGGGAATATGGCACAGGCGTTGGCAAACGGCTTTCTTGCCGCAGGCGCACTGGCTGCGAAAGATATCAGGGCGTATGCCCCCAATCAGCAAAAATTGGCTGCCAATGCAAAAAAAATTGGCTTTTTGCCTGTCGGGACGGCTGCTGAAGCAGTAGCGGACGCGGATTTTGTCTTTATGGCGTGCAAGCCTGCACAGATTGCGCAGGTGATAACAGATTTGGGTGATGCACTTGCAGGCAAGGCGATTGTCTCGGTGGCACTCGGCTGGGATTTGGCGCGCTATGAGGCGGTGCTGCCGCAGGGTGCACGCGTGCAGTTTGTGATGCCCAACACGCCTGCCGCAGTATCTGAGGGTGTCTTTCTCTTTGAGGCGGCAACCACGCTGCTGGCAGATGAGTTTGATGCCCTGAGGGCTTTGTTTGGTAAGATTGGTACTGTAATTATGTTGACTTCTGCACAAATGGGTATTGGTGGTGCGATTGCGGGCTGCGGCCCTGCCTTTGTGGATATGATGATTGAGGCTTTTGCCGATGCGGGTGTGCGTTATGGCCTGACGCGCGAGCAAGCACTTGTGATGACCTCTCAAATGGTGCTGGGTGCCGCCAAGCTGCAGCTTGTCACGGGCAAGCACCCCGGGGAATTGAAGGACGCAGTCTGCTCACCCGGTGGCTCCACCATTCGCGGAGTTGCAGCTCTGGAGGAGGCAGGCTTCCGCGCCAACTGTATTTCCGCAATCACTGCCATTATGGAGAAAAAATAAAAGAAAAAGGCGCGTCCCATAAGGGACGCGCCTTTTATCTTCGTCTGCTTACGCGCGGGTAACTTTGCCCGAGCGAAGGCAACGAGAGCAAACCGCCACGGTCGTGGGGGTACCGTCAACGATAGCCTTAACCTTGCGGATATTGGGCTTCCAAGAACGGTTGGTCTTGCGGTGGGAGTGAGAAACGTTCTGACCGAACACTACGCCTTTGCCGCATACACTGCACTTTGCCATATTGACACCTCCTGTCACACCCGTGGGTGTATCGTTTATACATAAGTTATTTTTGCAACGCAGATTATTATAACATATCGGAAAATAAAATGCAAGTCTTTTTTTGATTTTTTTATAAAAATCTTAAAAAGATTATTGTATTGCTTATTTTCCTGCTACGCGCGGGTAGAGCAGCCTGCGCGCTGCGGCAAAATCGCTTTTCCTGAGTGCCGCTGCAATCTCGTCACCAATGGGGGAAACGGTGTCGTCCTTCGGGGCGGCAAGAAATAGGGTCAGGCTTGGCGCACTGTGGCGGTTGCCTGTGACAATGCGCAGTGCCGCCGTGGGGAGTGCCAGCTCCGCTGCAAAGCGGTGCAGGGGCAAAAGCAGGGAAACGGCGCCCGCAATGGTGTTACTATCCGCACCGAGTGGCAGCGTCAGCACCGTGCCGAGCACGGCGTTTTCCATACGTGTGCCGATAGCGGTCATGGCTGCAAGCAACGCGCTGAGTGCCGCTTCGGGGGCGTCATCAGCCTTGGTGCCGCACAGGCGTGCGGTATCGTTTTCGGTGCAGGCAACGCTGCCCGTAAAAGGAGCAGCCTCAGGTGCAGGGAGTGTGACCTTGACGTGATGTGTCACGCGGAAGGTGGCAAGGAATTTGCGGGAGATTGTGCAGAGGGGCTGCATACCGTACCGTGCGGTGATGTTGTCGCCCGCCGTCAGTCGCCCGATGAGGGTCAGGGGAGCCCCCATTTGGAGCATTGCCATAGCCGCCGACTGCGGACAGGTCAAAAGCAAAGAATGAGCGCAGGCATCAAGCAGGGCAGGGGCACCGCGGAGAGCATCAAAATCAGCCAGCGGCATCAGGTCAAGCTCCGCGCCCATGGGCAGGGCGGCAAGGTGCACGCTAAGCCCTTCAGGCCCAATCAGGGCAAGCGGGGCGGGGTGATATGCGCCGAACTGTGCAAAAAAGTCGGCAACGGCTCTGTCAAGAGATTTGTCAGATGTCGGGCGCAGTACAAGGAGAAAGTCACCTGCTGCGCGCGATGTGTGTGCCTTGGGTGCAAGGAGCGCGGCACTTATCTCGCCCACGGAAAGCGTGAGGCGGGCGGCATCGCTGCGGGCGGCAATGTCCGCGTTTTCGCCCACATGCAGAGAAAGCCCTGCGATTGCCTTTGCCTTACGTCCTGCGCGTGCCAGATAGGCGGTTGCCGTAGTGGCAAGGTCGGCAAGCGTGGGGGAATTTTCCTTGCCAAGTGCCTTGCGTTGTCGCATTAAATCGGCAAACACACGGGCATCGTTTGTATCGGGAAGGTTGATTTCTGCCAGAGAAACGGCGGCGGGCAGGCTGCCTGTACGTGCGGAAAGCGCGGCGATGAGCCTGAGCTCCCCAATGGTAGGGTCGCGCCCCGCCTCTCCGGCAAAATACCTTTGGCAGTGTAACAGGCCTGCCTGATTGAGCGTCAGGGACAAATCATTTGCAAGGGCAGAGAGAGAATCGAGGGAAAAGCGGCAGAAACCAAGCACGGTTTTGGCGCAAAATTCAGCGGTAAAGCGGTTGTCTGCCATTAGTCCTTTCTCCTTTCAGCGAGTAGCAGGTCGCCTTTGATTTCAGTGATGCGCACAGGCAAAAGCACGCCGTGCAGGGGCTTATTACTCGGCATAGCGACAGGCAAGAAGCTGTCGGTATGGCCGATTGCAAGACCTTGCTCATAGGTTTCAAATAATACGGCTTGCAGCGGGGCTTGCAGTGCCGATTGCAGTCGTGCTTGTCTGAGCGCTTCTCCGCAGGCAATAAGCGCCGCGGAACGCGCTTTTTTGGTTGCTTCGTCAAGTTGTCCCTTCATCGTGGCGGCGGGGGTGTTCTCGCGTTTGGAATAGGTAAAGACGTGCATCTGTAAAAATGCCGCCTGCCTTGCAAAATCCAGCGTGTCGGCAAAATCCGTGTCACTCTCGCCGGGAAAGCCTACAATAAAATCAGCGGTCAGTTCTACGCTTGGAATTGCCTCACGCAGACGCCTGATGCCTGCAAGGGCTTGGTCGCGGTTGTATTTACGCCTCATCGCTGCCAGTACAGCAGAGGAGCCGCTTTGGATTGACAGATGAAAATGCGGTGCAAGGTGGGTGAGCTTTGCCAGACGTTCTACCGTTTCCGCGCGAAAGAGCGAGGGGTCAAGCGAGCCCAAGCGGATACGCGCAGGGCCTGCAATTTTATCAATCGCCTCCAACAAATCGGGTAGGCGGAGTGCGCCCAGGTCACGTCCCCAGGAGGCGGTTTCAATGCCGGTGAGCACCACCTCAAGGCAGCCGCCCGCAATCAGCGCCTTGACCTCGTCTACAATGTCCTGCAGCGGCTTGGAGCGCACCCTGCCGCGTGCGGCGGGAATGGCGCAGTAGGTGCAGCGGTTTTCGCACCCATCTTCAATTTTCACATAAGCGCGCGTGCGTGGGGAGCGCGTGATGCACATTGGCTCCAGCGCGGCTTTTTCAATATCATTAACCGCGATAATGGCTTTTTCGGGGGGCTGGTCGGCGGCAAGGAGCGCCTTTGCGGCCTCTACCAGCGAGAGCTTGTTGTCGTTGCCGCAGATGTAATGCGCAAGCCCGAGTGCTGCAATTTCATCAGGTCTTGCCTGTGCGTAGCAGCCTGTGACAAGGAGCAGGGCATCGGGATTTTCCTTTGCCAAACGCCTTAAGAGCTGCCTTGCCTTACGGTCAGATTCTCCTGTCACGGTACAGGTGTTGATGACGTAAATGTCGCAGGGATTTGTAGGGGCGGAGAGGGTAAATCCTGCGCGCTCAAACGCCTCGGCAATTGCCTCGCTTTCGTATTGATTGACCTTGCAGCCCAGTGTCAGGATACCAACGGTCCTTTGCACGAGAATCCCCCCTTCCGTTTACTGTCATTATTGTAGCACGTTTTAGGGGCTTGGTCAACAAGTTTTTGCAAACCTCTTGCAAAAAGCGTATCGTTATTATATAATATTTGCAGTTATTATAAGGAGGTGGCAGCTTGCGTATTCTGAGGATTGAAAAAAACGATGCGGGACAGCGCCTGGATAAGTTCCTTTCCAAGGCGGTCAAGGGCTTGCCGCTTTCGATGATGTATAAGGCAATCCGCACCAAGAAAATCAAGGTCAACCGCGCCCGCGCCAAGGAAAATCAGATTTTAATGCCGGGGGACGAGGTGCAGCTTTTCATCAAGGACGAATTTTTTGATTTGCCCGCACACGACGACGGCGCACTTTCCGCGATTGTGCCCAAGCTTGACATTATCTATGAGGACGAGAACATTCTGCTCCTCAACAAGCGCCCCGGTGTGCTTGTGCACGAGGACGCGACAGGGGGTGAAAACACCCTTGCATTGCATTTGAAGGCATATCTTTACCAAAAGGGAGAATATGACCCCGACGTTGAGCAATCCTTTGCCCCCGCGCTTTGCAACCGCATTGACCGCAACACGGGCGGCATTGTCATCGCTGCCAAAAATGCCGAGGCGCTCCGCCTGATGAATGAGAAAATCAAGCAAAACGAGATTACCAAAATCTATATTTGCGCGGCACACGGTATTCCCAAGCGTCCGCGTGCCACGCTGACGGGCTATCTTTTGAAGGATAGCGCAAAAAATATGGTAACGGTATCGGATAAGCCGATGCGTGGCGGCAAAAATATCATCACAAAATATCAGGTGCTTGCCACGCGTGGTGGCGATTCGCTCCTTGAGGTGGAGCTTGTCACAGGGCGTACGCACCAGATACGCGCACATCTGGCGCATATCGGTCACCCACTGCTCGGTGACGGCAAATACGGGCAGAACCGCGATGAGAAAAAGCGCGGCTATAAATATCAGGCGCTTTATGCCTATCGCTTGTCCTTTGATGCGACCGGGGGCGAGAATGCCCTTTCCTACCTTGAGGGGAGGAGCTTTGAAATTCCCCGCACGGATATTTGGTTCTTGAAGGACTTTACTTAATTTTGGGAGGTGTCGCTTGTGAATCGCAAATATGCCTGGCTTTTGCTGCCCATGGGCGGCGTTCTCACAGGCTTTTGTCTGCTTTTCCCGAAAATCGGCTTTCTTGAGTGGTTTACCATGGTGCCCGCGCTTCTGTTCCTTTTTTCAAGGGCTGCAGCAGGGGAGGGGAGCTACCGCCGCTGGTATTTGTGGGGCTTTCTCTATTTTTACCCTTTTTATATCACGGTATTTCACTGGTTTTGCAATCTCTACCCCATGGAATTTATGGGGGTCAATCGCACCGAGGCGGTGCTGCTGGTGATTGTTTGCTGGTTTGGCTTGTCACTGCTGCAAACAATCTTTTCCGCACTGATTTTTCCGCTTTTTGCCTTTCTTTCGCGCCGCCGTCCTTGGCACGGACGGGGCATATTGCTGCCCATGCTTTTCGCCGCGCAGTATGTGATTGCCGAGTGGAGCCAGACCCTTACTTGGGCGGGCGTGCCCTGGGCAAGGCTTGCGATTGGACAGGTGGAATACGGCGCGCTTGTCGGCTCCGCCGCACTTTTTGGTTCTTATTTTATTACGCTTGCCATTGTTCTGGTGAACGGCTATCTGGCGTGGGGTATTCTTTGCCGTCGTTTCTGGAATCGTTGCCGCACGGCGGCATTGGTGACTGCCGCGGTGTTTCTGCTGCAGCTTGGTGCAGGTCTTACAGGGTATCTCCTGTCAAGGCCGGAGGAAGGCAAGCCTGTGACGGTGGCAGCTCTGCAGGGCAACGTTGGCTCGAACCGTGAGTGGACGCGTGAAAGCTGGGAAAAAACCAAGACAATTTATACCCAATATACTGCCGAGGCAGCAAAAGCGGGGGCTACGGTGCTGCTGTTCCCCGAAACCTTCGTGCCGGGTGACCTGTATGATAGCAACGAGCTTGGACGGTTTGTCAGTTATCTCGCCAGAACCAATCAGGTTACAATCTTCTGCGGCGCCTTCTACACCGATGATGCGGGGGAGCAATACAACGCCGTTTTTATGGTACACCCCGATGGGCGTATTGATGAAACCGTTTATGCCAAAAGGCACCTTGTTCCCTTTGGCGAATACGTGCCGTGGCGTGGCTTTTTTGAAAAGGCGCTGCCCCTGATTATTGAAATGTGTATGGTTGACGAGGACCTTGCCTTCGGAGAGGGAAGCGCGCTTTTCACCTATGAGGGTGACAAGGTTGGCGCACTCATCTGCTTTGACTCGATTTATGAGGGCTTGACCCTGGAGAGCGTGCGCGACGGCGCCGAACTGCTGGTGCTGCCCACCAATGACTCTTGGTTTACCGATTCGCGCGGCATTTATATGCATCACGCGCAGGCGCGCCTCAGAGCCGTGGAAAGCGGCAGATGGATCGTGCGCTGTGCGGATACAGGCGTATCCTCGGTGATTGCCCCTGACGGAGATTCCTTTGAGGACCAGCCGCCGCTGGTTGAGGGAATTGCTCTCCATCAGGCAACGATAAGGGATAACCGTACTCTTTACTCCCGCATCGGCAATCTGCTTATTTTGCTGCTCCTGCCGATTCTCTTTGCGGCACCTGCGACTGAGCTCTGTCTTTATCTGCGCAGTCAATTAAAAAAGCAGTGAAAACAAAAAATCTCGCACTACGGTGCGGGAAATAAAAAGGACACGCCACAACAGGGCGTGTCCTTTTTATTTGACTGAATTAGTCGGTCACGTAGGGCAGCAGAGCTACCTGACGTGCGCGCTTGATAGCGGTGTTCAGCTCGCGCTGGTGCTTAGCGCAAGCGCCGGAAATACGGCGGGGAAGGATTTTGCCGCGCTCGCTGATGAACTTGCGGAGCTTAGCGGTGTCCTTGTAATCAATGAAAGCGACCTTGTCTGCGCAGAAAATGCAGACCTTTTTTCTCTTGCCGCGGTTCATCGGGCGCGCAGGGCGTGCCGTGGTCTCGATTCTATCCATGACTTAAATTCTCCTTATAAATTTTGTTGTGACCTGACTCAGAAGGGCAGGTCGTCGTCAGCCTTCAGTTCCTCAAAGTTGGGCGCTACGGCCGAGGAGGTTGCGAAGGCAGGGGCTGCGCCATATGCGTCGGGCGTGTAGGCGCCGGTGCCGCTCTCGGTGCGGCTGTCCACGAACATTGCCTCGTCCACAACGACCTCAGTCGCATAGCGGCGCTGACCCTGCTGGTCCTGCCAGGAGCGGGACTGGATAGAGCCGGTGACGCAAAGGGCAGAGCCCTTCTTGAAGAACTTGGAAATGAACTCGGCGGTCTGACGCCAAGCAACGAGGGTGATGAAATCAGCCTGCTGTGCCTGTGCGGTATCAGCCGTGCGGGACTGGAATCTGCGGTTAACTGCCAGCGTAAAGGTTACGACGGCAACACCGTTTTGTGTTTGCTTCAGCTCGGGGTCGGCGGTAAGTCTGCCGCAAAGAACGACCTTGTTGAGATTCAGACTGGACATAATAACGCCTCCTGTGTGATGTTAGACTTTCGTTGCCTTATTCAGCAGCTTCGGTTGCTTCCTCGGCAGCAGCAGGTGCTTCCTCGGTGGCCTTGGCAACTGCTTCGAACTCAAGCTTCACAACCATAGAGCGCATAACGCTCTCGTCAATGTTGTAAAGACGCTCAAGCTCAGCGGGGAAATCGGGTGCTGCCTTGAAGGTGACTACGGTGTAGTAGCCCTCGGGCATATCGTTGATGGGGTATGCAAGACGGCGCTTGCCCCAATCAGCTACCTCAACGATCTCGGCATTCTTAGCAATGATGTCGGTGAACTTTGCGACAGTTGCCTTGGTTGCCTCCTCGCCTGCCGTTACATCAACGATGAACAGCGTTTCGTAAGAGTTGATTACCTTTTCCATTTTTTTACCTCCCTATGGACTTTTATTGACCGCACGTCCTTGCGTGCAGTAAGGAGACGGGGGAATGAAAATTTTCCCACATCGATTTGACATTATAACATAATATATAGATATTGTCAAGTGCGTTTGCTGAATATTTTCAAAATTTTACAATTTCGGACGCGGTATTGCCAGTAAATCCAAATCCCAGAGGGGCAGGGAACGCTCGCGTACGAGGTAAATATCGTGGTCGGGGGCAATTTCTTTGAGAAGCAGGGGCAGGGTGAAAAGGTCCTCGCTGCGGTGGTAGCAGGCAACCTTCAGGCGCGGCATTTCCCGCGCAATCACACCCTTTGAGCCGCGCAGGGCTGCAGCCTCGGCACCCTCCACATCGTATTTGATGTAGTCGACAGGGCCTTTTCCTGCAAGCAGGTCAACCGTGGTGGTTTCCACCGCGGAGAGAAGTGTTTCTCTGCCTGTGGCAAGTCCTGCGTTGCGGTTGCCCGATGCATCAAAGGGGGAAAGCCCCACGGTATCGGAAATTGCAGCGCGGTGGCAGGTGACAGTGATGCCCTCCACGCCCTCTGCCCACGCAGAAAGCTTTTTGAAATTGCGGCGGTCGGGCTCTGCGGCGATTGCTGTTTTAAGCGGGGCAATCGCCAGCATTTCGCGTACCGTGTCGCCGTTATAGGCGCCCAAATCCACCATGTGGCGCACATCTGAGAGGGAAAGAATATCGCGCGCTGCGCCTGCAGGGCTGACGGCCGCTTTCAGCAGGTCAAGCCTACCGGTGATTTTGTAGGCAAGTGCAAGGTCAAACAGCTGCTTGCTCGCTGCGTCGGCAAGGCACTCTCTTGCGTCGGCAAGGGCGTCCTGATGTGCCAGAAAATAGCTTTTGTCAAATAATTCCGTGCCGCACACAGGCACGTCGGGGACGTAAAGCTCATACCGTGTGGCGACATTTTCCACCAAGGCAAGCACATCGGGACGTGCCGAGCCAAAGCAAAGCAGCACCACACATTCTCCTGCGGGGTAAAGCGCGCAGACCTCGGAAAAAGCGCGCACGGGCATGTCGTGAAAGACCTGCCCGCGCACAAATCCGTCACTGGCGAAGACGCCCTTGACGGTGATATTTCTTTCTTCGAGGACTGCGAGGATTTTATCCGCGCCGTTTCCCATACCGTAGAGCCAGATGTCGCGCGTTTCGCTTGCCAGCGTTTGCCAGAGCTCGGGCAGAGTTGAAAGGGCGGAAAAACTCGCTGTCTTCATCATTACGCCATTTTCTCGGTCAGCTTCTGGCCGCCCATCAGGTGGAAGTGCAGGTGCTTTACGGTCTGGCAGCCGTCCTCGCCGCAGTTGTTGACGATGCGGTAGCCGTTTGCAAGTCCCTCAGCCTTTGCGATTGCGGGAATGGCCTCAAAAATTTTTGCCACGTACAGGCTGTTGTCGGCGGTGATGCCGTCCGCACAGCAGATGTGCGTTTTGGGTACAATCAGTACGTGCACGGGGGCTTGGGGTGCAATGTCGCGGAAGGCGTAAATCCACTCATTTTCATAGACCTTGGCAGAGGGAATCTCACCTGCGATGATTTTACAGAACAAGCAATCCATTTTGATGCTCCTTATTTTACAAACTCGTTAAAGATAGCAGAAAGCGCCTTCTCGTAGTCGTCCTCGTTGACACCGAGAATGATGTTGAGCTCGCTCGAGCCCTGGTCAATCATACGGACGTTGACGCCTGCATTGTAAACGGCGCCGAAAACGCGTGCGGCAGTGCCGCGGGACTTGACCATACCGCGACCAACCACGGCAATCAGGCAAAGGCCGTCAAGAATCTCGACAAGGTCAGCCTTCACCAGGCGGGTGATGCTGTTCAGGATACGCTCGCGGCGACCCTCGAGTGCGCTGGTGGCAACCACAATGCTCATGGTATCAATGCCGGAGGGCAGGTGCTCAAAGGAAATTTCATTGTCCTCAAGAACCTCAAGCACGCGGCGACCGAAGCCGACCTCTGCGTTCATACGGTCCTTTTCGATGTGGATAACAGAAAAGCCCTTCTTGCCTGCAAGACCGGTGATAACGCGCTTTTTGTCGTAGCCCTCGGCGCTCGATACAATCATCGTGCCCTTGTCCTCGGGGGCGTTGGTGTTACGGATATTAATCGGGATACCTGCCTCACGCACAGGGAAAATCGACTCATCGTGCAGCACGGTTGCACCCATATAGGAGAGCTCGCGCAGCTCGCGGTAGGTGATGGTTTCGATGGTGGGGGGATGGTCAAGCACGCGGGGGTCACCCATCAGGAAGCCCGAAACGTCGGTCCAGTTCTCGTACAGGTCAGCGGCTGCTGCACGTGCCACGATAGCGCCCGTAATATCGGAGCCGCCGCGGGAGAAGGTCTTAATGGTGCCGTTGGGCATCGAGCCGTAGAAGCCGGGAATGACGGCGTTCCTGTGACGGGCAAGCTCCTCACCGAGCACGGTGTTGGTGCGCTCCTCGTCAAAGGTGCCGTTCTCGCGGAAGAAAATTACGCTCTCGGCATCAATGAAATCAAAGCCCAGGTACTTGGCAAGAATCAGACCGTTGAGGTACTCGCCGCGGGAGGCTGCATAGTCGCGACCCGATGCGTGGAGCATGGCGTTCTTGACGTAGGCAAGCTCACCGGAAATATCGAAATCAAGGCCGAGCTCCTCGATAATGGAGTTGTAGCGAGCTTCAATGTTCTTGTAATATTCATCAATGCTCTCGTGGTTACGAATCATCTCGTAGCAGCGGTAGAGCATATCCGTTACCTTGGTATCGTCTTTATAGCGCTTGCCGGGTGCGGAGGGAACGACAAAGCGGCGTGCGGGGTCTGCGTGAATGATGTCGGCAACCTGCTTGAAGTGCTTGGCATCTGCCAGCGAGCTGCCGCCGAATTTAACTACTTTTGTCTGCATAGGTGTGGACTCCTTAAAAAATAATTACACACTATTATATGTGATGAAGGGCCTCTCTGTCAAGAGGGAAATTGATAGATTATCCCGGTTATTGTGCGGTGCCGTCAAGGTAGCGCTCTGCCTGAATGCGGAAAAGCTCGGCGTAGCGGCCGTCCCTTTCCATAAGCTCGTGGTGGGTGCCCTCCTCAACGAGGTGACCGTGCTCAATGACTGCAATTTTTGTGGCGATTGTCGCAGAGGAGAGACGGTGAGAAACGAACACGGTGGTTTTATCACCGCGCAGCTCGTCAAAGCGACGGAATACCTCCTGCTCAGCAATCGGGTCAAGCGATGCGGTCGGCTCATCGAGAATGATGATGTCCGCATCACTGTAAAAGGCGCGGGCGAGGGATAGCTTTTGCCATTGGCCGCCCGACAGCTCCATGCCGTCGCGGTCAAAGTAGCGCATCAGCTGGGTGTCGTAGCCGTGGGGTAATGCCCTGATAAATTCATCGGCACCCGCGCTGACGGCGGCGCCTTCGATTTCTGCGGCATCTGCCTTTTTGGTCAGGTCGCCGAGGCGGATATTTTCACGCACCGAGAAGGCGTATTTTCCAAAATCCTGGAACACGATGCCGAACATACGGCGCAGTGCGGTGACATCATAGTCACGCAGGTCGTGACCGTCTAAAAGAATGGCACCCTCGGTGGGGTCGTAAAGGCGGGTGAGAAGCTTAATCAGCGTGGTTTTACCTGCGCCGTTCAGACCGACAAGCGCCAATGTTTCGCCCGCGCGGAGCGTGAGGCAAAGGTCGTCAATGACAGGCTTTTCCGTGCCGGGGTAAGCAAAGCTGACGTGGGAAAACTCAATCACGTGCGGCACACCGCGTGCGGGAATCAACGGCTCCGCGGTGCGCGCTACGGTGTAGCGCTTTTCCTTGAGGAAGGATAAGAGATTGTCAATGAAAAGTGTGCCCTCATAAATGGTGGCAGAGGTGGTAATCAGCGTGGTGACGGCACCTGAAATTGAGGTCAGCGCGCCCGTGTAAAGCGAGTAGTCGCCAATCTGGTAGCGCCCCTCGAATACACCGAGTGCGATGTAGGCAAAGAAGAAGCAGCTGACAAGCGCGGAGAGCACGGCGAAGATAATCTGCCAGATGTTCTCGCGGACAATCAGACCGCGCAGACCCTTGTAGTAGCGGTCAAATACACGGTTGTAGCGCCCGGTCAGTTCCTCGCCGAGGTCGTACATACGCACCTCCTTGGCGAGGTCCTTGTTGACGGTCAGCTCGGCATAATAGTTCATCTGTCTGCGGTCAATCGAGCGATGACGCATATAGGCAAAGGATTTGCGGCGATAAATGAAATTGACAATGGCGGAGGGGATTGCCACAACGGCAATTGCAAGGGCGGCAAGGGGCAGGGAGGAGGCGAGAATCACCACGTAGCCGACCAGTGAAATAATGGTACTGATGACGCTGAAGGTAGAGCTTAAAATATGTACGGGGCGGTTGCCTGCCTCGCGGTTGGCGTTTTCTAATTTTTCGTAAAAGGCAGGAAGGTCAAAAGCGGAAAGGTCAAGTGATTGCGCTTTTTGCATAATCTCCACCTTGACGTGGCGCACCACGCGCTCGCCCGCCAGTCGTGTGACGGCGTTGGAGAGCCTGGATACCACCTTGTCAAGCACCTTGTAGGTGAAAAAGGCGATGAGCAGCAACAGCACCATAGAGCCCCAGAAGGCTGCAATGCCGAAGCTTTGCCCAAGCGCGCTTGCTGTGATGATGACCTGCAATTCGTTTAAGATGCGTGCCGAAATCAGCGCGCCCAGCACGGGCATCAGACCGTTGAAAAGTGCAATAAAGCACATCAGAAAGAGGAAAGCGGGGCCGCTTTTCCAGACGATGCTGAAGATATAAAGGAGGCGCGAGAAAAAGCCGCCAAGCAGCTGCTTTAGGTAGCGCGGCAGGTCGCCAATGCCCCGGGGGGGCTTAACGCGCTCGTATTTATATTGACCGGGAGCATAAAAACACCTCATTTCAAAAATATAATTCATTATAGCATAAATGTCGCGCGTGTGCAAGAGGGACACAGCAAAACGTCCCTTCTTTTCGCAAAAAATGACACAAATAACTTGATTTATGGGGATTTTCGTGATAGAATAGATGCAAATACACGAGAGGGGATTGTTATGTCCGCTTATTTTTTGCCTTCTGATATTCTGCTGCCCGATTTTGAGGCTGTCAACGGTACTGCCTGGGCGACGATTGCCTGCGACCAATTTACGGGGGAGTCTGCCTATTGGAACACGCTTGATGAGCGCGTGGGTGATGCACCCAGCACCCTGCGTCTGATTCTGCCTGAGGCGTTTCTTGAGGAAACAGAGGCGCGTGTGCCGACCATTCAGGCAAATATGGAGTATTATCTCCGCAATTTGCTGGTGCAACACAAAAACAGCATGATTTATCTCGCCCGCACGCAGTCGGACGGACGTGTCCGCCACGGCCTTGTCGGCATGATTGACCTTGAAAATTACGATTACAAAAAGGGCGCGCAGACCCTGATCCGCGCCACGGAGGAAACGGTGGCAGAGCGTATTCCGCCCCGCCTTGCCGTGCGCCGTGATGCCGTGCTTGAGCTGCCCCATGTGATGCTCCTGATTGACGACCCCGCGCGCACCGTGATAGAGCCTATCGCCGCACGTGCAGCGGATTTGCCCCTTGCCTACGATTTTCCGCTTGTGCCCGGCAGCGGCGCTGTCAGCGCACATTTTGTGGATAGCGTTGGTGTGGGTCGCATCACGCACGCGTTGGCGCGCCTGATGACCCCCACGCATATTGCCGCGCGCTATGGGGAGGGCGTTGCCCCGCTTTTGTTTGCAGTGGGTGACGGCAATCACTCTCTTGCTGTTGCGAAGGCGAATTACGAGGAAATCAAGGCTGCCTACGGGGAAAGCGCCAAGAATCACCCCGCGCGTTATGCCTTGGTTGAGGTGGTCAATCTGCACGATGAGGCGCTTGATTTTGAGCCGATTTATCGCGTGATGATGGGCGTTGACCCCAACGATGTTATTAAGGAGCTTGAGGCATATTCCTATTCGCTCCATGGCAATGCCGCACCGCAGGAAACCAAGTTTATCACCGCTACCCGTCGCGGCACGATGCATTTCGGCACTCCCACGGCACAGCTGACGGTCGGTACGCTGCAGACCTTTATTGACGACTACATCAGAACGCACGAGGGTGCTACGGTTGACTATATTCATGGCACCAAGACCGTTGAGGCGATTGCCCGTCGCACCGATGCGATTGGTTTTATCTTCTCGGGTATGGAGAAGGACGATTTGTTCCGTACCGTCATTTATGACGGCGCGCTGCCGCGCAAGACCTTCTCTATGGGGCACGCCGAGGACAAACGGTTTTACATTGAATGCAGAAGAATTAAATAAGGTCAAGGGTCGCCGCGCATTTGCGCGGCGGCTTTTTCTTTTTGCGTTCCTCAAAGTGACAGAATTTTCAATTGCCCCATGCTATAATGCCCTTGAGGTGAGGAGATTTGGAGAAAACCGTGTTTGGCGATTTGCTGTTCTTTGTTAATTTCTGTATGGATTTTCAATGTCTGTTTTTAACCGCAAAGCTGCTGCACCGCCCGTTTCGTATCTGGCGTGCGGTGATTTTTTCTTCTTTTGGTGCAATTTATGCTGTGGCGGCACTTTTTTTTGCCACATCAGGTACGGTTGCCTTTCTCCTTGATTTGACGGTTTGCTTTCTTATGTGTTTTGGCGCATTTTTTGAAAAAGGTGGCACAACGGGACGGATTTTTGCCGCTTTTTTGCTATATTTCGGCGTTTCGTTTGCCGTTGGCGGTGCCATGAGCGGTATGGCGTCGCTTCTGTCGCACATCAATCTGCCGCTTGCCGCCACCGAGAATGTTTCCTCTACACTCTTTTTTTTGCTTGCGGCGGCAGGCGGCCTCTCTACCTTTCTCTGGGGCAGATTTACCGCACGTCGTATGAAGGAAACACACGCCACGCTGCGCGTGACCTGTGACGGGAAAACAGCAGATTTTTTTGCAATGGTGGATACTGCTAACCTATTGATTGACCCCGTCAGCACAAGACCCGTCGTGTTGCTTGCCGTAAGTGCGGCAAAACGGCTGTTTTCTCCCACCGTTTTGGCACTTTTACAGGGCGGCAGCCTTTCTGCCTTGCAGGAGCTGCCCCCCGCATTTGCGCGGCGTATTCGCGTCTGTCCGATGTCAAGTGCTACCGGGGAGGGGATACTGCTTGCCGTGTCGCCGGATGCGGCGGCGCTGCTTGTCGGTGGGCGTGAGGCGGAGGTTTCCTTGCTGGTGGCACCCGTTTCCTTACATACTGGCTTTGATGGTGCGGAGGCGCTCTTGCCTGTGGCACTGATTTCAAAATGAGGTGATGATATGTTTGTAAAATTGCGCAAATGGCTTTGCCGTTTTTTCAGGCGCGGGGTTTACTATGTAAACGGCCCCGATGTGCTGCCTGCCCCTCTTACGCCGGAGGAGGAGAGTGAGGCGCTCTCGCGTCTGCCCGCCGATGAGGAGGCGCGCTCGCGCTTGATTGCGCACAATCTGCGGTTGGTCGTATATGTTGCGCGCCGTTTCGAAAGTGCGGGTGTGGGGCTTGAGGATCTTGTATCAATCGGCACGCTGGGGCTTATCAAGGCAATCAACACCTTCTGCGCCGAGAAGAATATTAAGCTGGCGACCTACGCCTCGCGCTGCATTGAAAATGAAATTCTCATGTATATCCGAAAGCGCAGTGCCAGACGTGGGGAAATTTCAATTGACGAGCCCCTGAATGTGGATTGGGACGGGAACGAGCTGTTGCTTTCCGATGTTCTCGGCAGCGAGGAGGACGGCGTCACCTTTGAAATTGAAAAGCGCGAGGAGCGCCGTGCGCTTTACGAGGCGGTCGCCGCTCTGTCACCGCGCGAGCGGCTGATTATCGAGCTGCGTTACGGATTTTCGGGCAAGGGGGAGATGACGCAAAAGGAGGTCGCAGATCACCTCGGCATCTCGCAATCCTACATTTCACGCCTGGAAAAGCGGATTATTGCCGCCCTGCGGCGGGAGCTTGCGGAAAAAATTTGATTTATTTTATAAAAAGGGGTTGCAAAATTTCTTTTGCCGTGTTATAATAAGCCGTAATTTTTGAAAGGAGAGGTGGAAAACATGAAAGCAGGAATTCATCCGTCCTATGAAGACGTCCGCATCGTTTGCGCTTGTGGCAACGTTGTTGAGACCAAGTCTACCAACGGCGGGGAAATGAAGGTTGAAATTTGCTCTAAGTGCCATCCGTTCTTCACCGGCAAGCAGAAGCTTGTTGACGTGGGCGGTCGTGTTGATAAGTTCAACAGAAGACTCCAGGCAAAGAAATAATCACTCATTTCACGCACTCGCCGACGGGCGAGAGGTTTGGGGCGGTTTGTCTATTACAGACCGCCCTTTTCTCATCTTAATTTTCAGTAAAGGAGAGGTGTTACGCTATGCCAAATGATGAGGGAATTGTCGGCGTGCGCGCCGCACTTGTCAGTGTCGTCACGCGCGATAGGAGCGCGGAGGAGGCCGAGGTTTCGCTTGCCGAGCTTGCAAGACTTTTGGAAACCGCGGGCGGCGTGGCGGCAATGACGCTTCTGCAGAATAAAGAGGCACCCGACGTACGCACCTATCTGGGTAGCGGAAAGGTTGCCGAGCTGTCATTTCTGTGTGCCAGGAATGACATTACGCTCGCCGTCTTTGACTGTGAGCTTTCCCCTTCGCAGATTCGCAATCTGGAGGAGGCGCTGGGTGGCGCGGTGCGCGTTATTGACCGCTCCATGCTCATTCTTGATATTTTTGCACTGCACGCTGCAAGCGGTGAGGGCAAGCTGCAGGTCGAGCTGGCACAGCTCAAATATACCGCCCCCCGTCTGATGGGTAAGGGAACCGAGCTTTCTCGTCTTGGCGGCGGTATCGGCACGCGCGGCCCCGGTGAAAGCCAGCTCGAAACCGACCGCCGTCACCTGCAGCGCCGCATTCACGCGTTGGAGGCAGATATTGCTGCCATGGCGGAAAACAGGCGCACGCAGCGCGTGGCACGCGACCGCTCGGGGCTTTCCCGCGTGGCAATTGTCGGCTACACCAATGCAGGAAAATCTACACTTTTGAATTATTTGACGGGCGCGGGTGTGCTTGCCGAAAACAAGCTATTTGCCACGCTTGACCCCACCACCAGAAAATGTACGTTACCGGGTGGAGAAACCGTGCTGCTGACCGACACTGTCGGCTTTATCCGCAATCTGCCCCACCATCTGATTCACGCCTTTCGCTCCACGCTGGAGGAGGCAACGCACGCCGATTTGTTACTCATTCTGGTTGATGCAACCGACCCTGAGGCGGGCGCACAGATTGAGGTGACCGAGGCGCTGCTGCGCGACCTCGGCGCAGGGGACAAGCCTGTGATTTATGCCTTTAATAAATGCGACCTCGGTGCTGCCTCGCCCGGTGTTGCACACGGCAGAAAAAATATTGTCTATATCTCGGCCGCAACGGGGCAGGGGGTTGACCATCTGCTCGGGCGTATCGAGGCGCTGCTCCATGAGGGCAAGCGCACCGTCACCTTTCTGATTCCCAATGCCAAGCAGGGGCTTTTGTCGGGGCTTTACAAGAATGCTACGGTAGAGCGCGTGGAATACGGTGCCGATGCCGTGCTTGTCACCGCCACGGTTGATGACCGCACCTATGGGCCGCTTCGTCAATATGATGTTGCACCCACGGAGGAAACAAGCGATGAGTGGTGAGCTTTTTCGTACGATTTCCGTTGATACCGAGTGTGAGCTGGAGGAAAAGCGCTCCACCTTTATTGCCGCGGTGCGCCGTGTGTCCACCGCTGCCGAGGCGGAGGCATTTGTGAAGGAGCGCAAAAAGCTCCACCCCTCCGCCAGACACACTGTTTTTGCATATCTTTTGCGTGACGGCAGCAAGCGTTACGGCGATGACAGCGAGCCGCAGGGCACGGCAGGTCTGCCGACTCTTGCCGCCATTGAACGCCGCGGCGTTTCCGATGTCTGCATTGCCACCACGCGTTATTTCGGCGGTATTCTGCTTGGCGCAGGCGGGCTGACACGCGCCTACGGCGGCGCCGCCAATCTGGCACTTGATGCCGCGGGTGTTGCGGAATTTATTCCTTATACCGATGTGATTCTGGAGCTTTCCTATGCCGACCACCAACGCCTTGTGCAGGAGCTGCCCCGCTTGGGTGCGCGCGAGCGCAGTGTTGCGTATACCGACGTTGTTACCCTTGTGGTGGGTCTGCCCGCTGCGGAGGCTGCGGGCTTTGCTGCCCGTGTGGTGGATATGACCGCAGGACGCGCTGCACCCGTGCAGGGTCAGACCTATCTTGATACCAAGCCACAGTAAAAAATGGTGCAAATGCGTGCAAAAAGCTGCCCTTGGCGGCTTTTTGCACAAATTTTTTCTTTTTTTCAAAAAAATTTGCCGAAATAAAAGAGATTTTCTTTTTTTTAGCGTATTTTAATATTACATTACAAAAGGAAGGAGAAAACTGATGTCGGATTTCTTAACAGCACTGGCGGCGCGTGAGGAAAGCACACTTTCCCCCTATGCGTTCAAATCTGTCAATACAGCAGGACGTGAAGTGCCTTGCACGCCATGTGCATTTCGCACCGAGTTTCAGCGCGACCGCGACCGCATCATACACAGTCAGTCCTTCCGCCGTCTGATGTATAAAACGCAGGTTTTTCTCGCCCCTGCGGGCGACCATTACCGCACGCGTCTCACGCACACGCTGGAGGTCACGCAGATTGCCCGTACCATTGCCCGTGCGCTTGCACTCAATGAGGATTTGACCGAGGCAATCGGTCTTGCGCATGATTTGGGGCATACCCCCTTCGGTCACGCGGGTGAAACCGTGATGCGCCAATGCTTTGACCCTGCGTTTTCACATAATATGCAGGGCGTGCGTGTTGTCACGCGCCTGGAAAATAACGGCAACGGTCTGAACCTGACCGCCGAGGTGCGGGAGGGTATTGCCTGTCATTCGGGCCCTAATCTTTCCAAAACCCTTGAGGGGCGTGTGGTTCGTATATCCGACCGCATTGCCTATATCAATCACGACATTGACGATGCACTCCGTGCGGGCATTCTGCAGCACGAGGAGATTCCCGCAGCCATTCGTGCGGTGCTGGGTCAGACCCATGGCGCGCGCATTGACACGATGGTTTCCTCGGTGGTGCGCGCCAGTATGGGGCAGGCTGATATACTGATGGAGCCCGAAATCTGGGAGGCAACCGACGAGCTGCGCGATTTCCTTTTCTGCCGTGTGTATCGCGACAACGCGGCAAAGGACGAGGAGGTCAAGGCAAAGGAAATGCTGGCAGGGCTGTTTGATTATTTTGAAAATCACACTGAGCGCTTGCCGCTTGATTACCTGGAAATTGTCAGCCATGAATCGGCAGGGCGCGCGGTTTGCGATTATCTGTCAGGCATGACCGACCGCTATGCGATTGAGCTTTATCGCGAAATCTTCATTCCGGAGGTGTGGCGCGTCAAATGATACCAAAGGAAATTATTGAGGAGATTCGTTATCGCTGCGATATTGAAGATGTGATTGGCAGCTATGTGTCGCTCAAGCGCGCAGGCTCAAACCGCAACGGACTGTGTCCCTTTCATAGTGAAAAAACCCCCTCCTTCACCGTTTTTCCCGCGACCAAGAGCTTTTACTGCTTTGGCTGCGGCGCGGGCGGCGATGTGATTACATTTATTCAGAAAATGGAAAACCTCGACTATGTCGGGGCGCTTGAATATCTCGCCACAAGGGCGGGGATATCAATTCCGAATGAGCCGTCGGTGGGTGGCACGCCCACCGTGTCGCGCCGCCGCATTTACGAGATGAATCTTGAGGCGGCAAGGTTTTTCCGCGGTGCGCTCTTTGACCCTGAAATCGGTCGCGATGCGATGCAGTATCTGGTGGGTGAGCGCGCGCTGTCGGGGGCGACAATCAAGCGCTTCGGTCTCGGCTTTGCGCCGAATGACTTTAATATGCTGGTCAACCATATGCGCCGCGCGGGCTTTACCGAGCAGGAGCTGATTGACGGCTTTCTTGCAAAGAGGTCGCAGCATGGCAGCCTGTTTTCGCTTTTCCGCAATCGCGTGATGTTTCCTGTTATTGATACATCGGGTAACATTGTGGCGTTTGGCGGACGTAATATGACCGATGAAAAGCCAAAGTACCTGAACTCCTCCGACACCCCCGGGTTTAAGAAGAGTCGCATTTTGTTCGGGCTCAACTACGCCAAGGAGTATTGCGCGGAGGAAATGATTCTCTGCGAGGGGTATATGGATACGATTGCGATGCACGCTGCGGGCTTCGGCAATGCCGTGGCAACGCTCGGCACGGCAATCACACCCGACCACGCAAGATTGCTTGCCCGTTATACCAAGCGCGTGATTATCAATTACGACAGTGACGAGGCGGGGCAGCGCGCCGCCGACAAGGCCATGAAGCTGCTTGATGAGGTCGGGCTTCCCGTGCGTGTGCTGCGCCTGGAGGGCGCAAAGGACGCCGACGAGTACATCAAAAAATTCGGTGCAGATGCCTTTCGCGCGCTGCTGGGGCAGAGCAGCACCGCATTTGATTTCAAAATGGCACAGATTCTCGCCAAATACGATGTAGGACAGGCTGAGGGCAAAATCCGCGCCGCGAGGGAACTGACAGGCTTGATTGCCACCACCTATTCAGGTGTGGAGCGTGAGCTTTATATTGATGCGGTATCGAAACGACTCGGCATCTCGGCGGAGAGCATTGCAAACGACGTCAAGCGCGCACGTGCAAGGCAGGCACGCGAGGTTGCACAGCGTGAGAGTCGTGAGCTGCAAATGGCGGCAAGAAATTTCGGCGACCGCGTGAATCCCGATGCCGCCAAGGACCCCGCCGCCGCCAATGCAGAGGATACCTTGCTGGGTTTGATGCTTTTGCACGCCGAGCATCGTGCTGCCCTGGCAAACGGCAGCGTGGCACTGACGGTTGCGGATTTCTTCACCGATTTCGGCAAGCGTGCCTATACGGCAATTCTTGCAGCCGAGCAGAGTGAAGGCGGCTTTGATTTCTCGGCAATGGGTGAGCATTTCACCCCTGATGAAATGGGGCGGTTTGTGAAGTTGCGTGAGGAACGCGCGATGCTTTCCGCCAATGGCATAGAGGTTCTGACGAGTGCGGCAGCCACCTTGGTGGAGCGCCGTCTTGCGCGTGAAGCAAAGGCTGCGGGCGACTGGCGCTATGAGATTGAGAGGCGCCGCGCATTGCAGGCGAAAAAGAATAACGGCAGTAAAAAATAAAGGAGAACACTTATGAGTGCAAAGAAAGAGATTCTGGAAGAAGTAACCGAAGCTGCGGCTGCACCTGCTCCCCAGACCGAGGAGAAGAAGGTTGACGTGGAATCGTTGATTGCCAAGGGCAAAAAGGGCAACCTTTCGACCGAGGATATTGACGAGGCGATGGAGAGCGTAGAATTTGATATGGACAGCCTTGACAAGCTCTATGAGGCCTTTGAGGAAAGCGGCGTTTCTCTTCCCGATGAGATTTCCGACGGCGAAATCAGCGAGATTGAGCATGAGGTTGCCAGCTTTGGCGCCGGCGAGAGCATGGAGCGTATGCTGGAGCAGGAGGGCCTGTCGATTGACGACCCCGTGCGTATGTACCTGAAGGAAATCGGCAAGGTGCCGCTGCTGACCGCTGAGCGTGAGCGCGAGCTTGCCAGCCGTATGGCTGAGGGCGATGAAAATGCTAAGACAGAGCTGGTTGAGGCAAACCTGCGCCTTGTTGTCAGTATAGCCAAGCGCTATGTCGGTAAGGGTATGTTCTTCTTAGATTTGATTCAGGAGGGCAACCTCGGTCTGATGAAGGCTGTTGATAAGTTTGACTTTACCAAGGGCTTTAAGTTCTCGACCTATGCAACCTGGTGGATTCGCCAGGCGATTACCCGCGCTATTGCAGACCAGGCGCGCACCATTCGTATTCCTGTACATATGGTAGAAACGATTCACAAGGTTTCTCGCTACCAGCGCCAGATGCTGCAGGAGCTTGGCCGCGAGCCCACCCCTGCCGAGATTGGCGAAAAAATGGGTATGTCCGCAGAGCGTGTCCGCGAGATTATGAAGGTCGCGCTTGACCCCGTTTCCCTCGAGACGCCGATTGGCGAGGAGGAGGACAGCCACCTTGGCGATTTCATTCCCGATGTGGATACCCCTGCGCCCGAGGAGGCTGCTGCCGCTACCATTTTGCGTGAGGTCATTGAGCGCGAGCTCGGCACGCTGACCGAGCGTGAGGCGCGTGTCATCAGGCTGCGCTACGGCCTGGAGGACGGTCGTTCTCACACTCTTGAGGAGGTCGGCCGTGAGTTTGAAATCACGCGTGAGCGTATCCGTCAGATTGAGTCCAAGGCACTGCGCAAGCTGCGTCACCCCAGCCGTTCCCGCCATTTGCGCGGCTTCCTTGATTGATTTTTAATTATCGTTAGAATTGCACAAGATTTGCCCAATCTGCTTTAGCAAAGTGATGGTTTTTTTGGCACGTGATTTGAATGTTGTGCGCACTTTTTGTGTAAGATGACAGCCTTTTGGCACATCACGCGCGCGTGCTCGCTCATCGCCAAAAATACCCTTACTTGACAAAATCGACAAATTGGTGTAATATGTATTTATATAACTATGTCGCGTGCGTATATGGCACGCGTAGGAGGTCCTGTATGAAGAAGAAAATCCTTTGTTTGGTTCTCGCGATGCTGATGGTGCTGCCGCTTCTTGCGAGCTGTAACAAGGACGGCTCCATTGAAAGCATCAATGCCGAGGCTTCGCGCTATACCACCACGCTGAACGTGTGGCTGATTACCGAGGAACAGGCGGTTGCCGATGCAAGTGCTTGGATTTTTGACGGTGTTACCCCTAAGATTCTGGCAGAGGTGGAAACGCTTTTGAAAAAGCCCAATGGGCAAGAGGAGCTGAACAATAAGCTTGCAAGTGACGAGGCCTTTGCCAAGCAGTACAAGCTGATTACCGACAACAGCCTTCTCACCGATGCAGCCAAGAGAAGTGCGCTGCAGCAGGTCTGGGATATCAGTGAGGCAATCAATGCGCTCACGAAGGCCAAGTATAAGACAAAGCTCAACCTGAGATACTTTACCGAGGAGAAGTATTACGCCGCTGTTGAGAATGCTTTTGCTGAGCACGAAAAGCAGATTGCCGCAGGCAACACGGTCACTAAGAACGAGAGTGAGCAGACCGTCCTCAACGAGCACGGCATTCCCGAGCTGATGTACCCCACGCTTCCCGGTTATGAGGTTGATGTGCTGTTTATCGGTGATTACGATAATTACGCACTGTACGCAGGCAATCAGTGGCTCAAGGATATGCAGATGCATCTTTCCGAGTCCGCACTGAAGCTGACCACCTATATCAGCACAAAGTATCTGCAGTCTGCAACCTACAACGGTATGATGTATGCGTTGCCCAATAATCACGTTGTTGGCGAGTATGTATATCTTCTTGCCGATAAGGAGATGCTTGCCGAGTACAACGGACAGCTTGGTGATGCAACCCTTTATGATGACAGCTTCCGTACATACCTTGATTGGGTATACGAGAACAAAACCGGTGTTTACCCCATCTATACCGATGCCAAATATGCAAATGGCGATTTGAAGATTGAGCTGGATTACGCACACTACTGGTCGATGAGCTATGAGAACGGCAAGCCGCAGCTTGAGCCCGGCAAGTTCTCGATTTACGGTGATGTCAATGCCAACAAGGCAGTTCTCGACAACGAATTCCTCCTTGCAAACGAGGCTTATATGATGGCGCTTGCCAATAAGACGCATTATGAGAAGACCACCGGCTATGTGACCGATAATGCATCTGAAAATGCAGCTGTCAAGATTATGCGCGGCACGTGGCAGGAGATGGAGGCTATGAAGGCTGAAGGCTACGAGGTTCTGGTGATGCAGGCGCCCGTTGTTGACGATACTGAGATTTATAAGTCGATGTTCGCAATTGGCAGCTACACCGTCAACGAGAAGGCATCTGCCGAGATTATCAACTTTATTAATACCGATGCAGAGGTGCGCAACCTGCTGCAGTACGGTGTGAAGGACCTGAATTACACGCTTGCAACCGATGATGCGGGTCATCAGTATGTTGTTCCCGTTGAGGGCAACATCTATGAAATGGACGTGGAGAAGACCGGTAACGTCTTCCTTACTTACCCTGCTTCCAAGGAAACCGTTTCTCTCTGGGAGTACCAGAAAAAGCAGAACCTTGATATGGTTTATTCCGCTGTGCTTGGTATGCACTTTGCAGATGCGCCCACCGCTGACGCAAAGAATTTGCTTGTGATGAACGCTCTTTCCGAGCGTGTTGCGGCCGCCATTCAGAATATGGATTCGATGGACGAGGTTGTTGCGCTGTATCAGGACGCCATTTCGGTTACGCATAGTGTGTCAAAGCGCGATATGCTTCTGCGCTGCATCGGTTATGATGACAATCCGTTGACTTACACGGTTGGTGAGGAAACCAAAACCGCTACAGTGCAGGATATCGGCAATGCTATCGTGTGGATGGAGCAGCAGACCGAGAACCCCGATATGGAGAAGAATCCCTACCTTTGCTATTACGCTTGGTGCGTCAGCATTGGTACGATTGCTCCCCGCTAAAAATGAATGATTGGGAAAGCCCCGTGCGTGAGCACGGGGCTTTTTTATATCCAGTTTCCGAGCGTGACACTTTCGGTGCGGGCAATTTGCGTAATCGTGGCGCAAAAAAGATGACGGCAGCGCTCGTATGCATCAACGTCCCCCGTTTTCAGGGCACTCTGCCATTCGCACAGATAATCGTCAATTTTATGAATGGTGTGACGGGAAACCGACAGCTCAATCATGGCACTTTTCTGCGCCCAATCATGGGTCAACTCCGAGAGCGCTTGTTGGGCGTCCCTTTCCTCGCAAGCGGGCACCGCCCTTGCTGCTTGAATCAGGTCGTTGCAGGCGTGATGAACGTAACAGGAATTCCATATAATCAGACCCAGCAGCGCGAGGAATATACAGGCTGATGCCCAGAAGCTTTTCATAGGTTTTCTTCCTTATCTATTTTATATAGGTTGCCGCCGTCGTCAATGCCCAGGAAAAAAATATCCTCTGCACGGCAGCCCTGCTCCCCCAGCTTTTTCGTCAGCCAGGCGCGGTCGTGACCAAGTAGCGTGAGATTGTAGTCGCTCACGTGTCCGTCCTCAATCAGTGCGTGCAAAATACCGTTTTCCTTCCATATTAAATGAAGGTCCTTGGCGGTTGGGGGCGAGGCTTCTTTTTTCAGTATAATGGAGATTTTGCCGTTTTGCTCAAGAATGGCATAGTCCACATCGGCAATTGTCGCAACGCCTGCTTGCCTGAGTTCGCTGATAAGCTCGTCCAGCGAAATACGAATACGTTTGAGCTCCTTTTGGTCGAGTGTGCCGTGGCGAATGAGTACCGTGGGGCGCGCTGATGCCAGGTTTTTTAATTTGGGACATTTTAATAAAATGATAGAAAGCACCATTTCCAGTGTGAGAATGGTTACCAAGGGGATAATAGCGTGTACCACGGGAATTGTCTGATCTGCAATCGGCAGGGAAGCAATTTCTGAAATCAGCAACGTGGTGACTAATTCCGAAATTTCAAGCTCGCCCAATTGCCGCTTCCCCATCAGACGCATCGTGGCAATCAGAACGATATATATAATAATGGTACGGATAAGTATCGTTAACATAAAGCCACCTCTTTTTTTGATAGTTTGGCTTTTTTTATTTGTTTTATGTATAAATTGCTGTCTGAGGGACAGAATAGATGCCAAGTCTTTGCGAAAATAGTAAAAATTGCAAAAAGACTATTGACAAAGCAGGGACAAGGTGATATGATAAAAAGGCTCTCGCAAGAGAGACCGCACAAATCCCCTGAAAAAGCCTGAAAAAACTTCAAAAAAGTTGCAAAAAGGTGTTGACAAAGGGAAAAAAGTGTGGTAATATAATAAGGTCGCCGCGAAAAAGCGGAGGCGAAACGGTCTTTGAAAATTGAACAACGAG
>JAFQMP010000066.1 GCA_017396225.1 Clostridia bacterium | reverse complement strand
CGCCGCCCTGACACCTTATCGTGTGACCGAGGAGCTGATAGATACGGCAGGTCCGCAGTGTCGCTTTATGCATTGCTTGCCCGCCTTCCATGACCTTGGCACTGTTGTCGGTCGTGAGATTTATGAGAAATTCGGCATCGAGTGCATGGAGGTAACAGACGGCGTTTTTGAAGGCGCGCAGTCCATCGTCTTTGATGAGGCGGAAAATCGCATGCACACCATCAAGGCCGTCATGGCTTCCACCATGATGTGAAGAAGGGGTATCAAATGTTTCAGAATTTAGGCTTGCAGCTTTATACCGTTCGTGATTATCTGAAGGATGCTGATTTTGCTGATTTGACCTTCAAAAAGCTCAGTGAACTTGGTTATACCGAGGCGCAGACGGCAGGCGACCCTGCCTTTGATGAGAGGCTTTTTGGTGAGCTTTTGAAAAAGCACGGCATTTCGCTTGTCGGTACGCATTTCAATTATAAGCGTATTCTGGAGGACCCTGAAGGGACGATGGCAACGCACCGCATGTGGGGTACGAACGTGATTGGTCTTGGTGCGATGCCCGGTGCGGCGCGCAATGATATTGAGGGGCTTCGCAGCTTTATTAAGGACTTTAACCGCGCTGCTGAAATTTACGGCAAAGAGGGCTTCAAAATGTCCTACCATAACCACAGCTTTGAGTTCTTCCGCGTGGACGGCTATAAGACGATTATGGATATTCTGGTTGAGGAATTTGACCCCCGTATTACATTTTGTCTTGACACCTGCTGGGTTGCAGGCGGTGGCGCAGACCCTGTTGCATGGCTGGAAAAGCTGGCAGGACGCATTGACATTCTGCACCTCAAGGACCTGTATCTGAAAAAAGAGGACGGCAAGTACCTGCCCTGGATGGCAGAGGTTGGCTATGGCAATCTTTGCTGGGATAAGATTATGCCTGCGGCCGAAAAGGCGGGCGTAAAGCATTATGTGGTAGAGCAGGACACCGCTTGGCACGGCACGCCATTTGACAGCCTTGCCATGAGTGCAGAATTTTTAATGAAATATCGTGTGTAAGAACGAAGGGGCATCTCCGTGAGATGCCCCTTTTTACGAAAATATTTCAGGTTTAGACTGCTTTTGCCTTGACAAGAAAGACTTCTCTTTTGTATAATATAATTATACAAAAACAGGAAAGGAGCTATGTATGGCTGCTAAGAAAACAACCCAGCAAACGGTAGAAAAAACTGCCAAACGGTATGCGAAAAAGGCTGTAAAGCGTATTCACACCGCAACGAAGGTGCTCGTGGTGCTTACGCTGTTGGTCGGTATTGCCGCGGGCGCCGTTGTCTGTCTGCATTTTTCAAAGAATGACCGCTTTGTTTTGCAGGGACAAACCGTATTTTCCATTGATATGGTGGAGGGGGGCGCGCCCTATCTTTACACGGAGGAGGGCGTGGAGGCCTATTGCTTCGGACTTGATGCTTCAAGCAAGCTGATGGTAGAAACTGACCTGCAGCAGGATGCGGCGGGGCGGTATATCATCCCTGTTGATAAAGAGGGCGTTTATACGATTGTTTACACCGTTGATTGCTTGAAATTTGGCGAAAAGGCCCCTAACGGTGTGATTAAACGCATTCGTACCTTTACAGTCATCGCAACGGAGGAGGACGGCATCTATGGCTAAGAAAAAGAAGTTTTCCGTACCCCTTACCATATTCCTCTGTGTGCTGGCGCTCCTTTTGGGCGTGGTGCTCGGCGCACTTGGTGCAGCTCTCTATGATGCCAGAAATTTTCACAGTGATGAAATGCCCAAGACCATTGTCAACGGTGAATTGCAAATCCATTTTTTGGAGCTTGGCAACAAATACACGGGTGACTGTACCTATATTAAGGCAGGCGATGTTGATATTTTGATTGACGCAGGCTCGCGCACCAGCAGCGCGCAGGTCATTTCGGCATACATCAATGATTATGTTACTGACGGCAAGCTTGAGTACGTTATTGTTACGCACGCACATCAGGACCACTACGCAGGCTTTACAGTAGGGGACGGCAGTATTTTTGATTTGTACGAGTGCGAAACGATTATTGACTTTGCCCTGACCAATCAGGAGGATAAGGGCACATCCAATATGTACGGCCGTTACCTCAAGGAGCGCGATGCCGAGATTGCGGCAGGTGCCACGCATTATACCGCTGCTGAGTGCCGCCAGAACGAAAACTATGAGTTTGACCTTGGCAATAGCATCAAAATGACCATACTTGACAGCTATTACTACTATAATATGGCAAGCGATGAAAACGACCATTCGGTCTGTACTCTCATTTCCTACGG
>JAFQMP010000065.1 GCA_017396225.1 Clostridia bacterium | reverse complement strand
TGTGCGGTGGTGCCGTTCAGGCACCAAGACATTCTTCATGCGCACGCTTTGCGTGAGCAAATTGACGTCCCATCACCCACCCCATATGCAAAAAGCACCCAATCGGGTGCTTTTTTGCGTGTGGGTGGTGCGGAGCCGAACCCCCTCGCGCTGACTAAGCTGTCAGCTTTTGCTTTGTATGGCACGCGAGGCAGAAGAATGGCGAGCCGCTGTGCGGTGGTGCCGTTCAGGCACCAAGACATTCTTCATGCGCACGCTTTGCGTGAGCAAATTGACGTCCCATCACCCACCCCATATGCAAAAGGCACCCAATCGGGTGCCTTTTTGCGTGTGGGTGGTGCGGAGGCGAACCCCCTCGCGCTCCAATACACGCCCTTGGCGTGATGATATTCAAGGCTTTGCCTTGGTGATATGCAATTCCTGCGGAATTGATGATATACAGCACCTACGGTGTGATAAAATCTGCTTTTGCTCTTGATTCCCCATTTCTGTCGTGTTATAATGGTTTTGCCATAGGCAACCACCTTAATTGACTTAATTGAAAGGAAACAATCATGAAGCTTCAATATCTCGGCACTGCCGCAGCTGAGGGTATCCCCGGCGTATTTTGTGAATGCGAAACCTGTAAAAAAGCGCTTGCGCTTGGTGGCAGACACATTCGCACCAGAAGTCAAGCTGTCATTGACGATGCACTTCTCATCGACCTGCCCGCAGACACCTACCTGCACTATCTGCAGCACAGATTTCCGCTGTATGCAATTAAGCAGTGCCTGATTACCCACTCCCACGCCGACCACCTCTATCCCTTAGAACTCGAGATGATTAAGAAGGGCTACTCCCATTTGTCCGACTATTCTCCTCTCCATATCTATTCCGACGTAGACGGCTACAATCAGCTGAATCAGGTTGTCAGATATTACAACATTGATGAGGTCAAGATGCACCTCATCAAGCTAAACAAGCCCTTTGCTGTCGGTGACTACACCGTCACCGCCCTGCGCGCTGCACACGGCAGAGCCTCCTCGCCCGTTGTGTATATCATCGAAAAGGACGGCAAGTCTATTTTCTACTCTAACGACACAAGCGAATATCCCGAGGAAAGCTGGGCATACCTGCGTACCATAAAGAAACCCCTTGACCTCATTTCGCTTGACTGCACCGAGGCAAACGGTAATGCCGACTATGAGGGTCACCTGACCCTCTCGCGCTGCGTCAAGCTGCGTGACGAGCTGATTCGCACGGGCGTTGCCGATGCGCACACCAAGTTTATTCTCAACCACTTCTCCCACAATGGCAAAAACGTTTCCTATGACGAATTTGTCGCGCTTGCCGCCCAGTTTGATTTTGAGGTTTCCTACGACGGCATGATTGTCGAGGTGTAAGGCGTGCACGCGTATACCGAGCCCTGCGGTCTTTCTCCCGATGTCATTCGCCGCTATAACAGCGACCTTGCGGAGCTGTTCAGCCTCTACTTGAATGTGATGCCAACCGCCATTGACAACGCTATGGTCAGCGACCTGGCAAACGCCTGCAGCACGACAAGTGCCGAGGCCTATGCGCACCTGCTGGCGGCTATGGCGGGGCTTGACCCTGCGGGCAAGGACCGCCACTTTTTCCGCTACTGGCTTGCACCCGCAATCCGCGAGCTGAATATCAAGGATTATACCGAGGACGCCTATTTCAAAAGCATCAAAATTCCTACCGCTATCAAGGGGAAATGGCTGCTCCGTATGCAGCATCTTTCGCCTCTCGAGGCATTTGTGTGCAACGATTTTGTCATCACCCCCGACCGCCGTATGATTCCGCAGATTGGCTTTTTCAGGGAAGAATACCCCTACCCTGCCATGCTGGAGGGCGGACGGGAATGGATGACCCTGCTGCCCAATGAAATGGTCACAACCCAGCCCGCCATTCAGGCGGCGAGGGGACGCGTGCTGACCTTTGGCTTGGGCCTTGGATATTTCGCCTTTCACGCTGCCGAAAAGGACGAGGTGGAGAGCGTCACGGTGGTAGACATCAGCCCTGATGTGATAGAGCTGTTCCGCACGCACATTCTGCCGCAATTTCCGCACAAGGAAAAAATCAGATTGGTCTGCAAGGACGCCTTCGCATTTGCGGCGGAGGATATGGCAGGCAATTTCGATTTCCTGTTCGCCGATATCTGGCACGACGCGGGGGACGGCAAGGCGCTTTACCTCAAAATGAAAGCCTACGAGGAAAAAAATCCCGATATCACCTTTACCTATTGGCTTGAGGATACCATCAAATGCTATCTTGATGAAACACTTTGGTAATATAGCAAAAAACCATATCCGCATCAAGCTCTTATCTGCAGCAAACAAAACGCGCGGATTCCTTTTCCCCCTTACACGGGGTAACATTCTTTGACAAAATAAACAGCAAAAAGGAGTTACACCATGACCAGAAAAGAACAGGCTATGACATACTTCAAGGCGGGCTATAACTGCGCACAGGCGGTTTTCCTGACCTTCAGTGACCTCACGGGCTTTGACGAAAAGACCGCCCTGCATATTTCCGCGCCCTTCGGCGGCGGCTTTGGTCGTCAGCGCGAGGTCTGCGGTGCTGTTTCGGGTATGTGCATGGCTCTCGGCGTCCTCTACGGATATGACGACGCTGCAGACGCTGCTGCGAAGGCTGCGCACTACAAGGCGGTACAGGAAATTTGCGGGGAATTCCGCAAACGTGCGGGCAGCATCATCTGCCGCGACCTGCTTAACGAGGAAGGCAAGGACAATGCGCACACGCCCTCTGCACGCACCGAAGCCTACTACAAAAAGCGCCCCTGTGCCGAGCTTGTCGGCGAGGCGGCAGATATTTTAGAGGCATACATCAAAAATCACCCGTTGTCTTAAAACCGCAAAAGGCACACGGCGCCGCGCGCCGTGTGCCTTTTGATTATGTTTCATTCACCGACAAATAATAATCGTATGCCTGCTGCACTGCCTCAAGCAGCCGAATCAGCTCTGCACGGGAAAGGGTGGAGGCGTTTTGTATTTTAACCTCCTGTGCACCGTTGCCGATATAGCAGTAAGGCTTAATCTTATCAAATGCCGCCTTCAAAAGGTCATATCCGGGATTATATTTGTTATATGGATTATCACTTTCTATCCACTGACCATTATGATGGCGATAGCTGTACACAATCAAGCAAGCAGGAATCAGCAGTTTACTGCTGTTGTTGTTCACCGCATTGTAAAACTCCTGGTCCTTGGCGGACATCAGCTGCTCAATGGTATCGTACTTATCGTACTCGGTGCCCTGCTCATAGCCAACCTTATAGGAAATATCATTTGTAACCTGGTAAATCTTCGGCGTTGCGTCCCAGGTCGAAATATTCATGGCAGCTTTGCCGCTATCCTCATAGGTATCTGTTTCGCAGGTGCCCTCATAAAGCTCACCAATCTGTCGCCAGACACCGTTCGCATCACAGGTATAGGATACTGCATAGACCGTCACGGCATCTTCACCGAGAGAATCGGTGGTCAGATAAATCGTATACTCGCAGCCCGCAGGGCCACCGCCTGCATAAGCATCACCCGAGGAAACGTTGCTGTCAACATTTTTACGCTCAATCATGACAGTGACCGACTTTTCCACGCCACCAACGTTAATTTTCATATCAGGGCCGAACATCGCATCAAATATAGCCGTATCATCTCCGATGTTGCCGATGACGGTACTGCCGTTTTCCGCATATTTATCATCAAAGGATTCCGCGATATACTGATAGCCGTTTGCGGAGGTTTTATCATTCAACAGACGTAAAAATTCATCTTGTACCGAATCCATATGCAGACCAAATCGGAAATTCACCATATTATCACAAGCAGTGCCACGCGCGCGCGCTCCGAAGCGGTAGGTAACATAAAAGGTTCGATAGGTCTGCGGCGGTATCCAGTCATTTTTATCAAAGGTAGCCGAGGTATCCTCAAGATGGTCCTTGGTCGTGATAAAAATGCCGTCGTTTTGGTCAATCAGGTTATTCGCACCGTAATCACGCTCCGCACCAATCCCCAGATACCAATAGCTGACATCGGTATTATTATGTACCGTGACACGATATGTCACAGATGGCTCTGCATTTTGTGCGGGAGTAACGGCGGTTTTCAGATTGGTCGGTTTTATGTATTCATGACTATACCCCGAAACACCCGCCGTATAGACACGCTCAGCCTCTGTAATATACACGCCGAAAAACGGAATGGCTTCTACCGAAATATCACCCGCAAAGAACAGCTGTCTGGTTATTCTGGCATAGCCCATGGTAAGCACAGAAAGCGCCATTATCATAAACAGCACAAGCGCCAGCACTCTGATTGACTTTTTCAAGCAAATTCCCCTCCTTTCTCTTTCCGTTACAGAAGTATGTACAGTATTATTATAGCATACTTTTTTTCTTTGAAAAGAGTTTTTTGATGAATTAGCTGTTTTTTATAAATTTAAGCACGTGGGGGATCCCACGTGCTTTTTGATTATTTGTCATAGGACGGATTGAACGCGTAAAAGTTTTTGCTGTCAAGATTATCCTGTGCGATACGCAGTGCATCGCCAAAGCGCTGGTAATGCACCAGCTCACGCTGACGGAGATACTTGATAGGGTCGCGCACATCGGGGTCATCTACCATACGCAGGATATTGTCATAGGTGACGCGCGCCTTCTGCTCAGCAGCAAGGTCCTCGTTGAGGTCGGCAATCACATCACCCTTGACACCCACATACTTCATATCAAAGGGCACGCCCGATGCAGCAACGGGATAAAGCCCTGTGGTATGGTCGACAAAATAGATATCCATACCTGCCTTTTTAATTTCCTCGGGAGAAAGCCCCTTGGTCAGCTGGTAAAGAATCGCCGCAATCATTTCGAGATGCGCCAGTTCCTCTGTGCCAACATCGGTTAAAATGCCGCGCACCTTGTCATAGGGCATGCTGTAACGCTGGTGCAGATAGCGCTGCGAGGCAGCAAGCTCGCCATCGGGACCACCCAGCTGACTGATGATGATTTTGGCATAATTTGCATTGGGGTTTTTGATTTTGACGGGATATTGCAGCTTCTTGTCATAAATCCACATAGGTCAGTTTGCCTCCTTTTCCCAGGGCCATGGGCCGCGATACCACTGCCACTCCGTAGAGCTTGTGTTGTCATAAATGGTCAGCGGACCATACTTTTGCATATACGCCGCCTTGAGCGCCTCCAGAATGGCTTTGTGCTCCTTATAAAAGGCGAGCGCCTTTTTGTTGGTGGGATATGCGTCAAGATAGAGGGCTACCTCATAAAGGGCAAAATCCTCGGCCTGAATACGGCGCAGAAGGCCTGCGCGGTCGACTGGATAGTTCTCCATTATTTCAGCCTCCTTGCCCCGTAAAACGGCTTTTCAAGCTCACGGAAGATAGTGCCTGCCGCAAGACCTGCCATTGGCTCATACACACCCTCAAACTCCTGACAGGGCGAATAAACCATTGCAAGGCTGCGACCCGAAAGGCAATCATTTCCACGTGCGGAGGGTAACGGCGTTACAGGAACGTCCTCGAAGCACGTCCCACCGGTCTCAGCAGACAAAAACCGAAACAGCGGATCGTTTTGATAGTGAATACTCACTGATAACTCCTTGTTACCAAAGGTGCCACGCACCTTGGAATTTGAGCGTTGCCGCTCAATGCCAGTATATGCCCGATGCCGCATTTTGTCGAAATAATAAGAAAAAAGCAACCGTACGGTTGCTTTTTTCTTATTCTAACGTCAGACTGTCTGCATTCAGAAATTCGTGTGCATCAAGCAGGGAATCTGCAGGCAGCAGCTTGGTAGCACCGCAGCGCTTGCAGGTGACCTTCACGCCCTCAGACAGCACCTCAAGCTCATAATCCCCCTCTCTGCCCTCCTCGTGCGGACAATTACAGTAAATCTTACCCTCATCGTCAAGGTCACGAATCACAAAGGTCAGGATTTCAAGCACCTGGGGGTCGCTGACCACCTCATCAGCCTCCTTGTGGAGCGCGGAAAAATCGCTGATGCCGCTCTCCTCCATCAAATCAAGCAGCTGCATCTCGGTGCGCGCCAGCTCGGCCTTGACGTGGTTGGTTTCACCCATCATGGCAATATTGATATCGGAATAGGCGCAGGGCAGCACGAAAAGCTCCTCGCCGAAAAATATCTTTTCGCTGACGGTGTAGCGGTGTGGCTTGGGGCAGATGATGCAGGGCACGCAAAGGCGTACCTTGCCGTCAGCCGCAGGCTCAATTTCCATCATGCTTTTTCCGCAGGTGCACTTAAGGCGCACCAGATTGCCGCGCAGATGAAACATACTGACCGCGCTCATAACACCCGTGCCGCAATGCGGGCAGCGGTATGCAACGGTGGTTTGCTTGGGCGTAACTACCATAGCTTCTCCTTTTCCGAAACAGGGGGGAACCGCCCGTGGGCGGTTCCCCATTTTTATCAGTTGCCGACCTTTTTCCAGTTCTTCTGGAACTTTTCGGTTTCAATCTCAACTTCTGTGCTTGCGGTCTTGAACCATGCCTCGTAATCGTCGGTGGCAAGCTCCTCGCGGGCGCTTTCAATCCAGTTCACCTTGGTTTCAGACTCGCCATTGTAAAACATCACATGATAACCGTAGGTGGTCTTGATGCCGCCCTCAGAAATCTCATTCTTGATGCGATTGGGGTTGTAGAGCCACTCATCAAACTCCGCAACCATATCGCCTCTGGCTACATCGTTGTAGAAAACGTTGCCGTCCTCGTTATAATCCTTGGCATAAGCCTCAAACTTATCCTTATCAATGACATAGTACGTTGACTTGCCGTCCTCGGAGGTCTTGAGCGTCAGTGCGCCCTCCTCCTTCATCAGCTCAAAAAGCTCCTTCGCCATATTCTCAGCAGAAATGGTCATATTCTTATCAAGCAGGCGCTGTGCAAGCGTCTTCTTCGCACCGGTCAGCTTGGAGGTATCCTTCAAATCCTTATAGGTATTGGTCTGGAAGAGAATGTGACCAACGTGCTGCAGCTTTGCCTCATCACGGTGCACGGGCGTAATTACAAATACAGCCGTATAGGTAGAGGTTGCATCGGAATAGGTGATTTTATCCACCTCGTTATCATGCTCATCTTTGACCTTTTCGGTGGTATAACCGGGGTTCGGGTCCTTCAGCGCTTTTGCGGTATTTGCCGCGGGCGTATCCTTGGAGAACAGGAAATCCTCTACCTTGGAGCCAACACCGCCGCCCTTCTTATAAGAGAATCGGTGTGCATTCGACTGTGCAAGGAAGGCATCGGTTACGTCCATACCCTCGCCGCCTTCTTCCTTGGACTTTGCAAGGAAGGCCTCCAGCTTATCACAGAACTCCTCTGCAGTGGTGCACTTTGCCAGCTCATCAACAAAGGCATTGTAGCGATTCTGCTCTGCCTGATACTTTTCAAGTGCATCGGCATTCTCCTTGTTGATCTCGTCGGTCGTGCCGTCCTTTGCATCAAACTTGGTCGTAAAGGTATAGAAAATGAAGTCGGTGTAGACGTCAAGGTCTGCCTTGTTCTTCTCATAATAGAGCTCCACGCGCACATCGGTTGCGCCACCGCGCAGCTCCTCCATTTTCAGCGTGGTCATCTTGGTTGCCAGCGTGGTGAGCTCCAGCATAGCACGCACGTCCTTGTCGCGCACGCCGTTGCCGTACATCATCGGAATGTATGCATTCAGCTCGTAACCGCTTGCCATTGCATAAAGCTCAAGCATCTGCATCGTGCTCTCAATAGAGTCGTAGTCCTCATCTTCAAGTATAACGCCCAACGAATGTGCCTGCTCGCAGAGCGTCAGCACCTCTACCACGCTGCCTGTTGCACTCTGTGCAAAATAATCAAACCAGGTCATCGTAGCAACGTCGGGCTTATCTGCCGTAGGCTGGCTGTAAATCTGATCGCGCAGCGGAAGCGAGGTGTTAAGCGCTGTACCGCCATTACCTTTGATGTACTGCATAATGCCGCTATCCTGATACTGGCTTACCCAGCTCTGATACTCGGTATACACCATATAAGACATCATCGGTACCGTAACCTCAAAATGATCGGTCTCGGCAATCAGCTTATTGCGCAGAAATACGCCGCGCTGTGCCAGTACGCTGATGACTGAAAACGTCACAATTACGGCAAGCACTGCAACAAGAATCAACGTGCCTACCCAAGTGGGCATTTGACCCTTTCTTGCGTTGCTTTTCTTTTTAGCAGAGCTTGCGAGAACGCTTGCTGCCTTTTCGTTTTTGGTTCTGTTTCCCTTTCCCATGTTCAGAAACCACCTTTCAGTTTATCTTTTCTTGTGCCTTACGGCTCTATTGTAATCCCCATAAGTGCCTCTTTTTTGAGCACTTGGTGAACAACATCAAAATTTTATACCGTCATAATAACGGGCAATACCATTGGCTTACGCCCGGTCTTTGCATAGAGGAATTTGGAGAGGTCATCGCGCACCGTATTCTTCAGGTGCATCTGGTCACGCGCCTGTCTGCCGCGCAGACATTTTTCCATGGTACGCTGCACCAGCGCGCGTACCTCCTCCATCAGGGGCTCGTTCTCACGCACATATACAAAGCCGCGCGATACAATATCAGGCCCCGACAAGAGCAGACCGCGGTCCTCCGCAACCGTGGCAACCACCACAATCAGACCGTCCTGCGACAAATGCTTGCGGTCACGCAGCACAATGTTGCCGACATCACCGACACCGTAGCCGTCCACCAGCACCTGACCTGCAGGTACAACACCGGAAAAACGCGCGCCGTTTACATCAATCTCGAGAACCTTACCGATTTCAGAGAGGAAAATATGACGGTCGGAAATACCCATTTCAAGCGCCAGCTCACGGTTGGCGTTCATATGACGGCTTTCGCCGTGAATCGGCATAAAATACTTTGGCTTCGTCAGCGCCATCAAGAGCTTGAGCTCCTCGGCACAGGCATGACCCGATGCATGCACCTCAAGTGCGGCATCGTGCACGACCTCAACACCGTTGCGCGCCAGCTCGTTAATCACACGGCCAACCAGCTTTTCGTTGCCGGGAATGGCGTGCGAGGAAAGCACCACAAGGTCGTTCCTGCCGAGTGTGACCTGCTGGTGGTCGGAATACGCCATACGGTAAAGCGCCGACATCGGCTCACCCTGGCTGCCCGTGGTAACCAACGTCAGCTGCTCAGGCTTAAAGCGCCTGATTTCGCTGATATCCACCAGAACGTCCTTCGGCACCTTCATATAGCCAAGCTCCACCGCAGCACCCACAATATTCAGCATACTGCGACCGGTAATTGCCACCTTTCGTCCGTGCCTTGCGCTGATATCCACAATCTGCTGTACGCGATGCACGTTTGAGGAGAAGGTGGAAATCACAATACGCTTATCGGGATTTTTGGTAAAAATATATTCGAGCGAATTGCCAACCTTTTTTTCCGAGGGTGCAAACCCGGGGCGCTCGGCGTTGGTGGACTCACAAAGCAGGGCAAGCAAGCCCTTTTTGCCAAGCTCACCAAGGCGGGTGATATTCATCATTTCACCTTCAATGGGGGTGATATCCAGCTTGAAGTCACCCGTGTGCAGCAGCGTGCCAAGCGGCGTGTGAATTGCCAGACAGCAGGCATCTGCAATCGAATGGTTGACACGGATAAACTCCACATTCAACCCGCCCGCGCGCACAGTCGTGCCTGCACTGACGGTGCGGAGGTCGGTCTGCCAGGGTAAAGAATGCTCCTCAAGCTTATGCTTGAGAATGCCCAGCGTCAGCTTGGTGCCGTAAACAGGCGGATTTACGGTGCGCAGCACGTAAGGCAGCGCGCCGATATGGTCCTCATGACCGTGCGTGAGAAAGATACCACGCAAGCGGTCCTGATTTTGCTCAAGGTAGGTAATATCAGGGATAACCAGGTCGATGCCCAGCATATCCTCATCGGGAAATGACAGGCCGCAATCGACCACAATCATATCATTTTCATATTCGATAACGGTAAGATTTTTACCAATTTCATGCAATCCGCCCAAGGGGATAATCCGTATTTTTCCTTTGTCTTTTTTTACCTTCGGCATAGCTCCTCCTGTATCAAAAATTACGCAGAACGCGCAAAAATGAAGGCCGTTTCGGGACTGTTCCGAGGCCCTCCCTCAAAATATCGTTCATCGCGCGCAGTCGCGCGTTAAAATTTTAATATATTATATATTATACACAATGCTTATGCACTTGTCAAGTGCAATTCTTATCTCATAAGAAAGAAGATAAGCGTAGCCACGCCCCCGCCCAAAATCACCCCAAGCAGCATACTCCACAGACGCGAGCGCAGCCGACGGCGCTTGTATCGCGGCAGAATACCGCCTGACACAATGCGGTTTGCCTCGGCAATCATATCATCATACGCAACATCGGCACGCTCCTCGCGTAACACAAGCCAAGCACTTTCAAAAACACTGTTTTCTCCGGGCTTCAACATCACAAGCTGTCTTTGACACCCCTTTAACATATTCCTGCTCCTTTTCACGGTTTGGATAAAGTATTTGCCAAAAGCGGATTCTTTCATACGCAAGCATACCGATTTCCACGCGAAATGATACCGTTTTTCTCAGCACAATATGCCACTTTTCGACAAAAAGTCCGCTTTTTTTGCGGGCGAGTGCAGAGCACGCTCACGAAAATGTTAAAAAACCATAAATTTCCAATTTTTGCTATTGACAGTCAGGTTTCTTTCTTTTATAATAAAACCAGACAAATTATTTCCGCTTTCGCCAAAAGGAGAACTGCCATGAAATCAACCGGTATTACCAGAGCTGTAGACGAGCTTGGACGTTTTGTCCTTCCCATCGAAATCCGCCGCAAGCTTGACATCAAGGAAAAGGACTATCTTGAAATTTACACCGATGAAAACCGCATCGTATTGCAAAAATACGCTCCCGCCTGCATCTTCTGCGGCGAGGCTGACGGCATCGTGCTTTACAACGGCAAGCGCGTTTGCCGCGACTGCATCGAAAAAATGAAAAATTTGTAAGAAAAAACCGCCCCGTGGGGCGGTTTTTTCTCTGCTTATGCCCACGCCATCGTGGTAGGCTTTTCCTCGCGAATAATGATATCCTTCAGGAAAGCAACTGCCTTTGCAAGGCCCTCATCAATCGTCATCAGGCTATCCTCATGCTCGATGGAAAGCACGCGGTCATAGCCAACCAAACGCAGATTGCTGACAAGGTCGCGCCAATAGCCTTCACCGTTGCCGTAACCTACGGTACGGAAAATCCAGGAGCGATGCAATTCATCGCCGTAATGCTTGGTATCAAGCACACCGTTCACGGCGGTGTTATAGCGGTCCACCTTGGTATCCTTGGCGTGAACGTGATAGATGGCACCCGCCAATGCGCGAATGGCAGCAACAGGGTCAATGCCCTGCCAAATCAAATGGGAGGGGTCAAGGTTTGCACCAATCACATCACCGACAGCAGCGCGCAGGCGCAACAGCGTTTCGGGATTATAAACACAAAAGCCGGGGTGCATTTCAAAGGCAATGTGGGGCACCTTGTGCGCCACAGCAAATGCGCCTGCCTCACGCCAGTAAGGAATCAGCTTCTCATTCCACTGCCAATCAAGAACCTGTAAAAAGTCCTCAGGCCAAGGGCAGGTGACCCAGTTGGGGTATTTGGAGCCCTCACTGTCACCGGGACAGCCCGAGAAGGTGATTACCGTATCCACACCAAGCTTTTCTGCAAGTAACACAGCATTGCGGAAATCGGTATCAAACTGTGCGGCGACCGCCTTATCGGGGTGCAGCGCGTTGCCATGGACGGCAAGAGCGCAAATCGTCACGCCATATTTTGCAAAGGTTGCGGCAAATTCATCGTACTTTTTGGCATCAGCAAGCAGTGCCGCGGGGTCACAATGCGCTTTGCCAGGATATCCACCTGCACCGATTTCCACCGTAGTTACACCAAGAGCCGACAAAAGAGCAAGCGTTTCATCAAGAGGCTTCGCGCCGTAGAGATTGGCAAGTACACTTAATTTCATATCTTTATTTCCCTTCTTATAAGACAAGGGACTGCCACCGCGGTGGCAGTCCCTTTTTTGACGGTATACGAACACCGCTTAATTATTCCTCAGTGGATTCCTCTGCGGGAGCCTCTTCCTCGGCAGGAGCTTCCTCAACCTCAGGAGCTGCAACATCTTCCTCGGCAGGCGCTACCTCAGCAGCAGCCTTCTTCTTCTTAGCCTTGGGAAGAACAACAACGAAGACTACAACCGCAGCAGCAGCCAGAAGCAATACGCCGCCACCGATAGCGATAACGAGTACCCAGGGGAAATCCTTCTCATCTTCCTTGTCGTCGCCGCCCAGGTAGGTATCCTCGAGTTCAGCACGGTCCTTGTAGTTAGGCTTAACCTGCTCCTCATCATGGCCTGCCTCAAGCTGACCAATACCTTCCTGCTCGTAAAGAACGTCCAGTGCAGCGGCAATCTTGGCTGCAGTGGCTGTATTGTCTGCACCGGTCAAGCTTGCGGGCTTGGTGGTCAGCACCTCGTACATCATAGCCTGCTGCCACTCGGGAAGGCTGCAGGGGGACTTGTCGGTGCCCCAAAGAACGGCAGCAACCTCAGCATAGCTGGGTGCATAGCCCTCTGCAACATAGTCAACGGCGGGAGCGATTGCAACAGGGGAGCTCTCATTCTTCTTATTCAGAAGGTAAGGCGTGGTACCCGAGGGTACAAACACAGCAGCGGTATTGTTGTCTGCTGCACCGTAGCTGCTTACCAGGTTACCGACACTGACGATAGACTTAATCTTGGCGTTTACCGCACCCTTGCAGTTGTCGTTCGTAAGGCTCCAGGTGTTGTCAGCAAGTGCATAGATAATGCTCTTATTCGTTTCGTTGGCGGCAACGGTTTCCCAGGTGAACATATCCTGTGCAAGCTTGGTGGGGTTTTTGGGCTGCTTGTTGTTCTCTGCCCAGACCATAATAACATTGTAGTCATCATAGTTTTCAGCGGCCTCAGCGCCCAGGTGACGTCTGATGAACACCTCTCTGGGGTCAAAGTCGTCCTTGGTGGTGTCCTTATCCCACTCATTGTAAATCCACTTCACAGCGGACTCGTTGATGAACCAGATAACAGCAGCCTTGCCGCCTGCTACGTTGAGGTCCTCAGCGGTGTTCTCAAGCATAGGATAAATGTATGTGGTGACATCGTCACCGGCCTTGAAAATCGTGGTTGCATAAGCGCTCTTGACAGTGGTCTGCGTACCGCTCGCTGCAACATCGGGCAGAATGGCACCGAGACGGATATCCATCTTCTGCACGAATTTCTTCTGCATGCTCCAGCTATCCCAGATGTCGGCATATTCCTTGCCCTTACCGGGGTTTTTCGCCATGTTGACACCACGCAACAGAGAGAGCGCGGAAAAATCAACGGTAGCAGCAGTGTTGTTGAAAATCTCAATGTAGCTCGAAGAAATCGGGAACTTCGCACGCTCGTTAATCTTATCGGTCGTGGTGTACTGCTTCAAGCCATCACGCTCGTGAACGAGCTGTGCCACCTCGGTAATAATCAACTGATTAAGACCAGCGGTTTCAGCGGTAGTTCCGTCATAAGTAGCTGCAGATGCGGGAAGCATAGCCAGCGCGGACGCAAGCATCAGCACCACAAGCAGAACTGCAATAATTTTACGCATAATTAGCACCTTCCTTGTTTATATTGGTATTCCTATTATAATACAATTTCACTTTTTTGTCAATAAGTTTTCTCTATTTTTTTGTGCAAATTTGAGCAAAACAGCAGGATTTTTGCCGCTTTATTGACACCTTCCCTAAAAGTTTTCGGATTTTCTCATTCAAGTCGCACAATCAGGGACCAGCAGATACCGTACTCCCTCAGGCATTGCATCAAACTCACCCACGATACCGTTGGCAAGTGCCAGCTCCTCGGGGGATACCGCATAGCGGCGTGCAACGCTCCAAAGCGTTTCACCGCGGGCAGGATAGCAGACCTCTACATCGAAGCTCTGCCGCGCCGCACAGGCTCCGACCTCAATGCTGCTGACCGCGGTCAGCTCAGAACTATGCGCGGCACGGAGCGCCAGTGCCAGCTCGGCGTCCAGCAAAAGCTCCTCACCGCGCCTTGTCACGCGACAGGAAGGAACAGTCGCCCATACCGACAGCGTTTCAAAATCCCCTTCGGTTCGCACCGAGAAGGGCACCGACATCTGCGCCGCCCCCAGCTCTTCACCGTTTTTATAAAGCAGATGGCAGCAAATCTCGCCCGCAATCACACTTCCGCGCGTATCACAGCGCTTTTCACGCACCTCTGCTTCGGCAATCGTTGCCAGAATAACAGCATCGCAGGGCAGCCCGCAGGCCTCTGCCGCAGCGGACCCCGACACACTGAAATGCTGATTATCGCAAGCCCCCGCACGGAAAATGCGCGTTCGCTCACTTTGACAAGCGGTACTCGCCCCCGGCAAAAATGCATCTCTTAAATAAGCAACCGGTGTATTTTCCTGCATTTCTGCTATCGGCTGCAGGGAAAGTGCCAGGGTCAAGGCCCCCTCGGTGGTAACCGTGCGCAAATCACACACTGTGGCGAAGGCACGCGCCGACGCACCGGACGCCACTGTTTCATCTGCAATTGATGCATCAAAGGGCAGTCTCCGCACCAACGCATAGGGTACGCCCTCCTCAGGTGCAAGCAATAGCGTTACCACCGCCTCACCGCGGCAGCGCACCTCGCCCACGCGCGCCACTACATCGGGCAAAAACGCCTCGGCGTGCGCGAATACCACCTGAACAGGCGCGTTCCCCTCCAGTGCAATCTCCTCGGCAAGCTCCACCGTATCTCCTTGCAGCACCGAAAAACGACCGCCCTCTGCAGCGCCTCCCAGGCGGCAGAGCTCACCCTGCACATCGGGGAGCTTGGGTGCAAGGCTCTTTTCGGCATAGCCAACCACCTCAGCACGCATACGGCAACGCACCGAAAGCTTGCGCGGCCCAAGCACACGCGCAATCACGGCATCTACCGTGGGCATCGCCGACACTCGGTCAAGACCTGCCGACTCACAGGGCAGCGAAAAGGTATAGCCCTCCTCGGCTTCGGTACCGTAAAGCTTTCCGTCCGTGCCAACGTACAGGGCACGGTAAGTTACCCGACCCGCATACTCTGCCATACCCGCAGACAAAAAGCCGTTTGGCATCTGCACCGTGGGACGCACCCACAAAATGCGCCCAATCTCACCAAGATAATCGGGGAGCGAAATGTCCGCCGCCCCCTCAAAGGAAACCGTCCGCTCTGTCACGGGCAGCAGCACCGTGCTTTGTTTATCGTCATATCGTTCCATAATTCCCTCTCCTTTTTGAAAGTCGTTTCCAATATATGCGGAAAGGGGAAAATATATGATTTAAGCTACATCATACCAAAAGGAAGGGGCGTCCTTGTGGCGCCCCTTATATTTAACTGCAAAAGAAAATCCAAATCTCACCATTGTGTGATAAGACTCAAATTTATGCTGTCGTCACACAATATTGGAGTGCCGACACTGTCGGCTGGTGCGGGTAGAGGGGGGTTGCCCCGCTTTGTCGGCGCTGCCGACACGCTTAAAGAATGCCTTGGCGGCTGAACACCGCCATTTGCAAAAGCAAAATCGGCATTCTTTTCCCGCCGTCCTTCATTCTCCTTTGCTTGCTTGCTTTTTGCGGCGGAGGGTTCTCCCCCGCAGCTACACCCATACCAAAAGGAAGGGGCGCCACAAGGGCGCCCGCTTTGTCGGCGCCGCCGACACGCTTGAAGAATGCCTTGGCGGCTGAACACCGCCATTTGCAAAAGCAAAATCGGCATTCTTCCCGTATTTTGGTGCGGGTAGAGGGGGTTGAACCCACACGATTGCTCACAAGATCCTAAATCTTGCGCGTCTGCCAATTCCGCCATACCCGCAAATGCTACGCAACAAAATAAATTTGCCGCGCGCTAATCATAACACAATAAACCCCTTTTGTCAAGTCTCTCAAAGAAATGCCGTAAAACCCTTTGACAAAACAAATAAGGGGTGCTATAATAAATATAACATCTTTGCTTAAAGGGGTTTTACTCTTATGAAAAAATTTACTGTTACCATCGCACGCGGCTTCGGCAGCGGCGGTCGCACCATCGGCAAAATGCTGGCAGAGCGTCTTGGCATCAAGTTTTATGACCGTGAAATTATGGAGCTTGCCTCCGAAGAAAGCGGCATCAACATTGACCTGTTTGAAAAGGCTGACGAGGCAGGCAAGGTTGCCTTCTTCAAGCGCTACAACCGTGCGTTTGGCAAAAAGCTGATTTCTCCCAAAAGTGACGACTTTACCTCCACCGACAACCTCTTTAACTACCAGGCAAAAATGATTCACGAGATTGCCGACCGCGAAAGCAGCGTCATCGTAGGGCGCTGTGCCGACCACATTCTTGCCGAGCATGAAAATGTTCTGCGCATCTTCATCTACTCCTCCAAGGGCTTTTGCATCGACAAGGTGACCGAGCTCTACGGTCTTTCCCGCAAGGAGGCCGAGCGCAAGATTGACCGCATTGACCGCGCACGCAGCACCTATTACCGCTACTACACAGGTAAGGATTGGGACAACGCCCGCAACTATGACCTCTGCCTCAACACCGAGGAGCTGGGCTTTGAGCGTTGTGTGCAAATCATCGAGCACTACATCAACGTACTGTACAAATAAGAAAAAGGCGACCGACGGTCGCCTTTTTCTTATGCCTTAAAGCAGCAAGCCCACAAGCGCTGCCGCCATGGTGGGAACAGAAATTGCCGCGCCAATTGCAGTGAACCGTCCAAAGGAAAGTGCCACGCCCTGCTCACGCAGCATCGCCATCCACATAATACCCGCAAGTGCACCCATCGGCGTAAGGAATGCACCGATATTAGAGCCAATCACTGCCGCATACAAGGCACCCATACCACCTGCATTTGCCGTCACAGAGGCAAAAAGCACACTCATCGGAATATTGTTCAGAACATTCGCCAAAAGAAAGGACGCCGCACCAAAGGTGAAGATTTCTCCCCTGCCCGCAAGCAAGGAGGCAAGCCCTGCGGTCACACCAACCTTTTCAAGTGCCATAACCAGCACAAACATCGAAAGCACAAAGGGAATAACATCAAGCGGTGCGCGGAGCACGCTACGCAAAATCAACCGCAAGCCGCGACGACGACAAAGCTCAAGCACTGTGGCAATCAGATAAAGCAACACACAAAATGCTGCGGCTATCAACCACATCGGCAAATTCACATAAGAGGAAACAACCAGCATCACCACACAACCCAGAAGTGCGGCAAGACCGACAGCCACCGTAGGGATATCCATTGGCAGCACATCGGGTGCGCGCCCGCCCATGGGCGCCTTCAGCTTTTTGCGAAACAGAAGCAGGAGCATCGCAAAGGAGGTCACGCCCGCAAAAACGGTGGGCAGCAGCATTTCCACCGTATATGCAGCAAAGTCAACCCCATGACTTGCAGCCAGATAAATGTTGGTGGGATTGCCGATAATCAGCGCCATGCTCCAGGTATTTGCCGCAACAAATTCAGCTACAAGGTAGGGCAACGGGTCAATCTCGGCATTCTTGGCAAAATAACAGATAAAGGGGGTGAAGGTCAGCACCACAATGTCATTTGACGTAAAAACGGTCAGCACCGACACTGCAAGATACAGGCTGATAAAAAGCACCGTCTGCCTGCTGCCTGCGCGGCGCATCACAAAGCCAGCGAGAAAGCGGAAAAAGCCCGCCTCGTCAAGAAAGGTGGAAAGCAGCGTCATCGAGAAAAAGAGCACCAGAATTTTCAGGGGATTGACCGCTGTTTCAGCCGTCAGACCTGCGCCAATCTCCCCAAAGGAGAGCGTGCCCATTACAAGCAGCGCGACAACGCCCAGCACGGGTGCAGCCCAGAATATACTGATTGCCGTATGTCCCACGTGCACTGCGGGCTTGCAAAAAACAAGCACCAGCATCGCTGCAACCGCAAGCAAGGACACAAGCAGAACCGCCGTCATTTCACATTCACACCCTTTCAACACACTGTATCTCTCTACGAGGCGGACTTATTGTAGCACAACTTGTAGAAATTTGCAATATCCTTTACAAAAAGTATTACCGCTGAACAGGCAGCGCTTCACCTGCAAGCAACGCAGGATAGCAATCGGGGTGATTCACGCGCAGCCTGACACCGAGAATGTGCAGATACCGCAGCGAGGCATAATTGTACTCCGACAGCGGACGGTCAAAGGCATCTATCGAATGTGCCGCCACGAGAAGCTCTCCGTCCCGCTTGCCGCTCACCAGCAGCGTGTGGTAAAACTCCCCCCGACTGTCAGCAAGCTGCACCACGTCGCCCACCATCACTTCATCGGGGCTGAAAACCTCCTGCCCGAAGGGCCCTGTGTCCCCACCCGCCGAAAGAAAACGCGGCGACTCGGTCATAAATTGCCAGAAAAAAGAAACGCCCGTCCATGCAGGTGCACGGTCATCTGCCGAACGATAATACCACCCGAAATCGGGTGTATAATTCATCACACAGCTTCCCGCAAGCAGCGCTTGCGACACAAAATTCGTACAATCTCCGCCAATCTCGGTAAAATTATAAAAAAGCGGATTGCGGTCAAACGCCCAGCGACGTGCATATTCCACTGCGCGCGAACGGTCATAGGGCTTATATACAATCATCTCCATCACCTCGCTTCACTATATGCAAAAAGGGTGCCGCGTGACACGCGGCACCCCTTTCCCTTAGGGCAGAGGCATCTGCGGCGGTGTATCGGGAGAAAGGCCCGAAATGTCCACCTCACCAAAGCGTTCAATTAATTTTCCAATCAACTCATCGGTGCTCAGATTCTGAATCTCCTCAGCAGTGATGTGGTCGGTGATGCCCTCGGCAATCAGATGTGTTGCTTCCTCGCTGACATTGAGCTCGTTATCGACAAATATCGTCGTCAATTCCTCCGCAAGCACAGTTTCATCAAGCGAGCCGTCCTCCTTTACGGGAACAGTCTGCAGGGTAGTCGTCATATCCTCAAGTATCTCACCGCAGCTCTCACGCAAATCCTCGGGCAGACCCATTTCCTGCAGCATCACACGCATACCGACGTCAACCAAGGCTGTGCCGAGCGGCTTCATTCTGGGGTGCTCTGCCAGGAGCTTCTGTACATCTGCAAAGAAGCCGCTATCGGCAAGCAGCGTAGAAATTTCCGCATCGTTTGCACCGGATTGGGAAAACGCAGTAAAGAGCTCATCTTCAATTGCAAGGCGGAAGACATCGGCAAAAAAGTCAAGGTCCTCCGCAACGGTTTTATCGCTTGCCGTTGCAAAAACCTGCAACAAGGAATGAAACACCAGATTGCCGTTTACACCGATGTCGGGCTTTTGCACACCCATAAAGCTCTGCCCTGCCAGCCAATATTTTGAGGCAGTGCTGACGGTATCGGCAAAAAGTCCCGATAACAGCGGCGATGCGCTCACATCTGCCGCCACACGGTCAATCGCAGCGCACTCGGCGTTGCCAAACTCGGAAATGCTATGTCCACCGAGCTTGCCAATATTCACAATAATATCGGTAATCGTAGCAACCTCGCCGCGCAGATAAACCTCCTGTTCATTCCAGGTCTGTTTGGTCAAGCCGTCAAAGAGCTTGTTGCCGCACTTATTATAGAAAAGAGATAGAACAGGGGTGTGCAACGCAGGCTTCACATAATCGGCGTTGATTGACGCCAAGGTCAGCCCACCCTCCGCCTCATCGGCGGCGGTATCCTCCACAAAGGCATCTGCGGTAGCAGACACGATATCAAAATAGCCAAATATAGGTGTCACGAAAACCAAAATGCCGATGGCAGCAATCACGATGCCGGTCAGGGCGCCCAACAGACGGCTGACAGGCAGCTTATCAAAGGGCTTCAGGAACACGGTCAGCGCCTTCAAAATGGCGAAAATAATCAGGAAAAGCAGCTTGAGCACCATATAAAGCAGCAAGAACAGAAGCGGTGCAACCAGCATTTTGGCAAAGACGGCTATCACATCGTCTGCGGGGATTTCTCCGTTGAAAAAGGGGGCAAAGGTCGGAGAACCGCCGAGCGCGCGTTCAATCATCGGCATCAGCAGCTCCGCCACGGCATTGGCAAGCGCACGTGCCAGGAAAAAGGAGACCACCATTGCGAGCACCGCCGTTATCAGGCGCAGCACCGACTTGCGCGCACCGCGCAGTGTTGATACCAGCAGATTAAACGCCAATATAAACAAACATACGCCAAGCAAAATAAGTTCCATATCTGTGCTCCTTAAAATATATTACTATATTTTATTATAGCAAAAGGCTCCTCTCTTGTCAACATTTCCCTGCACCAAGCACACTCTCCACACATATTCTCATCGGTGGGGGGTGATGACAATGAAAATCACGCTTTTATGCGGCGGCAAAGGCGGAGAACGCGCTGTTTCACTTATCTCGGGCCTGCGCGTCAGCGAGGCACTTTTCACTGCAGGGCACCGCGTGGCTATCTTTGATATTGATGAGGTGCCCGATGCCGAAATGCTTCCTTTCCTGCGGCGCGCAGACGCTGTATTTCTGGCGCTCCACGGCGGTGCGGGCGAGGGCGGCGCCCTGCAAGAGATGCTGGACACTGCGGGAATTGCCCACTATACAGGGAGCGCGGCAGCGGCCGCCGCGCTGGCGATGAATAAGCTTTCTGCCAAGCAGGCGGTTGCCACCGTCGGTCTGCCTGTCACGCCAAGCATTATCTGGCAAGTGGGCGCACCGCGCCCGCACATTCCCTACCCTGCGGTCATCAAGCCGCTGTGCGGCGGCTCCAGCGTTGGGCTCACAATTGCAGAGAGTGCGCACGATACCGATAAAATTTCGCCGACCGAGCCGATGCTAATAGAGCCTTTGTTGGTGGGACGGGAATATTCGGTGGGGGTGCTCGCAGGGAGCGCACTGCCCGTAGTGGAAATCCGCCCGCGGGGCGGCGTGTACGATTATCAAAGCAAATACGAGGCGGGCGGTGCCGAGGAGCTTTGCCCTGCGCCCATTTCCGAAGAAAAGACAATATTACTCCAAACAATGGCGCTGCGCGCCTTCGAGGCACTCGGCTTGCGCGATTTTGCCCGCATAGATTTTAAGGAGGACGGCACAGGAACCCCTTATTTCCTGGAGGCAAACACCCTTCCCGGCATGACAGATACCAGCCTGTTACCCTTAGCGGCTAAAAGGGCAGGCATCAGCTTCCCCACCCTATGCACACGCATGGCGACACTTGCCGCCGCGCGAAAAAAGCAAAACTGAAAAATCCCCTTGGCGACCTCAAAGGGAGGAAACACCAAGGGGATTATTTTAACGCACGGCACCGTTGCCTGTCACGATATATTTCACGGTCGTCAGCGCGGAGGGACCCATCGGGCCGCGCGCGTGCATTTTCTGGGTAGAAATACCGATTTCCGCGCCAAAGCCAAATTCACCGCCGTCGGTAAAACGCGTCGATGCATTCTGATAAAGTGCAGCAGCATCAACCAAATCAAAGAACCGTGCCGCAGCCTGCGCGTCCTCGGTAATAATTGCCTCACTGTGCCCCGTTCCTGTTTCATTTATCATGGCAATCGCTTCATCAAGCGAATCCACAATTTTTACCGACATCACATAGTCATTATACTCGGTATAAAAATCCTCCTCGCTTGCGGGCTTCGCCGCAGGCAAAACGGCAAGGGTGTCAGGACAGCCACGCAGCTCCAGCTGCCAATCGCGTGTCGCCTCATAAAAGGCGGGCAAAAACTGCTTTGCTACCGCGCGATGACAGAGCAAGCTTTCAGCTGCATTGCAAACAGACGGGCGCTGGCACTTGGCATTCACCGCCACGCGGAGTGCTTTTTCAAGGTCGGCAGCGGCATCTACATAAATATGACAATTGCCGGCACCTGTTTCAATCACAGGCACCTGCGCATTTTCCACGCAATTTTTGATAAGCCCCTTGCCGCCGCGCGGAATCAGCACATCAACAAGTCCCCGCATGGAAAGGAGCGCGGCGGCACTCTCACGCGTGGTATCGGTTACAAGCCCGACAGCATCGGCAGAAACACCCTCCAGAGCAAGGGCCTCACCAAGCGCCGCCACAATCGCACGATTGGTGGAAATTGCCTCCTTGCCGCCGCGCAGCACCACGGCATTGCCCGATTTGACGGCAAGCGCCGCCGCATCTGCCGTAACATTGGGGCGCGCCTCAAAAATCATCGCCATGACACCAAAGGGCACGGCGCGGCGCGTAATACGAATACCGGACGGTCTCTCCCACGACTCCTCTGCAGCAAGAGGGTCAGGCAAGGAAATCAGGGCGCGGATTCCGTCCGCAATCCCCGCAATACGCGCTTCGGTCAAGGTCAGGCGGTCAAGCATCGCGCGCGGCACACCGTTGACGGCGGCGCTTGCAAGGTCCTCGGCATTCGCCGCCAGAATATCTGCCGTATGCGCCACCAATGCATCTGCCATATGTGCGAGAATCCTCGCGCGGCGCTCATGCGCAGCCGTAGCAATCCGGGGAGCTGCGGCGCGCACCCGTTCGCAAAGCGCACGGACATTTTCATATACTGTACTCATCATGAATCCCTTTGCCAAATTTCCTCAATCTCCACCACATACACGTGATGATAGTCTTCTGCTTTATAATTCTCAAGCAACGCAGGCAAGCAAAACCCCTCGCGTCTCAATGTATCTGCGTAAAGCTTGCGGCAAATCAAATTGTACCGCGCCTCAGCAATCACGGGCGTGCCCGCAGCATCAAGCGGGGTGAGCCCCGCCGCCGCGAATTTATCGGTATCCGCACCGCTGACCGTACCGCAAAGTCGGAGCGCGGCGCGATAGTCCTCATCAAAAAAGGAGATGCTCATACGCTCACTTGCCCCAATCAATCGGTCGGTATAACGCTGCGGACGCACGAACAAAAACGCGACCCGTTTCCCCCACAAAATGCCCATTCCACCCCACGAGGCGGTCATCGTATTGAGAATTCGCTCACCCGTTTCAATTTCTGCGGCAGCGGTCAGCAGCATCCAATCCTTACCGATGCGCTCAAAAATACCATCAAATGCCGATGGTGTGATTATACGAAAGCCCTGCATAACAAATCTCCTTTATATAGATGTAATCAGTATAGCATATTCAAAGCGGTTTTGCAAGTGCACAAAAAGGACTTGACAGAGAGAAAAAATGCGGTAAAATAAAAGAGAGCTGCGCACAGCTCTCTTTTCGCATGTTACATCAATATGCATTCCTCAAGCTCATCGGCACAGACGCCATCTGCAGCCGGAACGGGTGCATCAAACACCGCGCAAAAGGTAATCAGATTGCGCGCCATACGGTAACAGAGATATGCCCCTGCCGACAAGGCGGTCACTGTAAAAAGTGAGGAAACAAATCCTCTGCCACAATCGGCTTTCTCCACGTTTTTCACCCCCTTACCAATGTTATTTTTCGCGCCAACACAAAAATTATCCAAAAAGAAAGGAGTCCCTCATATGGATTTACAAGCTCTGACAGCACGCCTGCGCGCCGCAAACATCGAAAACGCGACAGGCGAAGCCAGGCTCCTTTGGGAAACCTTTCAGGGTGAGGCACTGAAAAAAGCCCTCGCACGCCGCCTGACAGGATATCCTTTACAATACATTCTCGGCGAATGGTACTTCTACCGCGAGGTGTATGAGGTCAATGAAAGCTGTCTGATTCCGCGTGCCGACACCGAGATTCTCGTTGAGTGCGCAATCAAAACGCTGGGGAACGGTGCAAGATTTCTCGACCTTTGCACAGGAAGCGGCTGTGTGGCAATTTCCACCCTCGCCGCCCGTCCCGACACCACCGCCATAGCGGTTGACCTCTTTCCAGAAACGCTGGCGCTTGCCACGAGAAACGCCGCAAAAAACCATGTGGAAAACCGCTTTACTACCGTAAAATACGATGTTTTGCATGCACCCGCCACCGGCATTTTTAGCGGAAAATTTGATGCCATTCTCTCGAATCCACCCTATATTTCAGACAGTATTATACCCACGTTGCAAACCGAGGTCAGCTTTGAACCGCTCGCCGCACTTGCCGGTGGAACCGACGGTCTGGATTTTTATCGCGCAATTCTCAGAAACTGGGTGACCTATCTGAAGCCGGGTGGCATCATACTGTTTGAAATCGGCTATGACCAGGCTGAGGCACTTGCCGGGCTTGCCGCAAATGCCGGCTTCACCTGTGAAATCAAAAAAGATTACGGCGGGCAGGACCGTGTGGCAATCCTCTTTCCCCGCGCATAACGCTTCTTATATATATTTATATATTACATAACAAAACACCCCGCGGCAATGCCGCGGGGTGTTTTATCAGCTTATTTTACTTCAAGCCGCTGACGAAGTCTGCCAAATGGCCCTTCATCAGATCAAGATTTGCCTTGGTTACGGTGGTCCAAGAGGTACCGTTACGTGCTGCAGAAGCCATCAGAGAGTCCATATTAATGGTGTTCTGAATGCTACCGCCGCTCAGTGCGGTATCCATAATACGACCCATATCGAACTGAATATTTGCACGAATCAACTCACACATATCAGTCTCAGCCTGCGTGGGCGAGGACTTGAGCTGCATATTCATCTCAAATACAACGGGAGTGGTCTGGCGGAACGCCTCACTTGCCCAGCACTCAAGAACTGCGGTCAGCATGGAAAGCGCACCCTGTCTGTCGCCACGGTCATCGCAATCAATGAAGATGGAGAAGATGGAGAACTCGTTACCGATAACGGTGTAGTAGTTCAACTGTGCATCGTTGTACTTCGGAATCGGAAGAATACCGTAATCCTCAATTGCGGGGTTACCAATCAGGTAGTCAACTGCCATACGGAGGTAGTAAACGGTGAAGAGTGCATTACCGTTAATGAAGGGCATTGCGTAGAACGTGCCGCCGATCTTATCGTTGTCACAGTAGCTGTTCGAACGCATCAGGGGGGTCAGCTTGTTGATAAGCTCAACGGTACGATTGGAGGTCCAGTCGTCGGAAACCTTCAAGGTAGAGTTAACATCCTGCTCAACCATACGGAGGTTGGAGCCACCGTACAGTGCTGCCATACAGTAACCGATAGAGCAAAGACCGAACTGGTCAGCCATGTCTACGACGCCGCTGCTGTTCTTATCAAGATAAGCATTGGAAGAAAGCTCAATCAGGTCGTCAATCGTCCAGCCGCCCTTGCCTTCGCCACCCTTGTACGCCATATCGTAAAGCATGTAAGTAGCAGTGGAGTTTTCTGCATCAATCTTGGCGTGACGCGTGGTGTTTGCAAAGTAATCCTTGGCCTTCTGTGCATACTTCTGGTCAACAAGGTCCTTGTTGAAGTATACGCAGTGCAGGTTATCGATAGCGGTCATAGCCATATCGCCGGATACGTAGTAAAGCTTCGCGTTATCGCCCTTGCCAATCTCAAGGTTGTCGTTGATGCGAGGCGGCCACCAGGGCTTGGAAAGGTCAAGGTGACTGTCTTCAATTGCGTTGAGGTTCTGAATCAGACCCTTGGTAAGAAGTGCACCCTGGCTACGGGAGTATGCTGCAACGATATCGTACTCGTTGGTGCCTGCCTTCTTTGCGTCCTCAACACGCTTTACGAAGGTCTCCATCGAATCGGTATCACCGGGCTCAGCAACCATGTAAAGCTCAATGTTCATACGGTCCTGAACAGCCTCGTTACGCTTGTAAATCGAAGCAAGGCGGTCATCGTCAACCAGCTCCTCCTGCACGAACTCAGGAGAAACCGACTCGGAACCGGTCCAGTAAAGAACCTTTACGGTATCGCCATCATAATCCATGTCATCAGGCAGGCTGTCGTACTCACGCCAGGTGCCCCACTCGTCCTTTGCATAAAGGACGCCGTCAATTTCCTGGAATTCTCTGTCCAGCGTGCCTCTTTTTCTCTTCTTGCCATTACAAGCGATAATCGCAGTCAGGCAGAAGACGCAGACAAGCAACAGACAGATTACACGGACAAAATTCTTCATTGTTTTCTGCTCCCACAATCGTGGGAACTCCCTCCTTTTAATAAATTTGGAAATCCACTGATAGAGTTCTCGTAAATTATATCAAATTTTCGCTTGCTTGTCAAGCACATTTAGCAAAAATATAGAATTATTTTCTGCATCATTTGTTCATATTGCTGCATTGATTTTGACGAATTTTATGCATTTTCACAATCATTTCAAAAAGCGCTTGCCTACATAAATATATTTATAGAAAAATCACCGCCAAACGGCAAAAAAATCTCCGCCCGAGGGGCTCGGGCGGAGAGGTCGCAAAAGCGACGCTGTTGCTTTCTTCAAGGGAGCAGCTTTACGCGATATTTTTCAAACCAGAAATCAAGCTGGCAGAGCCATGCAATCAGCTGCGGTCTTGCCATCAGCTGACCAAACCAAGTACCGTTTTCTTCGCTGAGGAAGGCGGCAAATCGCTTGCCGTCCAGTGCATTGTGCAGAAAGCCGTCAGTACGCGTAAGACGGGTTTTCAGCATTTCGGCAACCAGTCTCTCATAGGCAGGGTCGTGCGTCTTGGGATACGGACTTTTCTTGCGCCAAAGCACGCGCGACGGCAAAAGACCCTCCATTGCCCGTCGCAAAAGTGACTTTTCCACACCATTTTCATGTTTATATGCCCACGGCAAATTGAAGACATATTCAAGAATCCGATGGTCGCCGAATGGCACGCGCGCTTCCACGCCCGCATACATACTCATGCGGTCCTTCCGCGCCAGCAGGCTTGCCATAAAATACTGTGTGGAAAGCCATGTTGCCTGCCTTGCTCTGCAATCCTCGTCGGACTCACCCTTCCGCACGGGGCAAGCGGCAAGCGCATCGCGGTAAATCTCACACGCATACGAATAACCGCGGTCGGCATCAACAAGCGTGCTGTCAAAAAGAGATGCGCGCACACGGGGCTCGTGCACCCAGGGAAAAAATTCACGGTGCAGCATTTCGGGGCGATAAAACCACGGATACCCGCCGAAGATTTCATCTGACCCCTCGCCCGACAGCACCACGGTGTGACGCTTTTTGATTTCCTGACAGTAATAAAGCAACGAGGAATCAATATCCGCCTGCCCCGGCAGGTCCCGTGCCAGCGTTGCGGCATACAGCAGGTCTGCCACCCCTGCCGAGGGCGCCGTCAAAACGGTATGGCGCGTTCCAAGCTCTGCGGCAAGCGCAGCAGCGTAGGCCTCATCACTCTCAGGCTGGAAAAGCGACTGCTTGAAATGCTCTCGATTACCCTCATATTCAAAGGAATAGGTGTCAAGCACAGTTCCCTCTTTCGAGAGCTCTCTCGCAGCAAGCGCCGTAACTGCTGACGAATCGAGCCCGCCCGAAAGCAGCGTGGCAAGAGGCACATCGCTTTCAAGCTGACGCGCCACAGCATCTGCCAGCAGCTCACGCACGTGCGCGGCAGCACCTTCAAGGTCGTCAGGACATTCGTCCGCCTGCAACCGCCAGTAGGCTTGCTCGCGCACACCCGCCGCATCAACCGTAAGTGTGTGTCCCGGCAAAACCTCTCTGATATGCTTGAACACGCTTTGACCGGGAAGGGTGACGGGAGATAAATACAAGAGCTGCCAAAGCCCCTCCCTGTCAACCTCAGGCGGTGCCATATCCTCACCCAAAAGCGCTTTCTGCTCAGAAGCAAAGGCGAATTTGCCCCCATAACGGGTATAATAAAGCGGTTTCGCGCCGAAGCGGTCACGCACAAGCACCACCTTTTCGGCAGTTTCGTCATGCACGGCAAAGGCAAACATACCGTTTAGGTGCTTTGGCGCATCTTCTCCATAAAAAATATATGCCCAAAGCACGACCTCGGTATCGCACGCAGTGCGGAAGGTCGCCCCCTGCCCTGCCAGTGCGCGACGCAGCTCACGCGCATTATAAATTTCACCGTTGTAGACAATGGCGTAGCGCCTGCCGTGAAAAACCGCGCACATCGGCTGCTTGCCGCCTGCGGGGTCACGCACCGCCAGGCGGTTGTGATAAAAGCACACGCCCGCCGCACGATAAGCGCCCTCCTCATCGGGGCCGCGGTGTGCAAGCAGCCTGCCCGCAAGCCTCACCCGCTCCTCGGATATTCTGTCGGTGTCGCGAAAATCTACGCACCCATTGATTGCACTCATATTCCTCACCTCGCTATATGCTATGAGCGAGAAGGTCTTGCGGTGCATATTCTGAAAATGAGGCACACACCTACATCTGAACACGAGGAGAATTGCCATGAAAATTGTACTGATGCGCTCCCCTGCGCTGCTGGCGCCACTCTTGCGCCGTATCTTTCACATTCGCAAAAAATAAAAAAGGAGCATTTGCTCCTTTTTTATTTGGTTTCCAGCACGAAAATGCCGCCGCGGCGCACCTCAACAAGTGCACAGTTTCCCGTAATTTCATTACTGACCGTCCACCCGCAGGCGCGCGACAGCTTTGCACCCTTCAAGGGATATTTACAGCCGTCAACCGACACACCCTTGACGGTTTTATCGGCAGCAAGCACCGAGAGATACTGATATGCGCTGCGCGCAATCAGGGCACCCGTATTACGCAAAAAGCGCACGCGGTTAAAGCCGTCCTCCAGTATGGCGTGCACGTGGCGCTCCGAGAGCATTTCAAGCACGCCGAGATTAGAAAGTGCGTGGTCAAGTCTGCCGCCAAGTCCGCCCACAATTACCATTTCATGTGCGCCGCGCGAGAGCGCCAAATCTACAGCCAGCTGTGTGTCGGTGCGGTCCTTCTCGGCAGGCACCTGCAAAATTTCCTTCGCCTCAGGCAGGCTGTCAGCACCAATGGAATCAAAATCGCCAAGTAAAATCTGCGGGGTGATGCCAAGCGCCAGCGCGTTATGCCAGCCGCTGTCAGCGGCAATCGTCAAATCCTCTGCTCCCGGCTTACAGTAAATGTTGGCGGGGTCAATCACGCCGCCCGCAAATATGTATGCACGCATTATTTTTTATCCCACTCCTTCTTGTTTTTCAGCTCCTCATACATCGCAAGAAAGCCGCGATGTCGTGAAGGGGAAATTCCGCCGCTTTTCACTGCGGCAAGAATGGCGCAGCCCTCCTCCTTGGTGTGTGTGCACTTGGTATAGCGGCAAACGCCGATATAGGGCGCAAACTCACGCATCACAAAGGGCAAATCCTCCTTTGTAAAGAAATCAAATCGCACAAAATCCAGCATACTGAACCCGGGCGTGTCGGCAACAAAGCCCTCGCCAACCGCATAAAGCTCCACGCGGCGCGTGGTGTGCTTGCCGCGCGAGATTTTGTGACTAATGTCGCCCGTTTCGAGCCCCAGATTGGGGTATAATGCATTCAACAGGGTGGATTTTCCAACACCAGATGCCCCCGAAAAAGCGGCGATGCGGTCGCCGAGATTTTCTGCAATCCACGCGCGCAATTCTTCAATACCTTCTCCCTCCAACGAGGAAATGGTAAAGGCAGTAAAGCCTGCTTGTTTGTAAATATCGCAAAGCTCTGCCGCACGTTCAGGTGCTACATCACGCTTACAGATAATGGGTATCGGCTCGATGCCATTGTGCTCGGCAATCGCTATCAGCTTATCTATCGTTTCGGTCACAGGGTCGGGCTTTGCCGCGGCGAAGGTGATAAACAGCACACCGAGGTTTGCCATCGGTGGGCGAATCAGCGAATTGCTGCGCGGCAAAATCTCCGCAATTACTACGCCACCGCCATCGTCGCTTTCAAGCGGCTTTTCTGCGGTATAACGCGCCACGGCAGTTTCATCATACCGCACACGGACAAGGTCACCGACGAGAGGCATGATATTTTTGATGCGGAAATTGCCCTTGGCGCGCGAAAAAACAGTGCCGCCCGACAGAGGCGTGTCACCCGCTTGCAGCAATATCTCATAAAGTCCGCCAACACCGCGGATTACTCTGCCCTGTTCCTCGTATTGCATACCGTTTCCCCTCTAAAAAATAAATGCAAGCACGCTGCCAAGCAGCCCTGTGGCAAAGAGCGCCACAACCACCAGAAAGACAAGCGCAAAAAGCGCCAGCAGATTGGCGATAACAAGCCTGCGCACGGTGCCTGACCGTTTTTTTCTCTTTGTTTGCAAGGCATATTCTCCTTTTTGAGATTTGCCTTTATTTTACCCCCATTCAAGGGTTTTTATTGCATTTCGCCCTCGCCTTGCGCGGCACGGCGCAGCTGACCGCAGGAGGCATTGATATCCGAGCCCAGACGGCGCCGCACCGTCGCGCGGATACCGTTTTCCTCAAGCACGGCGGCAAAGCGCGAAATTGCCTGCGCCGAAGCACGGCGAAAGCCGGTTTCGGCAACCTCATTCACGGGAATCAGATTCACGTGAATCGGCATGGTATCGCTGCGTGTGCGGAGCGCACGATTCAAAACCAGCGCCAAATTTTTTGCGGCAGCGGCAGAATCGTTTTTGCCCGCAATCAGCGTATATTCAAAGGAAATACGCCTGCCCGTGACAGCATAATAACGGCGGCAGGCAGCAAGCAGCGCCGCAACATTGTATCTGCGGTTAATCGGCATAATGGCACTGCGCGTTTCATCATCTGCCGCGTGCAGCGAAATCGAAAGCGTAATCGGCAGAGAAAGCGCCGCCAGCTCATCAATCTTATCCACAAGCCCGCAGGTAGAAAGCGAAATGTGGCGATAACCGATATTAAGTCCCTCGGGGTGGTTAACCAGGCGCAAAAACTTTACCACGTTATCAAAATTATCCAGCGGCTCACCGATGCCCATCATCACGATACCGCCAATGCGCTCACCGCTGTCACGCGCCGCAGCAATCACCTGACCGACAAGCTCACCTGCCGTCAGATTGCGCACACGCCCACCAATGGTGGAAGCGCAGAATTTGCACCCCATGGCACACCCAACCTGAGAGGAAATACAGATAGTGGTGCCGTGCTCATAGTGCATCAGCACGCTTTCCACTGCATTTCCGTCAGCCAAGGTAAAGAGATATTTCACCGTGCCGTCAATGGCGGAAACCAGCTTGCGGCAAACCTGCGGCAGATGAAAATCCACCACCTCAGCAAGGCGCTCGCGCGTCTTATTGCCGATGTTGGTCATTTCTGCGGGGGAGAGCCCACGGTGCAGCTGGGAAAAGATTTGTCCTGCGCGATAGCGCGGCTCACCCAGTGACAGGAGCAGCGCTTCAAGCTCCTCCTTATCAAGGGAGAGCAGCTCTCTTTTTTCTTTCATAGTTATCCTTATGTTTTTTGTAATTTGGCGATAAAAAAGCCGTCGGTACCATGCTTATCAGGCGTTAAGGTCAGCATACCCGCAGACGCAATTTCTCCCACCGTAAATGGGGTAAGTGCAAATTCGGGGTGCGAGGCCAGAAATGCCTTAACCTGCCCTTCGTTTTCCTCGGGCAGCAGCGTACAGGTAGAATAAAGCAGCACGCCGCCACATTTTACAAGGGGGGCAGCGGCCTCTAAAATAGCCGCCTGCACAGGAAGGAGACCTGCCGCCTCATCAATATCCTTATAGCGGATATCAGGCTTTTTGGCAAGCACACCAAAGCCCGAGCAGGGTACGTCGCAGATAACACGGTCAAACTGACCGAGCTCGCTCGCTTCCGCACGTCTGGCATCGGCGGCTGCGGCAGTCAGGATTTCAATGCCGAGCGCTTCTGCACCGCGGCGAATGAGGGAAAGCTTGTTTTCGTGCAGGTCAAAGCTCCTCAGCTCGCCCTTGTTTTTCATATCGAGCGCAGCACCAAAGGATTTGGAGCCGGGTGCGGCACAAAGGTCAATCACACGCATCGAGGGTCCTGCATCAAGTGCGGCAACCGCAATCTGCGAAGCCTCGTCCTGTACAAAGCAAAGCCCCTCGGCAAGGAGCGCGTGGAGCGAGACGTTGTCAGGCAAAATCACCCCATACGGGGCGTTTTCCGCAGGGACAGTCCCTGCCACACGCGAAAGAAATTCCGCGCGGGTCAGCTTCAGTGTATTAACACGCACGCAGGTATGTGTGTGCCTTTGAAAGGCAGCAAGCACCGATTCGGCACGCGTCCTGCCAAAGACAGACACAAAGCGTGCGGCGGTTTTTGGGGGCACGGAATATCGCACCGAAAGATAGCGCAGTGGCTCCCTTTCCGCATCGGGATACGTCACCCCTTTGCCCTCTCGGCAAAAGCTGCGCAGCAACGCATTAACAAAGCCCTTGCTGCGGCGCGGTACCATTTCAACCGCCTCGGCAACCGCTGCGTGGTCGGGTACACGGTCAAGATACAGCAGCTGATAGAGTGCTACACGCAGTGTCGCGCGCACGCTTGCCTCTATCGCAGAGGGTGCAATATCGGAAAGCCCGTCAATGATATAATCAAGCGTGATGCGGCGTTCGATCACGCCGTAAAAGAGCGTCGTAACAAGCGCCCTGTCGCGTGCATCTAAGCCCTGCTCACGGGAAAGAGCAGCATCAAGCGCGCGATCAGCATACTGCCCCGCCGCCTCGGCACGCAACAAAAGCTCGGCAGCAATGGTTCTCGCGCTGCGCATCATCTTCTGCGTTGTGTGAGACTGCCGGCAATCAGCAGGAGTCTGAAAAGTGTCAGCAGGCTGACGGCAAGTGACGCCACATAGGTCATCGCCGCAGCGTTCAGCACGCGGCGTGCGCCCTTTAATTCCTCATCACTCATCGTACCTGACCCCGCAAGGCAGCGCATGGCACGGCGGCTGGCATTAAACTCAACAGGCAATGTCACCAGCTGAAAGATGACGGCAAGCGAATAAAAGGAAAGGCCGAGGAACATCAGCCACTCACCCATTGCGGGCATCAACGCGGCAAACAAAATACCAATGAGAAACAAGGGCATCGCAAGCCCCGCACCGATACGCGTGACAGGCACAAGCGCCATACGCAAACGAAGCGGCCAGTATTTCTTGCCGTGCTGCATCGCGTGCCCCGCCTCGTGTGCAGCAACACCGACAGCCGCCACATTGTTGCCGCGCCAGACTGCCTCGGAAAGACGAAGGACGCCTGCCGAGGGGTCATAGTGGTCGGTAAGCTCACCGGGGACGGTTTCAATATTAACGTGTGTGAGGCGATTGCTGTCGAGAATACGACGCGCAACCGCGCCACCCGTCATACCATAACGCAGCATCTGCGCGCTGCCCGCACGATATGCGGAACGGATTTTGAATTGTGCAATCAGGGAAAAAATAAAACCGGGAATGACAATAAGAAGGGTCGGGTCCCACCAAAAGAAAAACATAATGGCTCCTTTCGTTAACCGAGAATATCTCCTGCCGCAAGACGTCTGCCGCGGATATAATCGGCAGCGCTCATACGTCCCTTGCCCTCAGGCAGCACACGCGTAAACGCCACGCTGCCCTCGCCGCATGCAACAACAATCTCGTCGTCCAGCGAAAGCACGGTGCCGGGGGCGGCAAGCGCACCTGCGGCACGCACCACACGGCTCTCAATCAGCTTGAGAAGCTTGCCTTCAGGCGTTTTTGTAAAGGCAAGCGGAACAGGAGAAAGTCCGCGCACGGTATTATGCACAGTTTGTGCAGATTTTGAGAAATCTATCAGACAATCGGCCTTGCCGATTTTTGCAGCATAGGTGGCAAGGGCATGGTCCTGCGGCACAGGGGTTATGCTGCCCGCACGCAACACTGCCAGGGTATCAAGCAAAAGTGCGGCGCCCGCCTCGCCCAGCTTGTCGTGGATATGCTCAAAATTATCATTTTCGCCAATCGGCACACGTACGGTAAGAAGCATATCGCCCGTATCAAGTCCCTCGTTCATCAGCATCGTCGTGATGCCTGTTTCGGCATGGCCGTCCATAATCGCGCGCTGCATCGGGGCGGCACCGCGATAAGCAGGCAACAGCGAGCCGTGCACATTTACGCAGCCATATTTCGGGTATTCAAGCACATACGGGGGCAGAATTTTGCCGTATGCCACAACCACAATCACATCGGGGGCAAGAGCATTCAACTCGCGCGAAAAGGCACCGTCCTTCAGCGTGCTCGGCTGATAGACAGAAATCCCCTGCTCCAGTGCGTACACCTTAACAGGCGGCGGCTGCAGCTCGTAGCCGCGTCCCTTAGGCTTGTCGGGCTGCGTGACAACACCAACGATTTCCGCACCGGATTCCACCAACGCACGCAGTGTAAACAGCGCAAAATCGGGGGTGCCCATAAACAACACGCGCATCAGCCAATCTCCTCGTCATCAAGCATACGCGTGACCTTGTCGATATAAAGATGACCGTCCAGGTGGTCAATCTCGTGGCAAAAGGCACGCGCCTGGAAATCATGCACGGTAATTTCATACTCCTCGCCTGCGCGATTCATCGCGCGCACCGTCACATGCAGGGGACGCTTGACAAGACCGTAGCGGCCGGGGACAGAAAGGCAGCCCTCAGCGCCCTCCTCCTCACCTGCAGTCGCGATGATTTTGGGATTAATCAGCTCAAAAACCTCACCAGGCTCGGTTTCCACCACCGCAATACGGCGCAGGACACCAACCTGCGGTGCAGCAAGACCAACGCCGTTTGCAGCACGCATTGTTTCAATCATATCATCAAGCAGCGTATGAATACGCGGGGTAATCTCCTCAACAGGGCGGCAGGTCTTACGCAGTACCTCGTCACCCACCTTGCGAATTTGTAATTTAGCCATGATAATGCTCCTTAAACAACCGGAAATTATAAATTGGAGGGGTTCAAATCAACCGACAGAAGCGGCGTTTCGGGCTTTTGCTTGCCAAAAATATCAAGCAGCTTACCGAGCATCTCGCGTGTACGCTTGTTAAGCGCGCATTTGAGTACCATACGCATACGGTATTTGCCGTCAGCGCGATAAATCGGTGCCTCAAAGGGGCCGAAGGCAATCACCTGCACGTCGGAAAATTCGGCGGCAAGCAATTTGGTCAGCTCCTCGGAAAGTGCCCTTGCAGCGGGCATCAGCTTGCGCTCATCGGTATGGGAAAGCGTGAGCAGTGCGATATCGCAGAACGGCGGAAATACCAGCGCACGGCGCAGTGCAATTTCACGCTCATAAAAGGCTTCATAGTTCTGCTCAGCAGCCAGCCTGATGACCTCGTGGTCGGGATTACTGGTCTGTATGAGTGCCGTGCCCGCCTTACCCGCGCGCCCTGCGCGACCAATCACCTGCGTCAGCATCGAAAAGGTACGCTCGGCGGCACGGTAATCGTCAAGATAGAGCGAGGCATCTGCCATCAGCACACCCACCAGCGTCACGTCGGGAAAATCGTGCCCCTTTGTCACCATCTGCGTACCAAGCAGCACCTCCGCCTCACGGCGGCGGAAGGCGCCGAGCAGCTCCTCATAAGAGGTTCTGGTGCCGGTGGTATCGGTATCCATACGGAGCACGCGCTTATCAGGCAACAGTGTGGCAAGCTCCTCCTCCACACGCTGCGTGCCATAGCCCGCACGGAAAAGATGCGGAGAATTGCAGGAAGGACAGGCCTTCGGCAGGGGCTTACGTCTGCCGCAAAAATGGCAGAGCAGATATCCCTCGTCAAAGCGCTTATCCTTGGTATGATAGGTTAAGGTCACGCTGCAGGAGGGACAGGTCAATGCCTCTCCACAGGAGCGACAGGTCACCACATGGTTATAGCCGCGGCGATTCAGGAAAAGAATTGACTGATTTCCTGCTGCCGCATTCGCGGTCAGCAGCTCACGCAGCTCACGCCCGATCGGCGAGAGATTTCCCTCTCCCGCCTCGCCGCGCATATCGGCAATCTGCACCGTGGGCAACGTGGCACCCGCGTGGCGGGTCTTCAGCTGCAAAAGTGTATAGCGTCCCTCCCTGGCGCGCTTATAGCTTTCAAGTGAGGGAGTTGCCGAGCACAAAAGCAGCGTTGCCTTATGGTGCGCGCATCGCCAGCGCGCGACATCGCGCGCGTGGTACTTGGGGTTCATATCGGATTTATAGGTATGCTCGTGCTCCTCGTCCATGACAATCAGCCCGAGATTTCTGACAGGGGCAAAAACCGCAGAGCGCGTGCCGACAACCACATCTGCCTCGCCCTCCAAAATGCGGTAATAGGTGTCAAGACGCTCTCCTGCGGAGAGTGCAGAATGCATCACTGCCACACGCTGACCGTAGCGTGAGCAGAAAAGTGACAGGGTTTGTGGTGTCAAGGCGATTTCGGGCAGCAGCACAATCACGCCCTGTCCCCTTTCAAGCACATGGTCAATTACCTTCAGCATCGTGGGTGTTTTACCACTGCCTGTCACGCCATGCAGAAGCACTGCGTGTGCCTCGCCGTCATCGGCAAGTGCGGTAATTTTTTCAAAAACAGCCTGTTGCTCGGCGTTCAGCGAAAAATCGTGCGCCAGACGGCTCTCTGTGCCCGCATCGGCATAGGGATTACGCCAGACACGCGCCGTGTGCGCCGCGACAAGCCCTTTTTCCGAAAGCCCGTCAAGCACCGCCTTTGCAAAGCCCTGCTCGCGCAGCACATCTGCCGTACACGCACCCTTCAGAAGAAGGGCAAGTGCACTGCGCTGCTTTTCACCCAAGCGCGGCTTTTTCAAAGCACCTTCCACAAGCGCCTGCGCGGTTTCTTTATCGGCAACCTCATAGGTCACACACTGCTTTTCACGCATGGCACCCTTCTGCAGGAGCTCGCGGGTGATAAGCTCCATTTTGAGCAAACGGCGCAGCATTGCCTCAGTCGCCTCGCCAAAACGATTCTGCAGGGCTGCCGTGCTTGCCCCACCCACACGCAACAAATAGGAAAGGAAAAAGGTTTCCTCAGGGGTGAGCTTGGTCACATCGGCAGGTGTTTTACCTGTCGGCAGGATACGCTCAACAACGCCCGAAAATGCCCCTGCGGGAATCATGGTGTGCACGGCATCACCCGTGGCGCAAAGCGTGGTTTCTCTTAAAAAAGACACAAGCCCCAACATTTCTGCCGAAAGCGAAATGCGAGGCGTTACAATTGATAAAACAGGCTTCACTTCATCGTATTCCGCGACGTCTGTCACCTCTGTGACAAGACCCATACGGCGGCGATTGCCACCGCCAAACGGCACCGTCACAAACGAGCCGGGGCGCGTTTCCGCCGCAAGCGATGCGGGGAGCGCATAGGAATAGGCGCGGTCAAGAAAGCGAGGGGCATCAAGCAGCCTCACCTTAACATATTGCGGCATTGATACCCCTCCCCTCTATATTTTTTGGCTCATCTGCCCGAATTAATCCTCGTCCTCGGTCTCTTCCTCTTCGGAAGCCTCTACAATAACATACTTGCCGGAGTCAAGGCTGTCAATGGCGTTCTTCACTGCCTTCTTGTCAGCCAAATCCTGGTCAATCATCGCAGCGATGCTGCCGCCGTCCTTGTTGCCCGTAAGCACCGCCTCAGCTGCTGCGCGCTGGCGTACATACTCCTCGGTAATCAGACGGGCACACTTTGCGGTTGCGATAGCAAGCTGGTAGCGGTTGTACTCGCCCTTGGTCAGTTTTTCAATGGTAGGGTAAATCATCTTGGTTCTCCTTATGGTTTATGTTATTTTTATCAAGAAAAATAATTGTCTGCGGCATTGCCGTTTCTTCTCACGGCGGCGCGCTCGGCACGCACAATGGCACGAATATCATCTGCCGTATCCCCCACACGCCCATCGTGATTGTAAACGACATAATCATAATGGGTGACACAGGGCACCTCCTCGCGGGTGCGGGAAAGACGCTCCAATATCTTCTCCTCGGTTTCGGTGCCGCGGCCGCGCAGACGCGCCTCCTGTACAGCAAAGGAAGGGGGCAGCAGCATAATCAGCACTGCCTCAGGGTACTTTGCCTTGACGTTGGCTGCGCCCTCCACCTCAATTTCAAGCAGCAGATTGCAGCCCGATGCAAGCACTGCCTCTGCCTCCTTTTTGGGCGTGCCGTAGTAATTTCCACAATACTCGGTATACTCAAGCATCTCGCCTGCACCAATGCGCCCTTCAAACTCCGCACGGCTGAGGAAATGATAATTCACACCGTTCACCTCACCGGGACGAGGTGCGCGCGTGGTTGCGGAGACGGAATAGCGGTAATTTTGCTCCTTCAGCAGCTCGGCAAGCACCGTGCCCTTACCGCTGCCGGCAGGACCGGACACCACTATCAAAAGCCCTCTTTTTACAGCTTCTGCGGCACTCATTCGTCCTCACCGTCCCCATCATCATCGGTCAGCGCGCCGTCCTCCAGACGGTTGGCAATTGTCTCTGCCTGAATGGCAGAAAGAATCACGTGCTCGCTATCGGTAATGATAACAGCGCGGGTGCGGCGACCACAGGTCACGTCAATGGTTCGCCCCTCGTCCTTCGCGTCCTGAATCAAACGCTTAACAGGTGCAGAATCGGGACTGACCAGCGCAACCATACGGTTGGCAGCTACCATATTACCAAAGCCGATGTTGATGAATTTCATACTGTTTTCTCCCTTTTGTTCCTTGCAGACTCGCACGCGCTCCGCGCGATTGCGCTTATCTGCTATTTATACAGTGTATATTATAATGCAAAAATGCGCCCTTGTCAATCTTTCGTTTCAAATTCTTTTCTTTTTTTGCTTTTTTACCGTGCTATACGAAAAAATTCCAAAAACCCCTTGCAAATACCGCCCGTTTCGTGTAAAATATAGGAGACCATATATTTCTCGCGTGATGCGGGAAAAATCAAACAGTAAACCATACTTCGGAGGTATAAAATGGTAGTAGCAGGCGATTTTAAGAATGGCGTAACCTTTGACGACGGTCAGGGTAACGTACTGCAGGTTGTTGAGTTCCAGCATGTAAAGCCCGGCAAGGGTGCAGCGTTCGTACGCACCAAGCTGAAGAACGTCATCACCGGTGCGGTCATTGAGAAGACCTTTAACCCCACTGACAAGTTTGAGAACGCTTATATCGAGCGCAAGGAGATGCAGTACTCCTACTGTGACGGTGATCTTTACTACTTCATGGACATGGAGACCTTTGACATGCTTCCCCTCAACAGCGACAAGCTGCCTGAGAGCTTTAAGTTTGTCAAGGAGGAGATGCTCTGCAAGATCATTTCCTACAAGGGCAACGTCTTTGGCGTAGAGCCCCCCACATTTGTTGAGCTGATGGTTGCAAAGACCGACCCCGGCTTTGCAGGCAACACCGCCACCAACACCCTCAAGCCCGCAACCCTTGAGACCGGCGCTGAGATTAAGGTTCCCCTCTTCATCAACGAGGGTGACGTGCTGAAGATTGACACCCGCACGGGCGAGTACCTCTCCCGCGCATAATTCCCGAAAGGAGCATTATGATGATGAACCTGACTGAAAAGGCCGCTTACCTGAAGGGGCTGGCTGAGGGTCTTGCTCTCGGCAGCGAAAGCAAGGAGGGCAAGCTGATTGCAGCTCTCATCGACATGGTTGACGCTCTTGCCGCCAAGGTTGAGGAGCTTGACTGCGACGTTGAGGATCTGAACGATTACTGTGAGGAGCTTGACGAGGACCTGCACTTTGTGGAGGAAATCCTGCTTGAGGACGACGATTGCGACGGCGCGTGCGATTGCTGCGACTTCGCCGACGAGTGCGAGCTTTGCGAGGACACCTACGAGGTAGAGTGCCCTGCTTGCGGCGAAACGGTCTGCTTTGATGAAAGCGTCGACCCCGCCGAGCTCACCTGCCCCGCTTGCGGCGCAAAGCTGCTTAAGGGCGACGAGGAATAAAATCAAAACAGGGAGGCATCATTACTTCCCTGTTTTTTGAATTTTTCTAATTTTTTGGCAAATACTATTGACAAAGCACGCGGATTTTGCTATACTCTTTTTAGAATAGTTCTAAAAGGAGGGATTTTATGGTACAAAAGCGCGCTGCCGTTTTGCAGGTTTTGCAGGAATCCGAAGGGCATTTACAGGCTGATGAAATTTACAAGCGTGTCAAGGATTACTACCCCAAAATGGTGCTTGCCACTGTTTATAACAACCTGCACGCATTGACCGAAAGCGGTCATATCCGCCACATCAGAACCATGTCGGGAGCCGATTTTTACGATAAAACTCCGACGCCGCACGAGCATGCGCTCTGTACGGTCTGCGGCAAGCTGATTGATGCGGACCTCTGCGATTTTGCGGAGATGCTGCAGAAAAGCACCACCCTGCCTATTGTATCCTATGACCTGATTTTACACACCGTCTGCCCCGATTGCAACGACAAAGCCTAAATTATTTATGTAAAAGGAGAATGAAAGATGAGCAACCTGAGAGGAACCAAAACCGAAAAAAATCTGATGGCCGCATTTTCCGGCGAAAGTGAAGCACGCAACAAATACACCTATTTTGCAAGTGTTGCAAAAAAGGAAGGCTATGAGCAAATCAGCGCCCTCTTTCTGAAGACTGCCGAAAACGAGAAGGAGCACGCAAAGATGTGGTTCAAGCTCCTTGGCGGACTTGGCGGCACAGCAGAAAATCTTGCCGCTGCTGCTGCGGGCGAGAACTACGAGTGGACTGATATGTACGCAACCTTTGCTGCTGAGGCGGAGGAAGAGGGCTTCCATGACATCGCTGCAAAATTCCGCGCTGTTGCTGCCGTTGAGAAGGCACACGAGGAGCGCTACCGTGCGCTGCTCCGCAACGTAGAGATGCAGGCGGTCTTTGCAAAGAGCGAGGAAACGATGTGGGAATGCCGCAACTGCGGTCACCTTGTTATGGGCAAGAAGGCCCCTGAGGTCTGCCCTGTTTGCGCACACCCCCAGAGCTTCTTCGAGGTTCACGCAGAAAACTACTAATCAATCAAAACAAAGAGGGCGCGAGGCGCCCTCTTTTTTACATTAATACAGGTCACGCTTACCCGACAGGCGACGCCGCACAAGGTCTATCCAGCCAAAGGGAATCACCGTCAGTGCCAAGCAGAGCGCCACCGCAAGCTCTCTTGGGAAAAGCGGCACGGTGCGCAGCAGCACACCACCCAGATAGACAAATGCAATCTGCACCGTTGCCACGCCCAGCATAATCAGTATAAAGGCAGGGTTGCGGGAAAGCCCCGCAAAAATTGCCACACGGTCAGAGCGCGCGTTAAAGCAATTGAAAACGCCCGCAAAGATAAAGAGCGCAAAAAAGGCTGTCAACAGATAAATATTATTCTCCGCGGGGCGGAAAAGGCTAACCACGGGTGTAAATTTCAGGAAGAAAACAGACAACACAACCGTATAGATTGAAAGCGAGGCAATCCGCGCGGCAATCCCGCGTGTGAGGATTGGCTCACTGCGCTTTTTGGGCGGCTCCTTCATATAATGCGGCATTGGCGCCTCTCCCGCAAAGGCCAGACCGCCAAGGGTGTCCATAATAATATTAATCCAAAGCATCTGCACAACCGTCACAGGTGCATCAAAGCCGATAAAGGGACCGATGATAGAAATCCCGACTGCGCAGAAGTTCATCACCAGCTGCAGCGTGATGAATTTACGGATACTCTTAAAAATGGTACGCCCATACAAGACTGCCCGTGCAATTGAGGCGAGATTGTCATCTAAAATCACAACATCGCCCGCCTCCTTGGCAACCTGCGTACCGGAGCCCATGGCAAATCCGACATCAGCCTCCTTCAGAGCAGGAGCATCGTTGATGCCGTCACCCGTCATGCCAACCACCAATCCCACCGCCGCACAAAGCCTGACAAGGCGGCTCTTATCCGCAGGCAACGCACGGGATAATACCGCCAAACGGGGCAGAATTTCGGTCACTTCACTGTCACTCATCTGCGCCAGCTCGGCAGCCTCCAAACAAACGCCGCCCGCCCGCAAAATGCCACAGGAAGCGGCAATACGTGCCGCAGTTTCCTTGCTGTCGCCCGTCATCATCACCACCTGCACGCCTGCGCCGCGCAGTCTTTCCACCGTTGCGCGCGCCTCGGGTCGCAGCGGGTCTGAAAATGCCACTGCCGCGAGAAGCGTCAGCGCCTCTCCGGGGCGGTCAGCGGGCATTGTATCTCCCATACAAACCAGCACCACGCGCTCCCCCGCCCGTGTGCGGGCGGCTATACGGGAAAGAAAGCTCGGCTTTGAAAAGGGCACCGTACCCTTCGCACCATACGCAGTGCTGACATAAGGCATCAAGCGTTCAGGCGCACCGATAAAAAAGGCGCGCCCGTCAGAAAGCCTTGCTGCCCCATATTTGCGGTCACTGTCAAATGCCACACGCGCCGCAACAGAAAAGTCGGGCGCGTTCTCATGCAGAAAAGCCTGCAGCAGTGCGCGGTCGGTACCGTTGCCGCCAATGGCGGCGGGCGCGCCGTCACGCATACCGCGTGTCGCCCCCGCAGCGGCATGAACCGCCATAGAAAATACAGAAAAAAGTTCCCCCGTCCCCCGTTTTAATGCAGATACATCGGCAAAATCCTCGCTCACTGTCAGGATACGGCATACACTGAGGCGCCCTGTCGTCAGGGTGCCTGTTTTGTCGGTAAAGAGAATATTCATGGAGCCGGCCGCCTCTATCCCCGCAGGGCGCCGCACCAGAACATTGTCGCGCGTCATGCGCCTGATATTTGAGGAAAGAACAACGGCAATCATCATTGGCAGCCCCTCAGGCACTGCCACAACCACAACTGTCAACCCCAGCATCAATGCATGCAAAAGCGTTTCAAACAGAAATGGCAGGTCGCGCACACGCGACAGCATCTCAACGCGGGAGAAATTTGCATCTATCACAAGTGCGTGGAACAAAAATGCAAGCGCGCAAATAACCGCCGCCACATACCCGATGCGACTGATTTGCGCGGCAAGCTCGGCAAGGCGGCGTTTCAGGGGGCTCTCTCTCCCCGCCCCCTGCAGCTCACTCGAAATGCTGCCAAGCAGCGTACGGTCCCCCACCGCGCACACCTCTATCTCAGCGCTGCCCGTCTGTACGGTTGTACCCGCAAAAACCGCCCCCGTATGCGTCGGATCAGCAGAAAAAGCCCCACCCGCGGGCTCTTTTTTTACTTCTCTGCTCTCTCCTGTCAAGGGCGCCTGGTCAACGGTTACACTACCTGTCAAAACCACGCCGTCAGCAGGAATACGCTCCCCCGCCGCCAGCAGCACAATGTCACCAACCACCACATCACTGACGTCTATCTCGGTTAATTGTCCACGCCGCACGCGACAATGCGCGGCACTGCACAGCTCAGACAATCTGGCAAACGCCGCCTCGCTCCCGTATTCGGAAACAGTTGAAATCATGGTCGCCAGCAGCACCGAAACAGCGATACCCGCTGTTTCAAACCAATTATGACTGCGGAATAAAAATATCAGGTTGACCCCTAAGGCAAGCAGAAGCACCTTGATGACAGGGTCACCCAGATTTGCAAAGAAATGACGCCAAAAGCCCGCCCTTCTTTTCTTGCTGATGACATTGCTGCCGTATCTCGCCCGCGAAGCAGAGACCTCTGCGGGCGAAAGCCCGCGCCGCCCCTTATCCTTGTCAATCATACTGCCGCCCCCTCTGCACATACTGCTCTATTCTATGCGGCAGAAAGACAAAAAAGCACCCAAAACGGGGTGCTTTTTTGTCAAATATCAGTCAATTTGAGGCGCCTCGTGAATCTCATGATGAATCACGTCCTCATCATAAATCTCCTGTTCTCCCAAAATCGCACAAAGCTCACGTGCCGTGCGCTCAGGGTCATAGGTTGTAAAGTTCAGGCGCAGAACATCGCCCTCCTCAATCGGGCCACCCGTGTAAAAATGCTTATCATTATCCTGACGAACCGACAACACCGTGCAGGAGGACGGCCAGAGAATGTCGCGCGGCGGCTTTCCGATTGCAAAGGAGCCTGCCATCGCCTCGACCGTTACGTCGACAACATGGCGTGTCTGACCGTGACGCTCGTGGTGAATTTCTCTTTCCATCGCAATCTCGTTAATAGAATTCGCCTCAACCACCTCGACAATGGCGTATGCAATCAGCACGGCGAGCAGAATAGGCAGCAAATTGCCAAAGCCCGCAAGTGCCTCAACCGCAAAGGCCATTGCAGTGAGGGGCGTGCGGACAGCAGCTGCAAAGAAGGAAATCATACCCACCACAACCAGCAGCGTGAGATAAGATTCATCAAGAAAGCCCAGGGCAATCACAGCCTCGGCGAGCGCCGAGCCGATCAGCGCGCCAAAGGAAAGAATCGGCGTAAACAAGCCGCCCGTTGCACCCACGTCATTGGAAAGAATAACGAGCAGCGAGCGAATTGCCAATAAAATCAGTGCGGAATACCACGCCATACGGTGGTTCAAAAGCTCCTCAATCAGGTGGTGACCCGTGCCGATTGCCTCATAATATACACAGCCAACAATGGCAATGACCGCAAACACAGGTGCCACCTTGAAGAAGGGGTGCAGATTTTTCAGATGCTTATGCAAAAGTCCGCGCAGGAAGTGCGTTAACTCGCCGAAGAAATAAGCAAAGACACCGCAAGCCAATGCAATCGGAATCACAATCCAGATTTTCGCAAGCGGCAGATGTGCCGTCAGCGTAAAATGAAAGAGTGCGCTGCTCTTGTCAAACAGATGACAGAAAAGCTCAAGCGTGCCCATGCCCGCAAGCACACTGCTCACGCAGGTCATAATCAGCAACGGCGAGAAGCGACGGTGTCCCTCCTCCAGACCAAAGAGCACCGCGGTCACAGGTGCGCAGGTTGCCGTTGCAAAGCCTGCCGTTGCACCGCCCGTCATCAGGTAGCGCTCCCATGCCATGTGCTTTTTGCCGAAAATATGTGTTGTGCCGCTACCGATTGCCGTGCCCATCTGCACCGCAGGCCCCTCATCGTTGCCAAGCGGAATGCCGCAAAGATAAGAAAGCAACGCTGACGTAAAGACAAAAATGATGTTGCGCAGCCAATGGAAGGTAATCAATCCGCGCATCAGGGCCACTGCTGTGGGAATGCCGCCGCCGCGCGAGTGCGGCGAATAGGTGAGGCAAAGCGACACGAGCCATGCCACAAGCACGGCTCCTGCAACCAGCACAGGAATAAAATACGGCTTTTCATGCGCAAGACCGTACAGATGGTGCGAGATTTCAATCACACCCTCGGATATGACGCGGAAGGCAAAGACGATAGCACCCGTCACCATTCCCGTCACAGCTGCAAATATGATACAGGGCAATACAACATTTTGCGCCCTCTCCTTAATTTGCTCTTTCTTCAAAGTCCCCTCCCCCTGCCATAAGGCAGTTTTCAGAGTTGTTTTAACGTCTAACTATTATACTCCTTTCTCCCCCGATTGTCAAGAAATATCAAGAAAGTCGGAAAAAACGGCATAGTGTGCCTTATTTTCCGCTTTTTCTTATCAGCAAAATACAGCTTGCCGCTTGAAAAAACAATTTCTTTATGTTATAATTCAGTTAATAATTTGTTTGTGCGCGCAATATGCGCGAAGCGGAGGATACATATGCGCAAATTCGATACCCGAGTACAGGATTTGAAATATCGCGTTTTACGCGAGGTTGCCCGCGAGGCATTTGCGGGAACGCTCACCGAAAACGTCATTGATATTCCCACGCGCATTATCCCGGGCAAGGAGCCCACGATGCGCTGCTGCGTTTACAAGGAGCGCGCCGTCATCGGCAGACAGGTCAAAATGGCAATGGGCGGTCACCCCGACAACCCCAACGTCATTGAGGTGATTCGCATTGCCTGTGAGGAATGTCCCGGCGGCGGCTACACCGTTACCGAATCCTGCCGCGGTTGCCTTGCACACCGCTGCAAGGACGCCTGCAAATTCGGTGCAATCACCTTTGATGAGCACCACACCGCACACATTGATAAATCCAAATGCGTCAACTGCGGCGCCTGCGCCAAGGTCTGCCCCTATTCCGCCATTGCAAACCGCAAGCGCCCCTGCCAGAACGCCTGCAAAATCGGTGCGATCAAAACCGCTGAGGACGGCACGGCAGAAATTGACAATAACAAGTGCATCTCCTGCGGTGCTTGCGTCTATCAGTGCCCGTTTGGCGCCATTCAGGACAAATCCTACATTCTTGACGCCATCAAAATTCTGAAGGCACACAGAGAAGGCTCCTCGACCGACCGTGTCATCGCCGTGGTCGCCCCCTCGATTGCCAGCCAATTCAAATACGCAAAGCTCGGTCAGGTCTTTACAGGCCTCAAGGAAATGGGCTTTGACAGCATTGTTGAAGCAGCCCTCGGTGCCGATATGGTTGCCAAGGCAGAGAGCGCCGAGCTTGCCGAAAAGGGCTTCCTCATCAGCTCCTGCTGCCCGTCCTTCGTTTCCTACGTCGGCAAGGCGTTCCCGCAGCTTTTACCTTATGTGTCGCAGAACCTCTCCCCCATGGCGGCAATCTCTGCCTATCTCAAAGAGCAGAACCCTGGCTGTCATATCATCTTTATCGGCCCCTGCACCGCCAAGAAAGCGGAAATTAAGCGGGAAACAGTACGCGATTTCGTTGATGTTGCCATTACCTTTGAGGAATTACAGGCACTGTTTGACAGCCTGGATATCGATATTACCACGCTGCCTGAGGGCACACTTGACAGTGCCTCCTATTTTGGCCGCATCTTTGCGCGCTGCGGCGGCCTTTCCGATGCAGTCGCTGAAGGACTGAAGGAGCAGGGCATCACCGATTTTACGCTGAAGCCCGCCACCTGTGACGGCATTGAGGCCTGCCGCACAGCACTGCTCAAAAAGAACAAGGGCGTGCTTGACGCCAACTTTATCGAAGGTATGGCCTGCCCCGGTGGCTGCATCGGCGGCGCAGGCTGTCTCACCCACGGAGAACGCAACAAGGTCGATGTGGAAAGATACGGTCTGCTCTCCAAAAAGAGCATTGAGGACGCCATTTCCGCATTAGACGAAGAGAACAAATAACCAATCCTGAAGGGAGATTTCACTATGGAAAGAAAGCTTGGTATTGAATTACACTGTCTGCCCGGTGCAGACAAACTGGCAAAGCTTGAAAAAATCAAGGCCGCAGGCTTTGACACCTTTTTCTCGGGTGGCGAAACTGTTGAGAGTGCGCTCGCTCTGCGCGAAAAGGCAGAGCAGATAGGTCTTACGTACGATTTTATCCATGCTCCTTTCGGAGGCACCAACGACCTCTGGGTTGCAGGTCTTGATTACTTCAAGCTCTATCAGAGCATTCTGGGCTCGATTGATGCTGCCGCTGCCGCAGGTGTACCCACTGTCGTCGTGCACGTCACCTCAGGCTGGTGGCCGCCCCACATTTCCGACATCGGCCTCGCACGCTTTGACGGCATCGTGGAGCACGCGCTGAAGAAGGGCGTCAAGATTGCCTTTGAGAACATCCGCAAGATTGGCAACCTCGCCGCCATCATGGACCGCTACGAGCGCGTGGAAAACGTCGGCTTCTGCTTCGACAACGGTCACGAGCTCTGCTACACGGGCAACGTCAAGCTCCTTGATCTGTACGGTACGCGTACCCTTTGCACGCACATTCACGACAACTACGGCAGAGATAAAAACGACATCTGGCTTGATGCCGATTATCATCTCCTGCCCTTTGACGGCTGCTATGACTTTGCAGATATGATGCGCCGCCTTGACCGCGACGGCTACACAGGCTCTCTCACGCTTGAGGTCAACAAGAAAAAACCCTATGACGAAATGACCGACGAGGCTTGGCTCAGCATGGTCTACCAGCGTCTTGTCAAAATTTCCAAAATGTGATAAAAAGCACCCCCGTGTCGCAAAAAATGCCATACGGGGGTGAATTTTATGCTTTTTTATGCTTGCGCCCACTCTCACAAAGCGCGGCAAGCGGGCAGGTCGCGCACTGCGGCGCACGTGCCGTACAGACATCTCTGCCAAACTGCACGATGCGATGGCAAAAGTCACTTTGCTCCCTTGGCTCCACCAGCGTCGTCATGATTTTTTCCACACGCATAGGGTCCTTCAGGCTTGTGGCATACATACCAAACCGCCCGCAAATGCGAATACAGTGCGTATCCGCCACAATGGCAGGTAACCCGAAAATATCTCCGCGCAGCAGGTTTGCAATCTTTCTGCCCACGCCGGGGAATTTAAGCAGCTCCTCCATTTCAGAAGGCAGCTCACCGCCATATTCAAGCAAGAGCATACGCGAGGCATCAATAATATTCTGCGCCTTTGTGTGATAAAGACCGCAAGGGCGTACAATCTCCTCTACATCGACAAGCTCAGCCTCGGCAAGCGATGCCGCATCAGGATATTTTGCAAACAGCGCTCGACATACAATATTTACGCGCGCATCGGTACACTGCGCCGACAAGCGCCCCATGACCAAAAGCCTCCACGGGTCACCGCCTGCCTCCAGGGCACAGGTCGCCTCAGGATAGATTTCTTTGAGCGCCGCCACAATTTCCGCCATGCGCATTCTTTTTTGCTTTTCGGTCAAGGTGCTCCCCCCTTACAGGTTTTCTGCCATACAGTATAGCACAAAAGCGCGAGCGTTGTCAAATCTTTTTGTCCTGACCTTGGGTGAGAATACTTGACAAAAACGCCGCCATTTGCTATAATAACGTGGTGGCTGAATACACCGTTTTTCAAGATATAGCGCAGTTGGGGACGTTTCCGAGCGCACCCTGTGGGTGATTCAGCGAGGAATAAGGAGTGGCAGCAACTTGGCGATTGACGAGCGAATACCTTTGCGACGTCAGAGCCTTAGTTGCAACAGGAAGCGCAGCGGACAACTGCAAAATTATCAATAAATTATATTATCGGGGTGTGGCGCAGTTGGTAGCGCGCGACGTTTGGGACGTCGATGCCGCAGGTTCGAATCCTGTCACTCCGACCAAAATTTGTGCTTTATGCACTAAAAATCAGTCCTTTTTGCAAGATTAGGACTGATTTTTTGTTTATTATCTCTAAAACGCTCACTTATCAAAAGACCACAGTTTTTTGCAAAAACGCTATGTTTCGGCACATAACACCGATTTGCAGATTTTTTAAGGGCGTTTTTGATTTCAGCTTTCATCTCTGCGCCTCATTTCATCAGCTCGTCGGTAAGGCGAATGATCTCGGGTGCGAGCTTCTTGCGCTTTGCCTTTACAATGGCGTTATAGATGGGATAAGCAAGGCTTGCAAGCACGCCGCCGACAACACCGACAATAATACCCACAATCATAGCTCCATCTCCCGAAAGACCAAGGCTTTCGGCAAGCTCTGTCATAATAAGGCTCATTCCAAAGCCGAGGATCAGTGTTCCGATCACGCCGAACACAAGCGCCACGGCCTGCGCGGTATTTGTCACGCTTGCGTCAAGTCGGCGCAGGCGAGCCATCTTATCCTCATCTTCGGCAGGCGCGGTATATTTATTGCGGATACGCTTCAGCTCTGCCTGCTCACGTGCCGAGTAGGTGTAAGTAAATCCGCTTTTTCCTTGATTATTACTTTCCATTTTCAACCTCTGTTTTTAATTGTTTGAGCTTCCTTGTTCCAACCACAATCATATAAATTGCCGTGGCAACGATCAGTACCGAAATGGCGCCGCCCGTTGCACCAAGCATACATTTCTGTGTAGTAGCCGTCATTGTTTCACCGCCAAAGGTCGTAAGCATCGTGGATTCAAGTGTCAGCATAGACACAAGAGCCGCCGCCAAGCTGATCGCCTTAGATGCCGAAAAGACGGGACTGTTATATTTACGATATTTCACTACGTTAACAGTAGCCACCGTAAATGCAGTGAAGGTATACGCCGCCATCGCAATTGCCGTGATCATATGATGCTCAAAGGTTCTGTTAAAGTAAACCATAAAGAAGATGATCAGCGCAAGCGCGAGGTTCATCAAAAGGAATACATATCCGCAAGCGCGGTATTTCACAAGCTCGGTCTGCATTTTCTCGCCGGGAGCGTATCTCGTTGTATGACGCGCCAAGAAGAATCGCATCACGCCAAGGCAGATATAGTACGCGCCGAGGGAATAGAACCAAAAGGTATGGTGGTAAAAGCCAAGCCACAACTGAAAGAGTCCATACAATGCGTTCCACGCAAGTGAGCCGTAGAGCGATACGTTTACGCGCAGGCGCGTATCATCTTGCCATCTTCTTGCATATTTGTTTTCATTCTTGAAAGTCTTAAAATACTTGATCAAACACGGAATCTTGAAGCACCACACCGTCAGGGTGTAGGCAGCAAGAACGTAAGAAATGTACGCTATTACCGACTCGGTTCCGACAAACACCATTGAGCCGACAAGCAGAACAGTGGCTATGGGAACGAGAACGATCATAATGGCGATATGCGGAAACAACAGAGCTTTACCTGTCTTCTTCCAATCCATAATCAGCCCTCCTGATCTTGACCGTAAAGGTCGTACCAACACCGACAGCGCTCTCTACGCCGATCTCACCTTGCATAATATCGACCACGCGCTTGACGAGCGCAAGTCCAAGCCCGTTGCCTTGTGTTGCGTGCGAGGTATCACCTTGATAGAATTTTTCAAAGATATGTGCGCCGACCTCCGCGCTCATTCCGCATCCCGTGTCGGCGATCTTGACGGTGGCGTATTCTTCGTCTGCCGTAAGCGTAAGTGTGACCTTACCGCCATCTTCGGTAAACTTGAAAGCGTTGGAGAAAAGGTTGTTCCATACGAGCGAGAGAAGCTCTGCATCGGCAGAAACGAGCACGCGCTCGGCAATATCGGTCTCAATCTCGATATTCTTTCTTTCCCACGTGCTTTCGTATTGCAAGAGGCTTTCACAAAGCTGTTCGCCGAGGTCATATTTTTCAATCTGCGGATAGATCTGCTGATTTTCAAGGCGGTTAAGCTTTAATATATTCGTCATCATATCGGCAAGACGGCGCGCGGCATCGGCAATTGACTTTGCGTACTCAATCCGCTTTTCTTCGGGCAGGTCGGGAGCCTGTAAGAGCGTTCCGTAGTTCTGCATAACGGCAAGCGGTGTTTTCATTTCGTGGGATACGTTGGCAATAAAATCGGTACGCAGGGTTTCTACGCCCGAAAGCTCCGTAGCCATTTTATTGATACACTCTATAATTTCATTAAAGCTATCATCGTTAGCAAATTTTGAGATAGGCTCAACACGAACGCTGAAATCTCCCTCTATCATTTTAGAGGTCGCTTCGGTAATTCGCTTTACGGGGCGTTCTACCATAAACTTGCGACGCACGTAATCCACTATCGCCATACCGATACTCAAAAGTATTACATTGAGCATTGTTATCTTAGCGGCAACCGTAATTTCATCTTGTGTGAACTCCCGACCGATAGACCCCTGCAATGCAGAAATGAACAGCATGATGCAGCAGGTGGTCACGAATGCGGCAAGCAGAAAGAAAATGAAAAAATTGCTGACCGTGCCAAGTATCTTTTTTGTCATATCTCCTTTTTTCATTTGATTACCGCCTTATAGCCAAGACCGTGCACGGTCTGAATTTCAAAGGAGTTACACTCCGAAAGCTTTGCGCGAAGCTTGGTCATATATACGTCCACCGTTCTCGTACTTGTTTGCGTATCCACGTCCCAAAACTCGTCCATCAGCTGTGTGCGCGTAAAGGTCTTTTTGGGGTAGGACAAAAGCTTATAAAGAAGGTCAAACTCTCTTGCCGTGAGGGATATCTCATCACCATTCAGCGTCGCGCTTCTCTCGTCTGCGTCCATCACGAAATTCCCAACCTCAAGTCGACGGCTTGATGCTATTTTGGAACGGCGAAGAAGCGCGCCGATACGCAGGAACAGCTCGTCAAGGTCAATGGGCTTGGTCATATAATCGTCGATACCGATACGGTACCCTCTCTGCTTGGACGCAAAATCATCACGGGCGGTCATAAACAAGATTGGAATATCATTGTTGAGGGAGCGCACGGTCTTGGCAAATTCAAAGCCGTCAATGTTCGGCATCATAATGTCCGAAACGATGCAATCAAAGGTGGTCTTGTACATCTCGTCGTATGCACTTTCTGCATCAAGGCAACCAACCGCTTCGTATCCCGAATTATTAAGAAATGAGCAAATGCTGCGGTTCAGATCTCTGTCGTCCTCCACAATTAAAATTTTGAACATATTTTTATCCTCCAAGGGCGCATTTTTGCTTTTATGCTTCTATTATAACATAGAAATGTTAAAGTTTTGTTTGTGTTTTCGCCACTTCGGAAAAATTCTTGAATATATTTTATCATTTTTACGTACCAATCGGAACAACACAATTTCCAAAAAGTGTTGAATTTAGAAAAGGCAACGCCCCTTCGACTTACACTCAGTTTAGGAAATATTCCGTTTTCGCTTGCGAAACGCGGTCTTTCAGGCCGTGAGGAATATTTCAAAACGGCGTAAATTGAGTTTCAATTTTCCGCCAACTGTGCACGCCGTATGCGTTGCCTTTTAACATTTTTTATACCAAGCCCGTCTTTTTCAGCACCATGTTGCTGATTGCGCCAAGTCCGAATGCAAACAATACACCGCCTGCCGCACAGAGTACGGCGTTGAGCAGGGTTGAACCGAGAGGCGTGATCATCGAAACCATCATAAACAGAAGCATACCGCCACCGAGCGAGCCGCAAATCGAAAGCCAAGCTCTCTGCTTTGCCGCAACACTAATGAGGACAAAGATCGGCACAAATACGAACATTAAAAGAATTTTTGAGAGTATGCACATTACGATATTGAATGTGCTGATATCGCCAAGCTCAAAAGAAAGTCCTGCTACAGCCCCTCCGACCATTGAACCGATAAAATAAGCAATCAGCATAAATGCTCCGCAGATGACTCCGACTATTGTTTTTGAGATAACGTAATCTCCCTTTTTCGCACGAACGGTAAAGAGATTTTTGGCATATCCGCTTCTGAAATCGTCCGAAATAAAAAGGCAGATAAATACAGCAACCGCCATAAACATCATATTGATGTTGCACATCATAAATATCTCGTCGCCGCCGAGAGGCTCACCGGGAAGCGTGCCGATATTCTGCCAAGCGTTTTCGGGCCCTTGCATAATTGTTTCTTCGCCCGTTTGCGGATCAACCGAAACACTGCCGTCCAGCATAGTCATCATCACCGTCATAAGGATAGGCATTACAAGTGCACAGGCAATCAAGATGTAAAACAGCTTTGATTTGAACATTCTGCGGAAGTCCACCTTCAGCATGCTCTTTACTCTCTGAGCGAGCGTTCTTTTTTCAAATTTTACGGTGTTATCCATTCTCATTTGCCCCCCTTCATCAGGTCGATGTAGTATTCCTCAAGTCCGATCCTGTCGGTTTTAATCTCGGTTACACAAATTCCGTTTTCGTAGAGATACGTTACTATTTCTTCGGGTGTGGTCAGATCGTACACGCGGATATAACCTGCCTCATCTTCTTCCACACGGGAATATTTACAGCCAAGGAGCATCTTGGTTCTGTTCATTTCAGCGGATTGCAGAGCAACGTAGGTGCGACAGCTTGCATCAAGCTCGTCTGCCGTCATTTCCACGATCATTTTTCCGTGACGGATAATACCGTAATGCGTTGCTACCTTCTGAAGCTCGCCGAGAAGGTGGGAGGAAACGATGATACTGCGCTTGCCGTCGCTGATTACATCAAGGAACACCTCACGCATAATGCGCATACCGTCCGCATCCAAACCGTTCAGAGGTTCGTCCAGCACCAATAAAGTGGGGTTTCCGAGAAGCGCCATGGCAATGCCGACTCTCTGCTTCATGCCGAGGGAACAGTACTTGTATTTGTTGCCTGCCGCACCCTCCATACGAACGGTTTTGAGAACCTTGATCACTTCTTGTTCAGCATTGGGAATCGACAGGTTTGCTGCTTGAAGCATCATATTATCCCAAACGGTAAGTCCGGGGAAACAGCCGGGGGACTCGATCAGTACGCCAACTTTGGCTCTTACCGATTCGTCGGTGTAGTCTTTTCCGTAAAGTTTAATGGAGCCGCCGCTTGTAGGGATCTGTCCGCAAATCATCTTTTCGGTAGTAGATTTACCGGAACCGTTTTCACCGATAAAACCATAGATGGCACCCATCGGAACGGTCATATCAAGTCCGCTGACAGCTCGCTTTGTACCAAAATTTTTGGAAAGGTTTCTTATTTCAACTGCATTCATTTTTTCGCCCCCTTTTTAATATACATCGCACTTATTAAGAAGCCGTGTACCTGCCACGTTATAGATAACTGCCCAAGCGACCGATACGACAATGCAGATAACGAGTGAGCCGATACCGCTTGAAAGGTTGGCATTTACCGACGCTCCATAGAGGAATATGTTGAGAAATGCCGTAGGGAGTTTAAGATTTTCAACGATTGCCGCAGCACCGATAATCAGTATGCCCGTTCCAAAGAAGAAGGAAGATGCTACGGAAATACCGAAATATCTTCTGAAGATTACGTTCAAGAAGGTATAAAGGCTTGCCCAACCGAGTGACATAATGATCTTTCCGAGAATAGCAATAAGCAATGCGCCCACATTGACAGTTGTTTCGTATCCTACAAGCAAACCGCCCACTGTACCACCAATGAAGTAAGTAATGCACATACACGCCATGGCAAAAGCGCATACAAGACTCTTGGAGATCATATAGTCCTGCTTTTTTGCATGGGTGGTGAACAGCTGCTTCACATAACCGCTTTTATAGTCGTAGCCGATGAAGATGGACACCATGATGCCGCCGAAGATGAACACCATATTCATATTGGCATAATCCGCAATACCTTCAATGACATAAAGGGGCTTAGAGGCTGCAATAATCTGCCAGGCGTTTTGGTAAAGCGGCTCCATCACATTGCCGTTTTGATCAGGCATAGAGGTGAAGCCGGAAACCATAGCCGGGATAATGGCGGCGATGGCCAGGAAGATGTAGAAAAGGGGCGTGTGGAAAAGGCGGTAAAAGTCAACGCCCAGCATGCCGCCCAGTCTTCGTGTAAAGCTGGGAGATTCAAATTTCAGTTCCCGTGCCATTTTGCTCCCTCCTGACCG
>JAFQMP010000064.1 GCA_017396225.1 Clostridia bacterium | reverse complement strand
CCCACGTCCGCGACCAACCTGTAGGGGCGACCATTGGTCGTCCGTTATCCGCGACCGACCGTGGCATAACGCGCCCACCGTAGGGGGACGGCGCCCTCGACGTCCCGAATCCGCGACCAATTCAAAATCAGCGCATATACACCTGTCCTGTCATTCTGAGCGTAGCCGCCCCATAGATTCCGCCTCATTTCATTCGGCGCCGCTGTGCGGTTCGATTACGCAGCGCGCTTTGCGCGCAGACTCTACTCAGAATGACAGATGGGGCGGCGCAGTCGAACGCCGCAGGCGCGGCCGCAACGCGGTCGGAATCTCGGACAGGGAATGCCCCCAATTCGCGACCAATCACGGACAATATATTTTCTGCCGAGCCTAAAACTCACCCCATTTCCGCACATATTTGGTATTGCTTGGTGATATACTAATAAAAAAGGTATGGGAGAAGACTGATGCGGGAGCGCGAGGAAAAGGACAGGGAAGGGGTAAAAGCGCCTGCGACGGGGGAGGGGCTTTCCTTCCTGCAGGGTATTGATTGGGGCAAATGGGCGGCTGTCACCGTGACGGTGGCTGGCGCCCTTGTCGCGATTTATCTCTTGTTTGATGTTGTTTTTACGGTGATGCTGCCCTTTTTTATCGCGTTTTTGTTGGCGGCGCTCACCCACCCGCTTGCAAAGCGCGTGGCGGCACGCACGCGGCTGCCGCTTGGCGCGGTGGCTGTCACGCTCACACTGCTGGCGCTTGTCTTGGTGGGGCTTCTTTGCTATGTGGCGGTCAGCGGTGCGATTTCCGAGTTAAAGCGCTTCCTTGCCCTTGCCGCCGATGAAAACAGTGAGTTATCTATGCGGTTTGCGCAGTTTTTTGATACCGTTCGGGGGCTTTTTCAAAAATTGCCGCAGGGCCTTTCCCGCTTTTTTGCCTTTGCCACCGACATCGTCGGCGACCCGCAGGTCTTTTTCAAGGAGCAGCTTGCGCGGCTTGTCGGGCGGCTTGGTGAGGCGCTGCCCACCTTCGTGGCAGCCCTGCTGCGTGCGCTGCCGCGCCTGCTCTTTTTTCTCCTTATTACCGTCATTGCCTGCTTTTATTTTTCCATCGAATACGGCAAGGTCACGGTGTTTCTCGGCGGGCTGATGCCGCGCCGTCTGCGCGGACGTATGCCCGAGGTCGGGCGGCGCCTGCGCGCCATGCTCGGCAAATATGCGGCTGCCTATGGGCTTTTGTTTCTCATCACGTTTGGGGAGCTATTGCTCGGGCTCTGGCTGATTGGCGCCGATTATGTGCTTTTGCCCGCCCTCTTTATCGCCTTTCTGGATTTGCTCCCGATTTTCGGTGTCGGCGCGGCGCTGATACCCTGGGGCATCTTTGCGCTTGCTGTGCGGAATACCGCCCTCGGCGTGGGACTTCTGGTGCTTTACCTCGTCATTACGGTGGTAAGACAGATTGTTGAGCCGCATATTGTCGGCAAAAGCCTGGGTCTGCACCCCATTCCGATGCTCATCGGCCTCTATGCGGGGCTGTCGCTCTTTGGCATCGCGGGTGCGATTGCAGGGCCACTCCTTTTGCTTGCAGGCAAGCTGATTGTGACAAATCTCAAAAGCACGAAGCAACCGTGATTTATTATCACGGTTGCTTTAATTTTGCCTGAATTTCACCAAACCTCTTGCACTTTTTTATATTATCGTGTAAAATATAATTTATCTATGTGAAAGGGGGGAGCGCGATGCGACCTGAAATCTATACGCTGGCAAGCGGCGCAAGGCTTGTGTATATTGCGACAGACCGCTTTAAGAGCGAGCTCTTGTCCCTGACGGCCGCGCTGCCGCTTGCTGCCGCCACCGCGCAGGAAAACGCAATGGTTCTCTCCCTTGCTCGTCGCGGCACGGTAACCTACCCCTCGCAGCTTTTATTGAACCGCCACCTTGACGGTCTGTATTCCACCTGTATCTCGACCGCCAATCGCCGCACAGGCGATATGCAAGCCCTGTCCTTTACCGCTGATTTTCTCGGCGCGCGCTTTGTGGGCGGCGGACTTGGCCTGTTGCCGCAGGTTGCCGCGGTGCTGGCAGAGCTCTGGCAGTCGCCCTGTCAGGGTGAAGCGGGCGGCTATCTCTCAGCGTATGTAGAGAGCGAAAAGCAGGTGCTCCTCGACGCCATTCGCGCGCGCATCAATGCGCCGCGTGCCTATGCGCGCACGGGCTGTCGCAGGCTTCTTTGTGAGAATGAGCCCTTTGCGCTTTCCCTGATTGGTGAGGCGGATACCGTGGAAGCCTTGAACGGCAAAGCGCTTGCCGCACGTCATCAAGCGCTCTTTACGAGTGCCGCGCTTGTCTTTTGCTACGTGGGCGCGACCCCTGCGCGCGAGGTGATAGCCCTGCTTGATGCGCAGTTTGCCGTTTCTGCTGCCCCCACCCCTCATAAAACCGATTTTCATGCGCACATGGGCGCGCCGCGTGAGGCAACCGAGGAAATGCCCCTTGCACAGGGCAAGCTTTCGCTTGGCTTCCGCACTGACCTTGCCCCCCATGACGCGCTTTCCGCCGCTTTGGTGGTGATGAATGAGATTTACGGCGGCTCCCCCGCCTCCAAGCTCTTTCTCAATGTCCGTGAGCGCCGCAGCCTTTGCTACAGCTGCGCCTCCACCCTTGATATTTACAAGGGCGTGATGTTTGCCGATTGCGGTATGCGTGCCGAAAATCGCGCTCTTTGTGAGGAGGCGATGCTCTCTGAGTTTGCCGCCCTTGCACGCGGTGAAATCAGCGATACCGAATTTTCAGCCGCCAAGCGTGCCCTTGCCAATGCCTACCGCCAGTCACACGACAGCGCCGCCGCGCTGGCGCGCTTCCACGTGGGGAGATTGCTGGTCGACAAGCCCGAATTTGTTGACGACTGGCGCGAGGCGATTTCGCGCGTCACCAAGGAACAGGTCGTGGCAGCCGCCGCCCGTGTGGCGCACGGCGCAACCTTCTTTTTGAGCGGTACCCTGACAGATGAGGAGGTGGAGGAATGACACGCCCTGTGGAGGTGTTTGAAAGCACGCTGCTCGGCGAGCAGTACGTGCGCTATCTGCACAAAAGCGGTCTGCCTGTCTTTGTTTTCCCCAAGAAAATGACGGCTACCTACGCACTCTTTGCCACCGAGCTTGGCGCGGTGGATAACGCGCCGCCCACAGGCGGTATGCCGCCCCTGCCCGACGGCACGGCGCATTTCCTTGAGCATAAGTTATTCACGAATGAGGACGGCAGCGATGCCTTTGAGGATTTTTCCGCCATTGGCGCCGATGCCAATGCCTATACCTCGCACACCCGCACCGTCTACCTCTTTTCCGCGACCGAGCAGCCCCTGGCGGCGCTTGATTTGCTGGTGCGCTTCGTGACAAATCCCTATTTCACGGCGGAAACGGTTGCCAAGGAGCAGGGAATTATCGGTGAGGAAATCCGTATGTGCAGGGACAACCCCTATGACCGCTGCTACTACAATATGCTCTGTGGGCTTTATGAGCGCCACCCTGTCCGTGTGGATATCGCAGGCAGCGAGGCATCAATTGCCCGCATCACGCCCGAGGTCCTCTATGCGGCACACGCCGCATACTATCGCCCCGACAATATGACGCTCGTCGTCTGTGGGGACGTCACGCCCGAGGCGGTGTTTGCCGTGGTCGATAAGGCGCTTGCCGATTGGGTGCTGCCCAAGGTGCAGGCTCCCGCGCGCACCCACGTGGCGGAAGCGCCCCGTGCCTATCTTTCCCGCACCGAGGAAACAGGGCAGGTCGCCAAGCCGATTTTCTCAATTGGCGTGAAGGACACTGCCATTCCTGCCGAGCCCGCCGCGCGCCTCGTGCGCGATGCCGCTATGGCAATTCTCAATGAGGTTTTGTTCGGCGCATCGGGTGAGCTTTACAACAGGCTCTTTGATGAGGGCTTGATTTCCCCTGAGTTTTCCGCCAACTACGCGCTCGCGCGGGATTTCGCCTTCAACCAGATTGCAGGAGAGGCAGACGACCCCGACGCGGTGCTCGCGCGCGTGCTTGCTTACCTGAAAGAGGTGAAGGAAAAGGGCATCAGCGATGCCGATTTTGACCGTGCGCTGCACGTCGAGTACGCCGAATATATCAAGAGCTTTGACAGCACCGAGGAGATTGCAAACACGCTGTTGTCCTTTGTCACCGAGGGCGCGGATTATTTCTCCTATGCAGATGTTTTGCAGACCGTCACCCGTCCAATGGTGGAGGCACTGCTTGCCGAGGTCTTTGACCCCGCGCATATCACCCTTTCGGTCATCGTGCCGAGAAAGGAGTAACGAAGTAAAATGGATACAACAATTGTTTCCTTCCCCGGGCTTGGCATCGGGGAAAAGGTCATCAATCAGGTCGCCTTTTCGATAGGCTCTATCGAGGTGCGCTGGTACGGCGTGATTATCACGCTCGGTATGATTTTAGGCTTTCTCTATGCCGTCTGGCGCGGCAAATTTGAGGGCGTTTCCTTTGACGACCTCGTGGATTTTGCGCTCCTTACCATTGTGCTGGCGATTGTCGGCGCGCGCGCCTATTACGTCCTCACCACGCTGGGGCAGGGGTATTACCAGAGCTTTCTTGACGTGATTGCCATTTGGGAGGGCGGTATCGCCATTTACGGCGGTATCATCGGCGGCGCAGCTGCGCTCCTCATTGTCTGCCGCCTGAAAAAATACAGCAAAAGCAAGGTTTTGAAGGTTTTTGACATTGTCGCACCCGGTGTGATGCTCGGTCAGATTGTCGGGCGCTGGGGCAATTTCGTGAACGGCGAGGCGCATGGCATTGAAACCGCCGAGAATTTCTTTCTCCGCATGGGGCTGACCTACGGCACCAGAACCTATTTTTACCACCCGACCTTCCTTTATGAGAGCCTCTGGAACCTTCTCGGCTTTGTGCTCATCAATATTTTCTACAAGAAAAAGAAATTTGACGGTCAGGTGATGCTGGCTTATCTTGCGTGGTACGGTCTTGGCAGAATGTTCATTGAGGGGCTGCGTACCGACAGTCTGTATATCGGCGTATTCCGCATTTCGCAGGTGGTGGGCTTCCTCTGCTTTGCCATTTGCACCACGCTGATGATTTATCTGCTCGTCAGGAGCAGACGTGCAACGCTTGATACGGAGGACTATGCCCCTGTTTACGAGGGACTGCGCCGTGGCGTACGCCGCAGTGCCGCGAAGGAGGAGGCCTTGCGCGAGGGCGCTGCCGATATTGAGGCGATGATTGCCCACGCAGAGGAAACACAGGCAAAAAAGGAGAATGAGGAATATGGCGAAGCTGATTGACGGTAAGGCGATTGCGGCGGAAATCCGCGCGGAAATCGCCGCCGAAGCGCGAGAATTTCAGGAAAAGAACGGCGTAGCCCCCGGGCTTGCCGTCATTATCGTGGGGGAAAACCCCGCAAGTCAGGTCTACGTGCGCAACAAGCACCGCGCCTGTGAGGAGGTCGGCTTCAGGTCCTTTGGCTATGAGCTGCCTGCCGATACCGATGAGGAGGCCCTGCTTGCCCTCATAGACAAGCTCAATCACGACAAGGCGGTGCACGGTATTCTCGTGCAGCTGCCGCTGCCCGCGCACCTTGATGAGGAAAAGGTGCTGCTGGCAATCTCGCCTGAGAAGGACGTGGACGCCTTCCACCCCTACAACGTCGGGCGCATACTGATTGGCAACTACGATTTTCTGCCCTGTACGCCCGCAGGCGTGATGGAGCTTCTCGCGCGCAGCGGCATTGAAATTGCGGGCAAGGAATGTGTTGTGGTCGGTCGCTCAAACATCGTGGGCAAGCCCCAGGCGCTGCTGCTGCTTGAAAAGAACGGCACCGTTACCGTGTGTCACAGCCGCACCAAGGATTTGGCAGCCGTCTGTCGCCGCGCCGATATTTTGGTTTGTGCAATCGGCAAGCCCGAATTTTTCACGGCTGAGTACGTGAAGAAGGGCGCAGTCGTCATTGACGTTGGTATGAACCGCCGCCCCGCAGACGGCAAGCTTTGCGGCGACGTGGACTTTGCCGCAGTGGAGCCGATTGCCGCCGCCATTACCCCCGTGCCGGGCGGTGTCGGCCCCATGACGATTACGATGCTCTTGAAAAATACCTTTACCGCCGCAAGAAAGCAGGGTGCAAAATAATGTTGGAGTTCAGATTAGGGCGTTACCGCCATTTCAAAGGACAGGAATATGAATTAATCGGCGTGGCACGACACTCCGAAACCTTGGAGCCCATGGCGGTTTACCGCGCGCTCTACGGCGAGGGCAGCCTTTGGGTGCGCCCCATGGAGCTCTTTCTCGGTGAGGTCACGCGTGACGGCAAGACCTTCAAACGATTCACTTATATTGAGGAGGAAAAGTAATGATTCGCGTACTTGTATGGAACGAATTCAGACACGAAAAATCCGAGGCGCGCATCGCCGCCGTTTACCCCACGGGTATCCACGGCGCGATTGCAGAGTTTCTCGGCAAAAACGAGGATATTGTGGTGGAAACCGCAACCCTTGAGGACGAAGGCTGCGGCATCACCGCAGAGCGCCTTGCTCATACAGATGTTCTCATCTGGTGGGGTCATATGGCGCACGCCGAGGTGCCCGATGCGGTTGCCGAAATGGTGCGCGACGCCGTCCACGGTGGTATGGGCGCCATTTTCCTGCACTCCGCGCACCACAGCAAGCCCTTCAAGCTTCTGATGGGTACGCCCTGTAACCTCTGCTGGCGCGAGAGCGATGACCGCGAGATTTTGTGGGTCACAGACCCCGCCCACCCCATCACCCGCGGCATTGACCGCTTTTTCGTGCTTGACCATGAGGAAACCTACGGTGAGCCCTTCAGTATCCCCGAGCCCGATAAGCTCCTTTT
>JAFQMP010000063.1 GCA_017396225.1 Clostridia bacterium | reverse complement strand
CTCTTGCCGCAGCAGAGGTCGGCAATCACGATTTCTTCCTTGGGCAGGTGAGGGAGCGTGTCGCGGATTAGCTCTAAAAAGCGGTTAATCTGGCGGAATTTTGCGCCCTTTTTGTCATAGACGCGACCATTCTCATCGGATACGCCAAGCAGTCTCAGAAAAGGCTCATTACCCTTGAGAATACGCGTCTTTTTCTTGTCGTTGCCGACAATCTCGACGGCGGCTGCGGTATTTCCCGCCAGCTTGCGGGAAAGCTTGTCGCTGCCAAGCAAGAGGTATTCGCCACGCTTGTTCCTGCGCAGCTCGGCATCGCCTGCCGTGGTCAGCAGATTGGCACGGTGAAAGCCTGAAAGACAGGCGGCAAGGCGTGCCTCGCCCGCCTTATCCATGGAAATGTTTTCGTGTCTGGCCTTACCGTCGCGTGTAAAGCGCTCGATTTGCAGGCAGAGCTTGCCGCCTATCAGACGGAGCGTGCCGACGGCACGGATTGTTTCCGCATCGGCGGGCTCGGTCAGCACCAGCTTTTTTAAGGCTTCTCTCGACGCTGCCAGCAGGGTGAGTGCGGATAGTTCGGTATAGTGCTTCATTTTGCTTCGTCTTCGCTTTTGGTGGGTTTCTTTTTGAAGAAATAGGTTTTGTTCTCGGAGCGATTCAGCAGGCGCTTCAGGTTGGCGCGGTGACTCCATACCACAATGGCTGCCATAAGGAAGGCAAAGAGGGTATTGATGCCGTAGTGCGAAATGGACGTGTCAAAGCTGCCGAGCAAAACGGGGTAGAACGCCACGGTGACAATCGAGCCGAGCGACACATAATGTGTGCCGCTGACGATGATGATAAAAATGGCAATCAGCATCAGGCAGATAATGGGGTTTAACGCCATGACGGTAAAGAGAAAGGTGGCAAAGCCCTTGCCGCCGCGGAACCTTGAGAAAATGGGGAAGATATGACCGAGCATGGCAAAGAATGCGGCGAGATAGGCAGCGGTAATCAGGTGAATGTAGTGTACGTCATAGGAGACAAAGCCTGCCTCATTGATGCCGCCAATCATCGAGAAACCGAAGATGATGCAGGCAAGCACGATAGAGAGCACACCCTTCAGACCGTCGCCGAGGAAGGTGATGACAGCGGCCTTTTTGCCGTAGGTGCGCAGGACGTTGGTGGTGCCTGCGTTGCCGCTGCCGTGACGGCGGATATCATCGTGATAAAAGACGCGGGAAACAACGATTGCCCAGTTGATACTGCCGAGTAGATAGGAGAGAATGACAACAAGGACAAGACCAAGGCCGACAAGCAGTGCTTCGCCGGTTTCACTGGGGTTTGCTTTGCTTCGAATCAGGTTGATGACGCCGTCCGAAAAAAGATTGTAGATGCCGGCGGTCCATACGGTAGGTGACATAGAAAATCCTCCGTGTTAAAAATCAGGTTTCGCTTGCCGTGTCCTTTTTGAAAAGGCGGCGGATAAATACGATAAGGTCAAAGGAAAGAATGAATTTGCAAAGCCTTTTATTCTCGTGCTTTTGGAGCAGATGCCAGAAAAGCTTGACGAGGAAGAAGGCGCCAATCGCACCCAATGTGCCTGCCACCAGACCTGCAAGCACGTCTGAGGTGTAGTGCACCATCAGGTAAATGCGGGAGATGCCCATGAAGATGGGGAAAAGAAGCACGGGCCAGGTATATTTCTTCTTCGTTGTCAGGAATAGTCCGACCATAGCAGCGGTTGCTGAGGTGGTGTGTCCCGAGGGGAAGGAGCCTACGATGCTTTCTGCCTTTCTCGCTTCGCCCACATAGGTCCACCATTCACGAACCTGCATACCGAGGTGCTCCATATTGGCGTAGGGGCGCATGCGGCTAATCAGGGGCTTCAGCGTGATATTGGTAATCAGACCGCCGCAGCAGACGGCAAGAAATACGCAAGCGCCTGCGCGCCTTGTGCGACGGAAGAGCATCAGTACGACGCCGAGGGCGAACATACAAAGTCCGTCGTGCGCAAAGAAGCTGATAAAGTTCATCAGGTGGGTGAGAAATGAGGTGATTTCCGCCCCCGCGTTCTCGCCTGCGGCGACCGCCCAGCGATGCATGATTTCAAAGATGCGGAGGTCAAGTCCACGGAAGGCCGTGTCAATCCAAGCGCCCATAGGTGAAATCCTTTCTTTTGTGTTATCTAATAAATAATTGTAGCATATTATGTGCATTTTTGCAAGAGCTCTGCGCGGAAGGGGCGAATAAATTTCTATTCTTGTCGGTTAGATACTTGCAATTGCATCGTGCGTGTGCTATAATCTATATGTATCTTTCATTGTCCGTAAGTGCTTGCGGCTTTTGACGACGGAAGGGAGGCAGCCTTTGAAAATCGACCATCTGACACTCGGTGACCTTGCCGCAATTTTCAAAAAGCGGCTGTTGCCACTCTTGCTGGCTTTGCTCCTTTGCGGAACCGTCGGATTTCTTGTCCGCGTGCTTGTCCCAACCCGGTATCAGGCAGAGGCAAGCTTTCAGGTGCGGAGCATGCAATCTGAGGAGTATCTGAACGCCTACGGCCTGACCTCCTCGCAGCTCGCCGTGCTGCAAACCCTTGCCAAGCAGTATGCCGATACGGTTCCCGCAGCAGATGCGCTCTTAGACCGCATGATTGCAAACCATGGGCTTGTCTGCACGCGTGAGGAGCTGCGCGCAATGCTTTCGACAAAGACTGATGGCGTGACCTTTACGGTTCTTCTGACGCACAGAGAGGGCGCTGTTGCCGTGGCTGCCGCCAAGGCGCTGGCTGTCGAGCTGCCCGGCTTCTTGCAGGAAAGCTTCTGGCCCGCTGTATCTGTGTCGCGTATGTGCGTGACTTCACTGCATACATCAACTGCTGCGACGCGTGCCTCTATGAGCCCCTTTCTTCTCGCGGGTATCTGCGCGGTCGGTGGCTTTCTGTTGGCTTATTTATGGTTTTTACTTTGCTTTTTGTTCCGCAACCGTTTGGCAGACGGTGATGAAATCGTGCGCGTGCTACCCGAAGATGCACTCCTTGCAACCATACCCCACGTTTTACCGCCCGCTGATGCGGGAGAGGCATTTTTCGCGTTGCGGGAGCGTCTGCCCCGCGGTAAGGCGGGACAGGCTCTTTCGGTTGCTTTGTTGACGGCACTCCCTGCGGAGGGGGCCAGCTTTGTGGCACTTGGTCTTGCCGTGTCCCTACAGGCAACGGGAGCCTCGGTGCTCTTCCTTGATGCCGACCTTCGGAATGGCGACAAAAAATATTTCCCCTTGCGTGATGCTGAGCCGGGTCTGGCCGAGTTTCTTGGCGGACGGGAGAGGAAGGCAAGCGCCCTGATTCACCGCTGTGACCGCTATGCCTTTGACGTGCTGCCTGCCGGTGTGCTGCCGATTTCCCCTGCCGAGGCATCACTCACGGCGAAAATGGAGGAATTGCTTGCGGCGCTTGCGCCGAAATATGACTACATTATTGCAGATTTTCCCGCATATCGCACGGCACCTGACGGCTTGCTTGCCGCAAGGGCGTTTGATACCACGCTGTTGGTTGCTGCACCGCACCGTGCGGGTGCAAGAGAGCTGCGCGCGGTGCGCGCTGCCCTTGGTGAGGCTGAATGTGCTGTCTGCGGTCTTGTGGTGAATCACCCGCCGCGGAGCAAGCATCAGCCTGTATAATCTCACAAATATAATAAAAAATAATTTTATGAGGGGGATTTCCCCGAAAGGAGAACACACATGAAAACCAGTCTTGTTATTATGGCTGCGGGCATTGGCTCCCGCTTTGGCAAGGGCATCAAGCAGCTTGAGCCCGTAGGTCCCGGCGGCGAGATTATCATGGATTACTCGATTCATGATGCGCTTGAGGCAGGCTTTGACCGCGTTGTCTTTATCATTCGCAAGGACCTTGAAGAGGATTTCCGCGAGATTATCGGCAACCGTATTGAGAAGGTTTGTCCTGTTGCCTATGCCTTCCAGGAGAAGGATAACCTTCCCGCAGGCTTTACCTGCCCCGCTGACCGCAAAAAGCCCTGGGGCACCGGTCAGGCAGTGCTTGCTTGTAAGGGCATCGTCAATGAGCCCTTCCTTGTCATCAATGCCGATGACTACTACGGCAAGGAGGGCTTCCGCCTTGCACACGACTTCCTCGTGAAGAACGCAGAGGCAGGCAATAAGTTCTGTATGCCCGGCTTTATTCTGAAGAACACCCTCAGTGAAAACGGCGGCGTTACCCGCGGTGTTTGCCACGTTGAGGACGGCTTCCTTAAGAGTGTTGTGGAGACCGGCGGTCTGGTTCATGACGGCGAGGGCGCTGCCATCGAGGAGGACGGCAAGAAGACGCCTATCGACCCCAAGTCGATTGTTTCGATGAATATGTGGGCACTTACCCCCGATTTCTTTGAGGAGCTTGAGCAGGGCTTCGTTGAGTTCCTGTCCGCCCTGAAGCCTGAGGACATCAAGGCAGAGTATCTGCTCCCCAAGGTGATTGACGGCATGATTCAGAAGGGTACGGCTACCGTTTCTGTGCTGACCACCAATGACCGTTGGTTTGGTGTTACCTACCAGGAGGATAAGTACGCTGTTATCGAGAGCTTCAAGGCGCTGCACGCTGCAGGCGTTTACACCGAGCCTCTTTACAAGAAATAATGTAATAAAAAAACGCTCTCCTACGGGAGAGCGTTTTTTTTAATCCCAGAGCAAAAGCAGCAAAAGGATTGGCAGTAAATCCCCCTCGCGGCTGTCGTTTAACAGAAAAAATATGATTGCGAGCAGTGCCCATTCGGGGAGGCCGTTTTCGCCTTTTTTGCGGGGTGGGGGGAGTAGCGAGGATAAAAAGGGGAATTTTCCAAACAGACCGACGGGGGTATCCTTGATGGGCTCTGCGGTCGGTGTGCTGTCTTCTTGTGGGGTGGGGGTGGTCGGTGTTGCTTCGGCTTGCGGCTCGGGCGCTTCTTCGGTCGTGGGCGAGGCGGTCTCTCTGACTGCCTCTGCAAAGGCGCTGCCGCTGTATCCTCTCGGCACGGTAAAGGGCAAGCCGCTGCGGTCTTCCTGAATGTACATCAAACCCTCCTTTCGGGCGTGGCCTCATGGCTGCCTTCGCCCAGTGTACGCAGCGCATCGCTGATGCGTGCCATTCGTACGAGATAATCGACAGCCTCACAGCGCGTGGGAGAAAGATAGGGCTTGAGCGCGAGCAATACGCCCTCCCGCCCGCGGGCGGCAGGGGAGAGTGCCCCGGTGCCTGTCAGCTTGCCAAGCAGCGGCGCTATTTTGCCAATGCCCTCCAAGAGTCCTGCAAATTCCTCCTCGGGCAGCCCATCAATTGGGAGGTCGCGCGTTTCCTCACTCACGGTGTACCACCTCCGCGGCGGAGCTGGTCACCAAGGCTTTTAAGCTCCTCATCGGTGGCGTTGCGCAGTGTTTCGCGCAGATTGCGCATATTATCGGTGGTAATATGCAGCGCCGAGAGGTCAAGCCCGTAGTCGGTGGCAAGCTTGCGTATGACGATTTCAAGCTGGCGATCATTTAATAAGAGCAGGCGATTCAGCGCCTTGCGGTCAAATTGCATGGAAAATCACCCCTTTCCATAGCATACTATGCAGAAAAAAGGAAAAACGCCCCCACAGAAAAGCCCTGTGGGGGCGTCATCTTTAAGTAATGGGTGTGGTATCCGCTGTGGACTCCTCGGCTGCAAGCTGCTCACGCAGCTCACGGTTTGCGTTTGCCAGCATCAGCTTCAGGCGGTTTTCCTGATTGATAGGGGAGGCACCTGCATCATAGTCAATGGATACAAGGTTGACACCCGGGTGGTGCTCGCGGATAATCTTCATCATACCCTTACCGACAATGTGGTTGGGCAGGCAACCGAAGGGCTGCGCGCAAACAACATTGCGGGCACCGCTTTCAATCAGCTCCAGCATCTCGGCGGTGAGAAGCCAGCCCTCGCCCATTTGCACGCCCTCGCTGATATAGCCCTTGATGGCGTTTCTGGTTTTTTCAAAGTCTGTGGGGGGTGCGAAGCTGCTGTTTTCCTTGTACATCTTGATAAAGTCAAGCTGTTTTTTGTGCAGGAACTTGTATGCCAGACGCATAATGGCGGCGCGGGTGCGCTTCATACCATAAAGGCGACGGTCCACTACGGCGGTGTTGACGGTATACATCAGGAAATCGAGCAGTCCTGCCATAACGGTTTCGGCGCCTTCCTTCACGAGAAAATCCTCAAGATGGTTGTTGCCGAGCGGAGAGAACTTGACAAAAATCTCGCCGACGATGCCGACGCGCACCTTTTTTTCTGCGGTGCGCGGGAGGTTCAGTTCAAAATCCTTCAATATATTTATGTAATTGCGCCGTGCTGTTTTGTAGTTGGCGTGCTTGCGGGATTTCATTTCCGCTGTGAGGCGTGCCACCCATTTGTCGGCCAATGCCAGCGTGGAGCCGAGGAGGGCCTCGTAGGGACGGCACTGATTGACAAGACTCATCAATAGGTCGCCGTAATAAACGCCCAGGAGCACGCGTTTGCCGAGCCCCAGAGAGAGCTTAAAGCCGGGATTTTTTTCCAGACCTGCTACGTTCAGGGAGATGACGGGAACCTGTGGGAAGCCAGCCTTGACAAGTGCCTTGCGAATGAGCGAGATGTAATTGGAGGCGCGGCAGCCGCCACCTGTCTGCGTCATCAGCACTGCCACACGGTCTACGTCGTATTTGCCGCTTTGCAGAGCGTCGATAAACTGACCGATGACAAGGAGCGCGGGGTAGCAGGTATCGTTGTGGGTGTATTTCAGACCGCACTCAATCACAGCAGGGCCGTCGTTTTCAAGCAGCTCGGTACGGTAGCCGTAGTGTCTGAAAACCTCCTGCATGATTTTGAAATGCATCGGAAGCATATTGGGCAGGAGAATGGTGTGCGTTTTTTTCATCTCCTTGGTAAAGAGAACGCGTTTAGTTGCCATGCTTGCCCTCCGTTTCCTGCTGCTCAAGCGCACCGAGTAGGCTGCGCAGTCTGATGGTGACAGCACCTAAGTTGGTGATTTCATCAATTTTGATTTGCGTATACAGCTTGCCGCCGTCGGCAAGAATCTCGCGCACCTCGTCGGTGGTAATGGCGTCAATGCCGCAGCCAAAGGATACCAGCTGCACCAGCTCCGCCCCCTTCGTTTCCGTGACAAAGCGGGCGGCATTGTAGAGCCTTGCGTGATAGGTCCATTGGTTGAGAACGTCGGGGCGGACAGGCGACGATGCCAGATGCGCCACCGAATCCTCACTGACGACCACAAAGCCGAGGCTGGTTGCCAGGCGGTCAATGCTGTGACCGATTTCGGGGTCAATGTGGTAGGGCCTGCCGCAGAGCACCAGTAAGCGCAGTCCTTCGCGCTTGGCGCGTGCTACGGCGCGCTCACCCTCGTGTCGCACGCTCGCCATATAGGAGGTCTGCGCACGTGCAGCTGCACGGACGGCAGCGCGCACCTCGTGCGCGGTGAAGCCGCCGATTTCGGCATTCAGGAAGGTCAGCAGCTCGGCGGCAAGGCGCCCGCGGTTGTTGATGTTCAGATAGGGATAGAGGAAGCGGACGCTTGCAAGGCTATCCATATTGTGGGAAAGCAGCTCGGAATAATAGGCAACGACAGGGCAGTTGTAGTGGTTATCCGACACGCCCTCGTCAATATTGCGTGTCATAGCGGGGTAGAAAATGGCGTCAACGCCCTGTTCGAGCAGCTCCTCGATATGACCGTGCATAATCTTGGCAGGGTAGCAGGCCGTATCCGAGGGGATACTGTACTGTCCCTTGGCGTAGATTTTGCGGGTTGAAAAGCCTGAGGTGCGCACACCCAGACCGAGCGAGGAGAAGAGCGTATACCAGAAGGGGGCAAGCTCATACATGCCGAGCGCCAGGGGCAATCCCACGGTAAAGTCACGTCTGCCGCGGAGGGGGGTGAGCGATGCCAGCGCATCGCGCTTAAATGCGTGGAGATTGGGCAGCGGATTGGTTGCGGCGCGCTTGCCTGCACCGCGCTCACATTTGTTGCCCGAAATAAATTTTTCGCCGCCCTCAAACGTGTTTACGGTGATATTGCAATTGTTGCCGCAGCCACGGCAAACGGCTGCCTTGGAAACGTGCGTGAAGCGGCGGAGCGCCTCGCGGGAAAGCAGGGTGGAGGGTGCTTTGCAGGCAGACATCGCGTGCAGTGCCGCGCCCCAGGCACCCATCAGACCTGCGATGGTGGGGCGAATGACATCGTGACCGATTTCACGCTCAAAGCTGCGCAGCACAGCATCGTTTAGGAAGGTGCCGCCCTGTACCACGATATGTGCGCCCAGCTCGTCCTTGTTGGCGGCACGAATGACCTTGTAAATTGCGTTTTTGACGACAGACATGGAAAGGCCTGCCGAAATATCGCCGACGGTTGCGCCGTCCTTTTGTGCCTGCTTGACCGAGGAATTCATAAAGACCGTGCAGCGCGAGCCGAGGTCGACGGGGGCCTTTGCAAACAGACCCACGGCGGCAAATTCTTCGGTTTCATAGCCAAGGGATTTGGCAAAGGTTTCAATAAAGGAGCCGCAGCCCGAGGAGCAGGCCTCATTGAGCATAATGCTGTCAATGGCGCCCCCGCGGATTTTGAAGCATTTGATATCCTGACCGCCGATGTCGAGAATGAAATCGACCTGCGGGTCAAAATAGCGGGCGGCGGTAAAGTGCGCCATCGTCTCAACCAGACCGTGGTCGAGGTGGAAGGCGTGGCGGATTAATTCCTCACCGTAGCCTGTCACAGCGGAGGATTTGATGATAATACGGTTGCCGCAGATGCGGTAAATTTCCTCAAGCTGCTCCCTGACAATGCCAACGGGGTTGCCCTTATTTGAATTGTAGTATGTATAAAGCAGCTTGTGGTCTTCTGCCATCAGCACCAGCTTGGTGGTGGTGGAGCCGCAGTCAATACCGAGATAGGCGTTGCCGCGATAGGCTGCAGGGTCGGTATATTCCACCGATGCGGCGGCGTGGCGTGCGCGAAAGGCGGCGTAGTCCCTCTTGCTTTCAAAAAGCGGCTTGAGCGATTTGCGCTCCTTTTTTGCGGTCGTTGCCTTTTCAACACGTGAAACAAGCTCGTTATAGGTAAAGGTTTCCTGCAAGCCGCTTGCGTAGAAGGCGGCGCCCAGCGCAACGGAAATGCGTCCGTAATCGGGGAAAACAGCATTTTCGGGGGAGAGCTTCAGGACGTGCACAAACTGGCGGCGTAAGCCTTCGTTGAAGGAGAGCGGTCCGCCGAGGAACATGACCTTGCCTGTGATGCGGCGCCCCTGTGCCAGTCCTGCAATGGTCTGGTTTACCACGGCGCGGAAGATGCTGGCGGCAATATCCGCCTTGGCAGCACCTTGATTCAAAAGGGGTTGAATATCCGTTTTGGCAAACACGCCGCAGCGCGATGCAATGGGATAAATGCGGGTAGCTTGCAGTGAGAGCGCATCAAGCTCCTCTACCGTGACATCAAGCAGCGTTGCCATCTGGTCGATGAAGGCGCCTGTGCCGCCGGCACAGGTGCCGTTCATGCGCTCATCGGTGCCGCCGTCAAAGAAGATGACCTTGGCGTCCTCGCCACCGAGCTCTACCACGACATTGGTGTCGGGCTCCTTATGGCGTACGGTTTCACCTGTGGCAAAGACCTCCTGTACAAAGGGTAGACCTGCGGCATCGGCAAGGCCAAGCCCTGCCGAGCCTGCGACCGCTACCCTGACAGTGTTTTCACCGATGAGGTCCTTAAGGCGGGAAAGAATTTCAAGTGTCTTGGCGCGTACCTGGGACAAGTGACGCTCGTAGCATTCGTAAAGAATATGCTCGCCATCGGCCAGCACCACCTTCGCGGTGGTGGAGCCGATGTCAATGCCAAGAGCCAATGGATTGGTGTATTTCATAGTAACTCCTATGGTGCCAGAGGGAGATTGCTCCTTCTGCGGTCAAGCCTTCGGGGTGTCGTCTTCCTTGTTGTCGGTGGTATCCTTGTCGGTAAAGTCGGCAGCTTCAAAATCGCTGTCGGTAAAGCCATGCTCGGCGGCAAATGCACGTGCGGCGGCCTCAGCCTCCTCGCGGGCACGGCGTGCACGCTCCTCGTTTTCCCTGCGGCTCTTCTCGCGCTTTTCGGCAGTAATTGCCTCAAGCTCCTCAAAGGTCACATTTTCGCGTGTCATAGCTGCATTGAACTGGTCGCTGTCCATCAGCTCGTTCTTCAGAAGGAACTCGGCAATGAAATCAAGCTTGGCGCGATTTTCCTCAAGAATCTTCTTGGCGGTGGCGTAGCCCTCGTCAATGAGCGCCTTGATTTCACCGTCAATCTTGGCGGAAATCTCCTCAGAGAAGTTGTTGCCGCCTGCAAAGTCGCGGCCAAGGAAGACCTCACTTTCGTTGGTGCCGTACTTGACGGGGCCGAGCACATCGGACATACCAAGCTGGGTAACCATTTTGCGTGCAATGGCGGTGGCGCGCTCAATATCGTTGGAGGCGCCGCCGGAAATATCGCCAAAGACGATTGCCTCTGCCACGCGACCTGCGAGCAGCTCGGCAATCTTTTCCTTCAATTCAGCCTTGTAAACGCTGTATTTGTCCTCTGCGGGCAGGCTCATCGTGTAGCCGAGTGCGCGACCCGAGGGGATAATCGAAATCTGGTGTACGCTGTCAAGGTGGGGCAGAACGTGTGCCACAATGGCGTGACCTGCCTCGTGGAAGGCGGTATTGCGGCGCTCGCGGTCGTTCATGACGCGCGAGGTCTTCTTGGGACCTGCGATGACGCGGATAAAGGCGTCGTCAATATCCTCCATGCCGATGAGGGACTTGTTACGGCGTGCGGCAAGGAGTGCTGCCTCGTTCATCAGGTTGGCAAGGTCTGCACCCGTAAAGCCTGCGGTTTTCTTGGCGATAACCTCAAGGTCAACAGCCGCCTCAAGGGGCTTCTTGCGGACGTGTACGCGCAGAATTGCCTCACGCTCCTTGACGTCGGGGGCATTCACGGTAATCTGGCGGTCAAAGCGACCGGGACGGAGCAGGGCGGGGTCAAGAATATCGGGGCGGTTGGTTGCGGCAATGACAATGATGCCGTCGTGCGAGCCGAAGCCGTCCATTTCAACAAGCAGCTGGTTCAGGGTCTGCTCGCGCTCGTCGTGTCCGCCGCCAAGACCTGCACCGCGGTGGCGGCCAACGGCATCAATCTCATCGATGAAGATAATGCTGGCAGGCGTTTTGCGTGCCGTTTCAAAGAGGTCACGGACGCGCGATGCGCCGACACCGACATACATCTCCACAAAGTCGGAGCCCGAAAGCGAGTAGAAGGGCACGCCTGCCTCGCCCGCAACAGCTTTGGCAAGCAGGGTCTTACCCGTACCGGGAGGGCCAACAAGCAGTACGCCGTGGGGAATTTTCGCACCCAGACGCGTGAACTTGGTGGGGTCCTTCAAAAATTCAACAATTTCCTCAAGCTCCTGCTTTTCCTCATTCGAGCCTGCAACGTCCTCAAAGGTCACGCGGTCCTTCTGGTCGCCTGCGGTCTTGGCGCGTGCCTTGCCGAAGCTGTTCAGCTTTGCGCCGGGGCCGCCCGCAGAGCGCATCATGACGACCCAGAGAACGATAACGACGATGATAATGAGGGCATAGGGCAAAAGGCTTACCCACCAGGGTGTAACGGTCTGGGGCTCTACGTCAAAGCTTTTGAGGTTGATGTTTGTCTTGACATAATCACCGCAATATTCGTTGAAAAGGTCAAGCGAGCGCAGCTGATAGGAGACCTCCTCGGTCTGGAAGCTGCCGTCTGTGTTGTAGACGGGCGCGCCCTCGCTGTTTTTCTTGATAACCGACATGGTGATGTAGTAGTCCTCGTCAATGACAAAGGATACAACTCTGTCCTCTTTGAAGTATGCGACAACCTCGCCGAGCACCACCTTTTCCTCCTTGGTTCGCTGGAAAATGGTGGACACCACGGCAATGATGACCGCAAACACAAGCAGGTAAAGAATGATTGATTTGATGTGCTTCTTCATGGTTTCCTCCGTGTGGGGTAAAAAATATATAAACTGTGCTGATAGACAATGTTGCGTGCGGCAGCGCCGCAGGGGTTAATTGAAGGAGATGTAGACGGTGAGGTCGGGGTTGACGGCGGCGCCGTCGCGTACAGGGCCAAAGGGAATGGCAACAAGCCCTGCATCGTCTGCAAGGAGTGGCATACGCGCCCGCAAAGCGGGTGAGAGATGCTTGGTGGTCGCCAGACGGCGTACCGCCTTGTGCAATCCGCCGTGCAAAATGACGTCACCCTGCTTGCGGGGACGTGCCACGAGTGTGCCCCTGACGGCACTGCTGCAAAGGTTGAGAGAGGCAGTGTAGCGATAATCGGTGGTTGCCTCGGGGGCGGGTGTACCAATTGGTAAGAGGTAGAGAACGGCGTCTGCGTTTGCGGAGAAATTTTCCCCCCGCTGCAGTGGGAGCTCGTATGTCGGGGCAGGGCCGCGACGCTCTTTGGTAACAGTCAGATAACCGCAGTCGAGCAGCAGCTGTGTGCCGCCACCCAAGGACAATGCCGCGTGTACGCGGTTTGTTGCAAGCAAATCCTTGATAGCTGCCATTTGTCTGGCGGTGGGCTGCTCGGGTAACATACGGCGCAAAACGCGTTGAAAAATCGGTGCGGGGAGTGCCTGAAGCGCCGTGGCTGCAAGCGGACGGGGTGCGGTTGCAAGGAAATCCGCTGCAAGGCTGTCAAGATAGGCTTCGTCCTCTGCCAGTGCCTCGGCGCAGCGTGCGGCAATTGCCGCTGCATTCGGCTGCAGCTCGGTAAGAAGCGGCAGAACGCAGTGGCGGAGCTTATTGCGTTGGCAGTAAAGCTCCTCATTGGTGCTGTCGGTGACAAAATCCTGATTTTCTGTCGCAAGATAGGCAAGAATGTCAGCTTTCGGCACGGTAAGCAGCGGGCGCACCACTGAAATGTCCGCCGTCAACCGACGGCAGGCGGGGATTCCGCTGAGGCCGCGTGTGCCGCTGCCGCGCAGCAGGTGCTGCAGCATGGTTTCCAATTGGTCGTCTGCATGATGTGCCGTTGCGAGCAAGGGGATTTTCTTTTCGGTCAAGAGCGCGGCAATCGCCTCATAGCGTGCGGCGCGCGCGGCGGTTTCGGGGCTTTCGCCTGTTTCTTTTGCGCGTGCGGGGACGTCAACCGAAAGGACGTATAGCGGAACGCTTAATTTTGCGGTTAGCGCACGGCAAAAGTCGGCATCGCGGTCAGCCTCACTGCCGCGCATGCCGTGGTGAACGTGCACGGCAATCAGGTTCGGACAGTCACGCAGCAAGAGCAGCAGCGCAACCGAATCTGCGCCGCCCGAAAGGGCGACGGCGACAGGGGTGTCTGCCGCAAGACCTGCCAGCGCGTGCGGTGCGCGAAAGCCCGCGAGGGCGGTGGAATGGCTCATTACGGCTCTTCTCTTTCGGTGTCAATGGTGCGGAATTTCGTGTAGGCGGGCAGCCATGCCATTTTGACGTTGCCTGTCGAGCCGTGACGGTTCTTCTGCACAATAACCTCGGCGATGTTGCCGTCCTTCTGGTCGGGGTCTCTCGAGGTGTTATAGTATTCCTCGCGGTAGAGGAACATAACCACGTCGGCGTCCTGCTCGATTGCACCCGAGTCACGCAGGTCGGAAAGCTGGGGGCGCTTGTCGGTACGGCCCTCAGGACCGCGGGAGAGCTGTGCACAGCAAAGAATCGGCACGCGCAGTTCTTTTGCCATCAGCTTGAGACCGCGGGAGATGACACTAACCTCCAGCGCGCGGCTGTCGTAGTGCTGCTCGCTTTCCATAAGGCCGAGGTAGTCGATGACAACCAGACCAAGGTTTTCTACGCGGCGCAGCTTGGCTTTCATAGCCGTGACCGTGATGCCCGAGGTGTCGTCAATCAGAATATCGGTGCCCGACAGACGCATGGTTGCATCTGCGATTTTTTTCCATTCGTCGTCGTCAATCTGACCCGAACGCAGGCGGTAGCTGTCAACCAGAGCCTCACTTGCAATCATACGGGAGGCAAGCTGCTCTGCGCCCATTTCGAGCGAGAAAATGCAAACCTTTTTGCCGGTCTGGAGTGCCACGTTGGTGGCAACATTCAGGGCGAAGGCGGTTTTACCCATGCCGGGACGGGCGCCTACCAGTACGAGGTCAGAGTTGCCCATACCGACAAGAAGCTTATCTACGCCCGCAAAGCCCGTGGGGGTGCCGCGTGCGGCGTCCTTGTCGGTCTGCAGTGTATGCAGGTTTGCCATGACATCGCGCAAAACGTCGCTGATGTGGCGGAAGGTGCGGGAGTCACGTCCTTGTGCAATTTCGGTAAAGCGGCTTTGCGCCAGGTCAAGCACCTGTGCAACGCCCTCCTGCTCGCCGAAGGAGAGGTCGGAAATCTCACCGCAGACCTCAATAATACGGCGGCGGACGCTTTCCTCCTTGACAATGCGGGTATAGTCAGCAATATTCTGTGCACTGGGGGTTGCATCAAGCAGGGAACGGATATAATCCTCTCCGCCTGATTTTTCATATACGCCCTTGTGTACCAGGGCATCAATCAGTGTGACAGGGTCAATCTCCTGGCTTGCGTCAAACAGCTCGCGCATGGCAAGGTAGATTTGCTTGTGCTCCTGTACGTAAAAATCATCGGCGCCGATGTTGCCGGCAATTTCGGTGATTGCATTGGGGTCAAACAGGATAGAGCCAAGCAGCGCACGCTCTGCCGAAATCGAGCAGGGCATTCTGCGTAAAAGCTCGCTATCCTTATGCATCATATCTGCCATAACCCGCCTCACTGCTCTGCGACTACAACGTTGATTTTGCCTGCCACATCGGTGTAAAGGCGGACGTCAAGCGTATAGCTGCCGTATGCCTTGATGGGGTCAGAGAGGGTAATCTTGCGCTTGTCAACCGTGATGCCAAAGTCCTTTTCCAGACGCTCGGCAATTTCCTTGGTGGTAACAGAGCCGTAAAGGCGTCCGTCCGCACTGCTGCCAACCTTGATCTTGACAACAATGGCGGTGAGCTTCCTGGCAATTTCCTGTGCGGCAGCGCGCTCGGTATCAATCTTGTGCTGGCGGGAGGCCTCCTTGTTCTTGAGCTCGGTCATAGACTGATTATCTGCGGGAATGGCCAGCTTGCGGGGGAGAAGGAAGTTGCGTGCGTATCCGTCGGATACCTCAATCAGCTGGTCCTTTTTGCCCTGGCCCTTAACATCTTGTGTGAGAATAACTTTCATGATCATGTTCCTTTCGTGTGTCGCTTACGTTGACGCGGCATCAGGTGCCGCGGTGGGTGTCTTCAAGTTCTTCGAAATATGCGTTGATTGCGTTCTTCAAATCCTCGACCGCGGCCTCAAGCGAAACGCCTGAGAGCGCTGTGCCTGCCGAGTCAAAGCGGCCGCCGCCACCAAGGCGTTCAAGAATCAGCTGTACGTTAATCGAGCCGTCCGAGCGTCCCGAAATGTGAACCACGTTGTCAATAAGAACGAGGGAGAAGGAGGCGTGCACGCCCTTGACAAGCAGCAGCCTGTCGGCCTCCTTGGCGGCCGCCACGCGGTCGTCTGCGCCTCTGCCTGTGCCCTGGCTCCAGGTCAGGCCGACCTTACCGTCATGCAGCAGCGTACAGCCCGAAAAGCTGCGCTCGGACACGTAATCGGTGTAATCCTGATTGAAGAAGGTGTGTGCATATTCTGCGTTTGCGCCGCGACCAAAAAGGTAGCGTGCGGCGTCCAGCGTACGGCTACCCGTGTTGCGGGTAAATCCGTTCGTGTCAAGCATAATACCGGAGAGGATAATGCTGGCAACCTCATCGGAGACAAGGGAGTTGTCGCCGTCGCTGCCCGTGTCGCTCTGCTCCAGCATCTCGGTCACCAGCTCGGAGGCAGAGCTTGCACTGGCGTCAATATAGTTGACGACAGGCTCAAAGTCGTATTCACCTGCCTGACGGTGGTGGTCGATAATGGCAATTTTGCCCGATACCTGGCGGACGCTGTCGGCAACCTCGCGGGATTCAATGATGCGCAGGTTGTTGGCGTCGGTGATGATAAGCAGGGTGCCCGAGCGGACAAGGTCAAGACCCTTATGGCCCGAAATAAACATCTCGCGGTAGGGGGAGGTTGTAATCAGACGCTCGGTTGCAATGCGGAAATTGGGGTTGTCAAGGTCCATAATAATGCGGGTGGGAATACCTGCCAGCAGACCGAGCTGCGCAATACCAATCGAGGAGCCAATCGAGTCAAAGTCAGGATTTTTGTGACCCATAATGAGCAGGTTGTCTGCCTCGGAAATCTTGGTGAGCAGATAGCTTGCCACCACGCGCGACTGCACCTTGGTGCGGCGCTGGAAGGGTCTGGTCTGACCGCCGTAGTAGCGAATGCCCTCAGGACGGCGCACCGCCACCTGGTCGCCACCGCGCTGGAGCGCCATATCAAGTGCGGAGCTTGCCTCCTTGGCACGCTCTGCCATGGAGCAGTCGTCCAGTGAAATGCCGACAGAAACAGTGACGGGGATACCGTATTCACCCAGGCGGATATCGCGAATGCGGTCAAGCAGGGCGCTGAAGCGGTCCTCCTCGCAAAGGCGAAGCTTTTCCTGAGAAAAAAGCATGATATAGCGGTCGCGCTCATATTCGCGCAGGAAGCCGTTCATATCGGCGGCAAAGCTGATGAGAATATCGTCCACCTTGCGCGATGCGTCACGGTAGTTGGCGTGCGTGTACTGGGTAAGCTCCTCTAAGTTGTCAACATCAATATAGGCAACCGCAGGCATATCGCGCTCCATTTTCTCGCGCAGGTCAAGCAGCTCCGAAGCATCGGTGAAGGTGACAAGATAATTGGTGCGGTCGTTCAGGCGCATTTCGTATGCGCGCGCAACGTAGCGGCCGCCGTCGGGCAGGCGCACCACAGCGCCGTCAATGCTGCTTTCGGGTAGGGTGTCTGCTGGGATTGCATCGTTGTCTGACTCTACTGTTGTTATGGTGAGCTTGCCGAGGGGAGTGCGGTGGTCTGCGCCCTTCTGTCCGACGCGGATAATGTCCTGCAGACTGACGCCGCCGCAAAAATCAACGATGCTGCCGCGGTAGAAGGGGTCCTCTGCATCAAGTATGATTTGGAGTGCACTGTTCACCACGCGGACGCGTCCCTGCTCATCGGCAATGGCGTAGGGAAGGCCAACGGCGTATTTGAACATATTGTGCATTTTGGTGTTGAGGGTTTCAAAAATGATTTCCTCACGGCGCTGCTTGCGCTCCTTCAGCAGGAAGAAAAGACCCGCCGTCAGGCTGAAAAGTAGATAGGCGCCGAGGAAAATCAGGGTAATTTTCGTCGTGATTGCTCCTTCGGGAGCGATGTGTGTAACCAGCGCGAAGACGCCGAAGAACAAAAGACCGAGCAATAGCAGCACGATCATCGGGATCGCGGAGCCTGTGCGCTGACGGTTCTCGGATTGCTTGAGCATTACGGTTCTCCTTTACTGTTTGTGTTTTTGGCACCTCGATGGGTGACAATCAACGAGTGAATCGCGCCATACAGGGCGGCCAGGGTAAGCGCCAGAGGGGGATTGTTGAAAAGCAGATAGGCAAGGCCAATGAGCAGCAGCACCGACAGGCAGGAGCGCTTTGTCTGGCGACTGAAGAATACACCAAAGCCAATCAGGGAAAACAGAGGGGTCAGAATCAGGGTGAAGTTTTCTGCAACGGCACCGACCTGCGTGTAGGCGGAGCCTGCAAAAAAGGAAACGAGAAAGGCTAGGATAAAGAGAATGGCGGAAACTGGGCTTGGCAGTGGTGTGACGAAGACGCGGGGGAGGCGGGGGAGCATACCGAGTGCGACAAGCAGCGTGCAGAGCATGCGCCAGACGAAATAAGCGACAATCAGGGTCAGCGCCGTGATGATGCCCGGGGAGAGGTTAATCATCAGCGCAATCATATTGTGAATCATGGTGGGTGTAAAGACCGTGGTGATTGCCATTTCGGGGTAAAGAGCAGCCATTTCGTTCACTGCCTTCAGCACTGTTTCCTCAAGGAGTGAAATCAGTTCGGGGAGATGGGCGGCAAGGTCAAGGTTGGCGGGGTTTATGGCGGCGATTGTAATCAACAGGACAGCAAGCAGCACGGCGAGCAGCGTGGCGCCGATGGCAGCAATCGCACCGCAGAAGGATTTGCAGCGGCGTACGCAGAATGTACCAACCAACGCAACGGGCAGCGGTATGAGCGTAAGCAGCCCTATGAGCGGATTGCCACTGATGAGCCATGCGGCAAAAAATGACAGCGGGGGCAGGGCGAGCATTGGCAGCACATCACGCACGTTGCGCGCGGACGAAAGAAGAATGGCACCGGCAGCACCGCCGAAGATGATGGCAAAAAAGACGGCGGGCAGGGATACCGAGCCCGAGAAGGTGAAGAGAACCAGCGCGGGAATGCCGGGCGCAAGCAACGTCGGGAAGGAATGCGTTCTTGTCAGCAAAAGGACGATGCAGGCTGCGATAAACAGGCCGCACAGTGCGGTGATGCTCGCAAAGGGAAATGCGAGGGAGGCAAGCAGATAAATGCCTGCGGAGAACAAAAGCCCCTTGCCGTCGGGGCGCGCCAGAAGGCTACGCCACGCGGCAAGCTCGGTTTTACTCAGTGTGGTGCCGTTCATGGTCGGTTCCTCCTGCAAAAAACTAATTATCTAATTTAATATTATAACATACAAAATGATGATTGTAAACAGGTTGTATGAAGGATTTGTGAAAAAAAGAAAATAAAAGGAGAAACACGCCTTCAAAGTTGTATACTTTCGGAAAAAACGCAAAAAAATTTACAACTCCTATTGCAAAATGGGAAAAAGTGTGGTATACTACCTGCAGAATGATAGAGTGAGGGAGCAGGTTTCAAGGCCTGCTTTTATTATTTCTCTCTTGAAAGTCACAAAGGAGGAGAGGCTATGGCAGCTAAAAATATTGCCGAAACGGTACAGGAGCTTGTTGCTCCCGTGGCAGAGGAACTGGGCCTTATGCTCTGGGACGTTGAATTTGTCAAGGAGGGCGCGCGCCGTATTCTGCGTGTGACCATTGACCACGAGGACGGCATCACCATTGATGACTGCGAGCGTATGCATCGCGCCATTGACCCCGTGCTTGATGAGGCAGACCCCATTGACACTGCCTATGACCTTGAGGTCAGCTCCCCCGGCATTGAGCGCGACCTGCGCACAGATGCGCACATTGATGCCTCGGTTGGGGAGTTGGTGGAATTGCGGTTTTTCGCTCCCGTTCATGGGCAAAAGACGCTGCGCGGTATCCTTGCAGGGCGTGATGAGGCAGGGTGCGTGGTTGTCGATGTTGACGGCACCGAGCAGGCGTTTGCGAGAAACGCTATTGCAAAAATTTCTACCGTTTTTGAATTCTGAAAATAGAAAAGTAACGATATAAGCACGAAAGGAAAAAGCCATGAGCACGAAAAGCAGCAGGGAGTCGTTTCTGAACGCACTCGACCTTCTTGAAAAGGAGAAGGGTATCCCGAAGGCCTACATGTTGGAGAAAATCGAGGCAGCCCTCGTTTCCGCTTACCATAAGGAGTATGGCGCGGGCGCACAGGTACGTATTCTGTTTGATTTTGACAAGGACGACGTCCGTGTATTCCAGCAGAAGACCGTTGTGGCGGAGGTAACCGACCCCGAGACCGAAATTTCTCTTGAAGATGCGAAGGCACTTAACAAGCGTCACACGCTGGGTAAGCTGATTGAAATCAGAGTGAAGCCCGAGCATTTCCGCCGTTTGTCTGCGGCAGCGGCAAAGTCTGTTATCATTCAGGCAATTCGCGAGGGTGAGCGCCGCGTGATGCAGGAGGCTTACGAGAATCAGCGCGAGGAAATCATCACCGCAACTGTCAGCAAGATTGACCCTGTCAACGGCAATGTTGTGGTTGAGACAGGTACCGGTCGTGCCGTCCTTCTGAAGGGTGAGCAGATTCCCGGCGAGGACTTCCTTGTCGGTGACCGCGTCAAGGTCTTTGTTACCGAGGTGAATAAGGAGGCTCACGGTCCTCTGGTTACACTTTCTCGCTCGCATTCCGGCTTGGTTCGCCGCCTTTTTGAGCTTGAGATTCCCGAGATTCAGGACGGTGTCGTGATGGTGAAGGCTGTTTCCCGTGAGGCAGGTGTGCGCAGCAAGGTTGCTGTTTGCTCCCGTGATGAGGACGTTGACCCCATTGGCGCCTGCATCGGTAACCGCGGTATGCGTATCGGCGGTATCGTTGATGAGCTTCGCGGCGAAAAGATTGACATTATTCCGTACAGCGAGGTGCCCGAGGAGTTTATCGCAGCGGCACTGGCTCCCGCCCGCGTGCTGTCTGTTGAGCTGACCGGTGAGCGCGCTTGCCGTGTGCTTGTTGAGCCCGACCAACTTTCTCTTGCCATTGGCAGAGAGGGCCTCAATGCGCGTCTTGCAGCCCGTTTGACTGGCTTTAAGATTGATATCAAGGCTGAATAAGCCCCCAAATGGTATAAGAAATGGAAAAAAAGGCAAAAAAGATTCCGGAGCGTCAATGCCTTGGCTGCAACGGACATTTCCCCAAGGCTGCGCTTTTGCGCGTGGTGCGTGCCCCTGACGGTACGGTGTCGCTTGATTTTGGCGGCAAAAAATCGGGGCGTGGTGCGTATATTTGTAAGAGTGCCGCTTGCCTGAAAAAAGCGGAGAAAAACGGCAGGCTTGCCAAAAACCTTGCCTGCGAAATCCCCGCAGAGGTCTATGCCGCGATGCACGAGGAGCTCCGTCAGCATGAGGGAGAATGAGAAAAAGGCGCTTGCCTATCTTGGCCTCGCCGCACGTGCCGGGCGCGTGACGGTCGGTGTACCGCTTTGCTGCGAGGCGCTGAAAAAGCGTACAGGCAGCAAAAAAATCACCCCTGTGGTTGTGCTTTTTGCGGCAGATGCCTCTGCTGCAACCAAAAAACGCATTGTTGACCGCACCGCTTATTACGGCGTTACGGCAATTGAGCTTTCGCTTGATTGCGGCGCGCTGGCAGGGGCGGTGGGTAAGCAGGACGGCAGCGTGGCTGCCGTCCTGGTCAGTGAGCCGAATTTGGCGCGCGCAATCAGCGCGCTTTATCAAAAGGAAGAACAGTAATCGTCCGCCCCACGGCGTGACGCCACAAGAACCTAAACTTTGGAAGAGTGTTCCGCACGGACTGCGGAAGACAAGGAGGAACTATGGCATTTAAGGTAACAAGCTTAGCAAAGGATCTCGGCATCAAGAGTAAACAGATTACAGAATTGATGACCGCGCGCGGTATGGAATGTAAGACCACGCAGAAAACCTTGGACGCAAAGGAGTTTGACGTCATTTTTGACGCGCTCACCCGCGCCAAGCAGATTAAAAATATTGATGATTATCTCTTTGGTGATACCTATATCCCTACGGTGGCACCTGCGCCCAAAGCAGAGCCCGCCCCTCAACAGAAGGCTGAGGCAGCGCCCGAAAAGAAGACCGAAGCGCCTGTCGCACCCGTAGAAGAGAAAAAAGCAGCGCCCGAGGTGAAGTCCGCACCGAAGACGGCAACAGCAGAGCCCCCCGCTTCCAAAGAAACGGCACCCGCAGAAACGCCTGCCAAGAAGGCAGAGGAGCCTGCGGCGCCGCAGAAGGCTACCCCCCGCACCTATAATATTCCGCAGAACCTGCGTGATACCATTGGCTCTCGTCCCGCAGCACCTGCACGTCAGGCGCAGCCCGCACGTCAGGCACAGCCTGCACGCCCTGCGGCGCAGCAGCCCGCGCGTCCTGTTGCAGACCGTCCCGCAGACCGCGCGCCTCGCGCAGATTTCCCGCCCCGTGGCGGTGCATTTGCGCAGGGTAACGTGCGTCCCTCCTTCGGTACGCCCGCGCGTCCCGATAACCGCGGTGGCAAGCCGCAGCAGCCCCGTCAGAACGGTGGATTCCGTCCCGGTGCAGATAAGGACGAGGGCGGTCGCGTTGTGCGCGAGCAGTTCCGTCCGCAGGTTATCACCCGCGCACAGACCCCCAAGGGAACCGAGGCTTCTGCCAAGGCACGCGGCACGCGCGTCGTGGATATGCGCGGCACGAGCGTAGACCTTTCTAAATACGATGAGCGTCTTGATACCTTTGTACCTGATGCAGTCCGTGATACGCGCGGCGGCAATCAGCGTGTGAAAAAGCAGGTTGGCACGCACGCCTATACCTCCGGCAAGAAGGGCGCTGCCAAGAAGGCAGCAGCTCCTGCCACCAAGCAGGCGCTGCACGTCACAATCCCCGAGGAAATTACCGTCAGCGAATTTGCCTCGCGCATGAAGATTGCGCCTGCTGAGGTTGTCAAGAAGCTGATGATGATGGGTATGATGGTTACCCTTAACCAGACCATTGATTTTGATACTGCTTTCCTGATTGCCTCCGAGCTTGGTGTTGAGGCAACCAAGGAGGTCGTTGTCAGTATCGAGGAGAAGCTTTTTGATGATAGCGAGGACGCTGCAGAGGACCTGATGGACCGCGCACCCGTTGTTTGTGTTATGGGTCACGTTGACCACGGTAAGACCTCTCTGCTTGACGCCATTCGTCACACCAATGTGACGGCAGGCGAGGCGGGCGGTATTACCCAGCACATCGGTGCATACCGCGTTAAGGTTGACGGTCGCGACCTGACCTTCCTTGATACCCCCGGTCACGAGGCGTTTACCGCAATGCGTGCCCGCGGCGCAAAGGCAACTGATATTGCAATTCTGGTTGTTGCAGCAGATGATGGCATTATGCCCCAGACTGTTGAGGCAATCAATCACGCCAAAGCCGCTGAAATTGATATCATTGTTGCGATTAATAAGATGGATAAGCCGGGTGCAAACCCCGATGCCATTAAGCAGGAGCTTACGAAGTACGACCTTGTTCCTGAGGAATGGGGCGGTGACATTATCTGCGTGCCGATTTCCGCGCTGAAGCGAGAGGGCATTGACACCCTGCTTGAAAACGTACTGCTTGTTGCGGATATGAAGGAGCTGAAAGCAAATCCTGACCGCCGTGCCAAGGGTATTATTATTGAGTCCAAGCTTGACCGCGGACGCGGCCCTGTTGCCACCGTGCTGGTACAGAACGGTACGCTGCACAATGGCGATATTGTGATTGCAGGCACTGCAGTCGGTCGCGTGCGTACTATGTGCGACCACAATGGCAGAACCGTTAAGGAGGCAGGCCCCTCCGTTCCTGTTGAGATTGTAGGTCTTGCCGAGGTTCCCGAGGCAGGTGACGAGTTTGCGGCTGTTGAAGACGAGCGCATGGCAAGAACCCTTGCTGATCAGCGTCGCGACAGAGCAAAGGAGGAAACCTTCCGTGCCAACGCGCGTGCAAACCTCAACGATTTGTTCGCACAGATTTCCGAGGGTGTCAAGGAGCTCAATATCATTGTAAAGGCAGACGTTGCAGGCTCTGCCGAGGCAGTCAAGCAGTCGCTTGAAAAGCTCTCCGGTGAGGAGGTCAAGGTGCGTGTTATTCACGCTGCCGTCGGTGGTATCATCGAGGGTGACGTTATGCTTGCAGCCGCATCGAATGCCATTATCGTTGGCTTTAACGTCCGTCCCGATAAGGCGGCGATTGATTCTGCCGAGCGTCAGAAGGTTGATATTCGCACCTACCGCATCATCTACGAGTGCATCGAGGAGATTGAGGCGGCTATGAAGGGTATGCTTGCACCCAAGTTCCGCGAGAACGTTATCGGTCACGCTGAGGTTCGTCAGACCATTCACGTGCCGAACGTTGGCTTTATTGCAGGCTCGTATGTGCAGGACGGTAAGATTACCCGTCAGGCGCAGATTCGTGTTGTCCGTGACGGCATCGTCATCTTTGAAGATAAAATTGCATCGCTGCGCCGCTTTAAGGACGACGTGAAGGAGGTTGCAGACGGCTACGAGTGCGGTATTGCACTTGACCGCTTTAACGATATCAAGGTTGGCGATGTTCTTGAGGCCTTTGTTATGGAGGAGATCGCGCAGTAGGCACGGTCTTTGCTGGTTGGAGGTTTCAGAATGACGTGGGAAAAATCTTGCGGCGCACTGGTGGTGCGCCGCGAAAAAGAGAAATATTTTATACTGATGATTCGCCATAAGGCAGGCGGTCACCGCTCCTTCCCGAAGGGACACATGGAGGCGGGTGAAACCGAGTATGCTACCGCACTGCGCGAGGTAATGGAGGAAACCTCCTCCCGTATCGCGATTGTGTCGGATTTTCGCTCGACCGTCAGTTATAGCCCTTCCCCCGGGATTATGAAGGAGGTTGTTTATTTTCTTGCCTTTACCACCAGTGCTGATATTCAGGCACGCGAGGGGGAAATTGCCGAGGTTGAGTGGGTGCCGCTTGAAGAGGCCGAGGGCTGCCTGACGCACGAAAACGATAAAACGGTTTTTCGTGCCGCCATGGAGAGAATGCAGCGTATGACAGTTCAAATCAAATAAAAGAAGCCCCGTTACGGGGCTTCTTTTATTTTTGCTTTTGAGTTGGATTAGTCAAAGTAACCCTGCTTATGCAGCAGCTCTGCAATCAGCACAGCGCCGCCTGCGGCACCGCGCAGGGTGTTGTGGGAAAGGCCGACAAACTTGTAGTCGTAAAGGCTATCCTCGCGCAGTCTGCCTACGGTCACGCCCATGCCGCCGTAAATGTCGCGGTCAAGTGCGGCCTGGGGACGGTTATCCTCCTCCATGTAGGTGATGAACTGTGCGGGTGCGTGGGGGAGTGAGAGCTCCTGGGGCTTGCCCTTGAAGTTTTTCCAAGCGGCAAGAATCTGCTCACGGGTAGGCTTCTTGCGGAATTTTACAAAGACTGCCGCGGTGTGACCGTCGGTAACGGGCACGCGAATGCATTGGGTGGTAATGGTGATACCCTCTGCCTTGACAATCTGACCGTCCTCGACCTTACCCCAGACGCGGAGGGGCTCCTGCTCGCTCTTCTCCTCCTCGCCACCGATGTAGGGAATGACGTTGTCAATCATCTCAGGCCACTCGTTGAAGGTTTTGCCTGCGCCGGAGATTGCCTGGTAGGTGGTGGCAACAACCTCGTAGGGCTCAAACTCAAGCAGAGCGGTGAGGGCGGGTACATAGGACTGAATCGAGCAGTTGGGCTTGACTGCAACAAAGCCGCGCTTGGTGCCAAGGCGTTTTCTCTGCGCCTCAATCACTGCAAGGTGGCTATCGTTAATTTCGGGAATCACCATAGGCACGTCTGGTGTCCAGCGGTGTGCGGAGTTGTTGGATACTACGGGGATTTCTGCCTTTGCGTAGGCGTCCTCCAGTGCGCGGATATCCTCCTTTTTCATGTCTACGGCGCAGAAAACCACGTCGCAAAGTGCCTTCATCTCCTCGATGTTTGCCGCATCGTGTACCGGCATATCACCGAATTTTTCGGGCATGGGCGTTTTCAGCTTCCAACGGCTGCCAACTGCCTCGCGGTAGGTCTTGCCCGCGGAGCGAGCAGAGGCGGCAAGTGCCGTAACCTCAAAATAGGGGTGGTTATCAAGCAGCGTGAGGAAACGCTGGCCAACCATACCGGTTGCGCCAATGACGCCAACTTTACGTTTTTCCATGGTAAATTCTCCTTTGTGCGTGGGAATAAGTGAATATAATAAAAGATTTTAACACAAGCCCCCTTAAAAATCAAGGGGTTTCGTTGAATTTTTTATCGGTGAAGCAGACGGTAAAGCTCATTTTTCGCCATGCCGCGGTCGCGTGCCGCCTGTTTAATGGCATTCATGCGTGCCATGCCTTGCTTTTCATAATATGCAACGTGCGCCTCGGGGGGAAGTGATAACAGCGGATTTTCCGATGCTGCGGCGGGGGCCTCAGCTGTGCCTGCTACGATAAGCACGTATTCGCCGCGTGGCTCGGTTTCGGTGTAATGCGTGATTGCACCGCTTAGGGTGGTCCTGAGAATCTCCTCGTTGCGCTTGGTAAGCTCACGGCAGAGTGCAATATCGCGTGCCTCGCCGAATGCCTCGGCAAGTGCGGCAAGGGTTTCGCGCAGACGGTGGGGTGCCTCGTGGAAAATCATTGTGCGTTGCTCACCTGCCAGGGTGGAAAGATGCGCGCGGCGCTCCTTTTTTTCGCGGGGCAAAAAGCCCTCGAAGCAAAAGCGCGCTGTGGGCAGGCCGGAGAGGGCAAGCGCGGTAATGCCTGCCGAGGGGCCGGGCACAGCAGTAACGGGCACGCCCGCCTCGGCGCAGAGCTTTACAAGGTCCTCGCCGGGGTCGCTGATTGCGGGCATACCCGCATCGGTCACCAGCGCACAGGCCTCGCCCGCCTGTAAGCGGGCAACAATTTCGGGACCGCGCTCGCGGCGGTTATGGTCGTGATAGGAGAGGAGTGGCTTTGAAATCTCAAAGGCTGCAAGTAGCCTTGCCGTATTGCGGGTGTCCTCTGCGGCAATAAAATCCACTCCATTCAGTACCTTTTTGGCACGTTCCGACAAATCGGCAAGGTTGCCGATGGGGGTAGCAACCAGGTAAAGGGTGCCTTGCTCTATCTGATTTTTTTCGGTCTGCTGCATGAGAATCTCCTTTTATCGTGGCGTCAGACGCCGGACGCGCATAGCATAATTGTGAAAGAGTTTGATAGGGGGCGCGGTATGGCAATCAAAATATATATTGATCAAGGACATAATCCTGTCAATCCCAATGCGGGGGCAGAGGGGAATGGCTTGCGTGAGCAAAATATTGTATATCGTATCGGGCAGGAGCTTGCCACGCTCCTTCGCAGGAGCGGCAATTATGAGGTGCGCCTGTCACGACCGACGGCAGAAACGCAGTTGGGCAATTCAAATGCATCAAGCTTACGCGTGCGCACGACTGATGCAAATGAGTGGGGTGCGGATTATTTTTTGAGCCTGCACACCAACGCTTCAGAATTAGCGGCGGCAACAGGCAGTGAGGCCTTTGTGTTTTCGCTTGGTGATGTGTCGGCAGCTCTTGCTGAGGATATTTTACGCGAATTACAGGCGGCAACGGGGCTAAATAATCGCGGTGTGTTTGCGAGGCCCTCGCTCTATGTGCTGAAGCGCACGGCGATGCCTGCAATTCTGCTTGAGCTTGGATTTATCAGCAATGCCCGCGATGCAAGGTTGATGAATGAAAACCCTCAGTTGTTTGCGCAGGGGATTTATGAGGGAATTGTGGATTTTACGGGATTGGCGTGAAATTTTTACGTAATAAACCCTGTGTCGTAGATACGTCTGGCACGTGGGGAAAGCGTTGTATCTCCCGAAACGGTATGCAAAAACAAGGGTGGTAGGATTTTTAGTCCCTCGGCGGCGCCCTTCTTTGCCTCGGTCAGCACCATGCTGGGGGCGGCATCGGGGTGGTCGTGCACAAAGAGCATACGCTTGGGGGCAAGCCCTGCTTCCTTCAGCGCTGCAAGCAGGCTCTCCAGGCGGTCGGGACGGTAGACGGTGTAGAAAAGCCCACCGAATTTCAGGCATCTTGCTGCGGCAGCGGCAAATTCCTTAATGCCGCCCTCGCACTCGTGTCTTGCAATCTGCAGTGCGGTGCGAGGTGAGGCAGCGCCGCTGTCGGTACGCATATACGGGGGATTGGCAAATACGACATCAATCTCGCCGCCCAGGTTGGCAGAGTTCAGTGCACGGATATCCGCGTGATGCACGGTGATTTTTTCGGCAAGACCGTTCAAGGCTACATTTCGTACGGTCAGGGCTGCCATTTCCGTCTGAATTTCTGCGGCATCAATCCGAGAAAACCTGTCACGTGTGGCGGCTAACAGCGAAATGACGCCATTTCCGCAGCCAAGCTCCAATGCGCGCGCACGTGGCGCGGGGCGCAGGAATGCAAACAGAAGGTAGGCATCTGTGCCAAAGGCAAGTGCATCTTGCTTTTGAATCAGCCTCAGCTTTTCATTTATTTCACAGAGCCGCTCATCTGCGGCAAGGGTAACATTCATAAAAAACCTCATTTCGGGTTATCGAAAAAGCCTGATTTTCAAGCTTGAAAATCAGGCTTTTCTTTGGTTGCATGCAGCTATGCGGAGTAAAGATTACTCAGCCTGGGGAGCGCCAACAGGGCAAACACCCTCGCAAGCACCGCACTCGATGCAAGCGTCAGCGTCAATCTCGTACTTGTCTGCGCCCTCTTTGATAGCCTCAACGGGGCATTCGGGCTGGCAAGCGCCGCAGGAAATGCAAGCGTCGGTAATTTTGTAAGCCATTGTGATGTACCTCCATATAGAATTAATACAATGTTGCTCTATCATTGTAGCATATTTTTCAGAAAAAGCAACAGTTTTTTTCAAAAAGGGAAAAATAAATTTCTGCCGTTTCCGTCAGCAAACGCCAAAAGGCAAGCGATTTTGGGTGAAATCAGCCCTCATCTTGGGGCGTTTCCGCGCTGTCTGCCCGGGTGGGCTTTTTGTCAAGCACGGTGACGGTGTCGCGGTGATAGGGGGTGGGCGCTGCCTCGGGTGCGCTGTCAAGACGAACCTTAACCATACCCGAAAGCGGTGCGGCTTCTACGACAGTACCGGGGCCGTCGGGGGTCTCCACGCGTGCGTCCTTCTTGGGGGTCAGGGCGATTTCGGCAGCATAGCTCTCGTGCTCGTAGCGCAGGCAGCACATCAGTCTGCCGCAGCAGCCCGAGATTTTTGAGGTGTTAATGGAAAGCCCCTGCTCCTTTGCCATTTTCACGGATACCTGCCCAAAATCGGAAAGGAAGGTGGAGCAGCAGAAGGGTCTGCCGCACATGCCAAGACCGCCAATCAGACGAGATTCATCGCGGATACCAATCTGGCGAAGCTCGATACGGGTGCGGAAAACACCGGCAAGGTCGCGGACCAGCTCACGGAAATCCACACGCCCCTCCGAGGTGAAATAGAAGAGCAGCTTGGAATTGTCAAAGGTATACTGCGCATCAACCAGATGCATCTCAAGCTTGTGTGCGGCAATTTTTTCGGCGCAAACGATGAGTGCCTCTGCCTCCTTTTTGCGGTTCTCCGCATCGTGCGCAATATCCTCGGGGGTGGCGCGGCGGAGCACGGCGCGCAGAGGCTGTATGATGTATTTTTCGGCCATTTTGCGATTGATGAGCGCAATCTCACCGAATTCGGGGCCGCGTGCGGTATCAACGATTGCAGTTTCACCAAGCTTGAAGCGCTCCTTGCCCGGGTCAAAGAAATATATCTTACCTGCCCGACGGAAGCGGACACCCACGACCTCTACCGACTTGCCGTCGGGTGCGGGGAATCCACAGGGGACGTCGTCAATCAGATAAGCAGCAGTGGCGATGTCGACCTCAAACTCCTTGGTGTCCACCGCGCTCCCCGCCATGCGGCGCTCGGCATCTCTCACAGGGGAGAAGGAGCCAAGTGTGGGGGCATCGGTGAATTGCAAATCAAGCTCGTGCTGCAGGGTGGGTGAAATAGCGGGTGCTTCGGTACGCGGCGTGCCTTCCTGCGGACGGCGGTCGCGGCGGTCGCGGTCACGGCGTGTGTGCTTGCCGCCCTCCTGTGGACGGCTTGGGCGGGGCTCTTGTGTGCGGGCAGGCTCGGTGCGCACCTCGGGTGTGGGTGCTCCGTGCTGCTGCGGCTTGTGTCCACCGTGACCACGTCTGCGGTTGCGGTGTCTGCCCTGGCGCTTGGCCGCCTCACCACCTGCGGGGGCGGTGCTGCGTTCAGCGCTCTGCTGTGATGTGGCAGGCGGCGTCGGCTGCTCGCCGGGAACAATAAAGTTGCCGGGACGAACCGAAATGCGAGGCTCGCCTTCTTTTTTTCCAAAATGTTTATTTTTCTTTTCCATAGAAACTCCGTTTTATGAGGTGCAAAGTTGGTTGAAAAGGTTGATAATTGTCAGGCGCACATTGGCATTGGCGGCAAGCGCCTCCAAAGCGCTGTCGACAGCTGCACTCAGTGCAAAAATCCCGGCGCCCGTAAAGCGTGTCGCAAGCTCTGCGGCGGCGTCCGTATCGGTATAAAAGAGTAGGGCTGCTTGCTCCGTGCGACCGAGGAGCAGCAGGTCACGCAGGGCAAGCTGCAGCATGGATAAATCGGCATGCACGGCATCGCGCGCGGTGCCGAGGGCTTGCAGCGCGAGGAGCAGACGGTCGGGCGCCTTGCGGTCAAGCAGGCAGTTGACCAGCTCCGACACACGTGAGATGCGCTCAATCAGCGGTGCGCGTTTTTCTCCGTCCAATAAAAGGAGCGCCTTGCCGATGGAGCCGGCGGCAAGGGAGAGGAGTGCCTCAAATTCTGCGGGGCGCTCGGTGGCAAGTCCTGCGGCACCTGCAGCGCGTGCAGCGGTGTCAGTCAGGAGAAAATCCCGCATCGTCTCGCGGTCAATCGGCTGTAAGCGATGTGTGGGCGCGCGGGAACGCACGGTTTCAAGCAGTGCGCCGCTATCCTCGGCGAGGAGCAGAAAGACCACGAAGGACGGTGGCTCCTCGAGCGTGAGGAGCAGCGCATTTTGCGCCTGTACTGTCATGGTATGCGCATCTTCGATGATGTAAATCTTGACGTCGAGGTCATTGGGTACGGTGGCAAGTCCTTCGCGCAGCGTGCGAATTGTTTCAACACCCATGGTTGCGCGTTCGCCCTTGCTCACGGTGATGATATCGGGGCAGTTTCCCCGTTTGATGCGCCTGCAATTGCGACAGGTGCCGCATGGCAGGGGCGTGCCCGCCTTTGTGCGGCTTTCGCAGGCGAGTGACATGGCAATTTCCGTGGCAAGCAGATGCTTGCCGAAGCCCGAGGCCCCCTCAATGATATGGGCGTGGGGAAAAAGTCCGCTGCGCAGCTCCTCGCCGAGTCTTTCGCGGAGCGCTTGGTTGCCCCTGATGCTTGTCAGATACTGTTCCACTTGCGCGCTCCTTTCTCTGCGAGGGTCATCATATTTTGAGATATCCTCAAAATATAATTATAACAGAATAAATTTGCAATGTCAATCCCGAGACGCGAGGGATTTTTTTGCTGTATAAAAAAGAGGGAAAATATCGAAAAACGCCGAAAATATGCAGAAAAAGCAGAAGTTTTCAGGATAAAAATACTTGCAATCTGTTAATATTGGGTGTATAATAATTATAAGTTATAATCGTGCACACGCGTGTGCATGGCTTTAGTAATGGAAAAGAGGTGAGCTTATGGAGAAGCGAGAGCAGCTGGCGCCCTATTTGTTTCATCAGGGGACAAACTATTACGCCTACCGTTATCTTGGTGTGCATAGGACGGAGGGCGGCTATGTTTTTCGTGTATGGGCACCGCACGCCCTTGCCGTATTCGTTGTAGGTGACTTCAATGATTGGGGCGAGGACACACCCATGGCACGTGTCACGGAGGGCGGTGTGTTTGAGGGCTTTGTTTCCGCCGACCGCTTCGGGGAGGGCAGTCTTTACAAATTCAAAATGCATACCCCGCACGGTGAGATTTATAAGGCTGACCCTTACGGCACAATGGCAGGGCAGTATCCTGAAACCGCCTCAATTTATTTTGACGTTGACGGGTACGTGTGGCGTGATGCCGCATGGCTTCGCTACCGCAAGCGCGAATCGTCCAAGCCCGTTGACAGCCGCGCGATGAATATTTACGAGGTACACCTCGGCTCCTGGCGCAAGCACCGGGACGGCAGTTATTTTACTTATACCGAGCTTGCCCGCGAGCTTGCCCCCTATGTCAAGGCCATGGGCTACACGCACGTGGAGCTGCTGCCTGTCATGGAGCACCCCTATGACGGCTCCTGGGGGTATCAGGTAACCGGTTATTTTGCGCCGACCTCAAGGTATGGCAATCCGCACGAGCTGATGGGCTTTGTTGATGCGATGCACGAGGCGGGCATTGGTGTGATTTTCGATTGGGTGCCTGCCCATTTTCCCAAGGACGCGCAGGGGCTTTACGAGTTTGACGGCGAGCCGCTTTACGAGTATCAGGGTAAGGACAGGCAGGAGCACCGCGGTTGGGGCACACGCTGCTTCGACGTGGGGCGTGAGGAGGTGCAGAGCTTCCTCATCTCAAGCGCAACCTATTGGGCGGAGCTTTACCACATTGACGGCTTGCGTGTCGATGCCGTGGCATCAATGCTCTATCTTGACTATGACCGTGAGCCCGGCGAGTGGGTGCCGAATGCGTACGGCGACAACAGAAATCTGGAGGCAATTGCCTTTTTCCGCAAGCTGAATGCGCATATGCGCGGCGCTTTCCCGGACCTTTTGATGATTGCCGAGGAGTCAACCGCCTGGGGCAATCTGACCACGCTGGAAAACGGCGGTCTTGGCTTCCACCTCAAATGGAATATGGGGTGGATGAACGACACGCTGGCGTATGCCGAAACCGACCCGATTTACCGCAAATACAGCCATGGAAAGCTGACCTTCTCATTGACCTATGCCTTCAGCGAAAAATATTTGCTGCCGATTTCGCATGACGAGGTGGTGCATGGTAAAAAATCCTTCCTCGACCGCAATCCCGGCAGCTATGAAATGAAGTTTGCGGGCGCGCGTGCGCATTATGCGTATATGATGACGCACCCCGGCAAAAAGCTTTTCTTCATGGGCTCGGAGTTCGGTCAGTTTCGCGAATGGGACTATGAAAATGAGTTAGAGTGGTTTTTGCTTGACTATCCGATGCACGCTGCATTCCAGCATTACGTGGCGGCGGTCAACGCGCTCTATCTCAAAACCCCCGCGCTCTATGAGCAGGACGGCGGCTGGGAGGGCTTTTCCTGGATAGATGCAGACAACTGTGACCAGAGTGTAATCTCCTATCGCCGCATCGACAAGCGGGGCAGGGAAACCGTGGTGGTGATTAATTTCACACCCGTTACGCGTGAGGATTTCCGCATCGGTGTGCCGCAGCATGGCGTGTGGGAGGAGGTTCTCTCCTCTGATGACAAGGCGTTTGGTGGCAGCGGCATACGGCATGAGGGTGTGCTTATTACCGAGAAATTCCCGATGCACGGTCATGCGCAATCGCTGAAATTGATCTTACCCCCTCTTGGCGCTGTTATGCTGCAGTGCCGTCGCAAATATCCTGTCAGAAGACGCTGACAAATTTTTCGTTCAGTCAAAATAAAAAATGGAGGATATAGAGTATGTTCAAGAAAAAAGAATGTGTTGCAATGCTTCTGGCCGGCGGTCAGGGTAGCAGACTGTACGCACTCACAGACACCACGGCAAAGCCTGCGGTTACCTTTGGCGGTAAGTACCGCATCATTGATTTCCCCCTCTCCAACTGCGTACACTCGGGTATTGATACCGTGGGTGTGCTGACGCAGTACCAGCCCCTTGTTTTGAACGAATACATCGGTACGGGTCTTCCCTGGGACCTTGACCGCAACCACGGCGGCGTGAAAATCCTGCCCCCCTATCAGGCCAAGAGTGGCGCTGACTGGTACACGGGCACGGCAAACGCCATTTATCAGAATTTGCAGTTTATCGAGCGTTATGATGCCGAATATGTGCTGATTTTGTCGGGTGACCATATTTACAGCATGGATTACTCCAAGATGATTGATTACCACAAAAAGACGGGTGCCGCCTGCACCATCGCCGTCATTGACGTGCCGATTGAGGAGGCGAGCCGCTTCGGTATCATGAGCACCAAGGAGGACGGCACAATCTTCAAGTTCTCCGAGAAGCCGAAGAATCCCGACAGCACCAAGGCATCGATGGGTATTTACGTCTTTACCCGCACCAAGCTCTTTGATTACCTGATTGCCGATGCGAAGGACCCCGACTCCTCCAATGATTTTGGCAAGAACATCATTCCCACCATGCTTGCCGCAGGTGAGAAGATGATGGCCTATTCCTTTGAGGGCTATTGGAAGGACGTCGGCACCATTGATTCCCTCTGGGAGGCAAATATGGATATCCTCGGCGAGAATCCTGTGCTGAAGCTGAATGACAGCCATTGGCGTGTGCTTTCCCGCAATGAAAACGCACCGCCTCAGTACATAGGGCCCGATGCCGTGATTGAAAACGCCTCGATTACCGAGGGCTGTGAAATTCTCGGCACCGTGAGAAACTCTGTACTCGGTGCAAACGTCCGTGTGCTTGCGGGCGCTGTTGTAGAAGATGCCGTGCTGATGGGCGATTGCGTGATTCGTGCAGGTGCGCGTGTCAGCTATGCAATTGTAGACCGTGATGTCGTTATCGGTGAAAATGCCGTTGTCGGCAAGCCCCGCGGCGAAGCGAAGGGTATTGCCGTGCTTGGTGAGGGCTACGAGGTTCCCGCCGGCGGCACGGTTGCCGACGGCGCGATTGTATCCGCAAAAGGAGGTGCAATGTAATGACTGCTGCAGGCATTATTTTCTCTAACATTCACGATGCGACGATTCCCGAGCTGACGGGCCGCCGTACCATGGCGAGTATCCCCTTTGCGGGCAGATACCGTCTGATTGATTTTGCGCTTTCCAATATGGTAAATTCGGGTATCACCAAGGTTGGTGTCATTACTCACTACAATTATCAGTCCCTGCTTGACCACATCGGCACGGGTAAGGACTGGGATCTTGCACGCCGCACGGGCGGTATTAAGATTCTGCCCCCCTTCATTACGGCGTATGATAACGCCACTGCAGGTCGCGTGTACTCCACGCGCTTGGAGGCCCTCATGGGCGTAATGAGCTTTATTGACCGCTGCACTGAGGACGTGCTGGTGCTTTCCGACTGTGATGTTATCTGTAATGTGGATATCGCCAATGTGATTCGCAAGCACGAGGCAAGCGGTGCTGACTTTACTGTTCTGACCACCACCGTGGACACCGCCGAGCAGCCTCTTGACAGCCATGCGCAGGTGCCTGTGGTTGATGAGAACGGACGCGTTGTCGATATGGCAGAGTATAACGGACAGCAGGGCAGAGTCAAGGTTTGCGCGGATATCTGGGTTGCGAACCGTACCTATATCAAGCGCGTGGTAACCGAGGCGATTGCACACGGCTACAAGAGCTTCTACCGCGATGTGCTGATTCGCAATCTCGCGAAGGATAAGATTTGCGCAGTGGAGTATGACGGATTTTTTGCCCGCATCAACTCGCTTGCAAGCTATTTCTCCTGCTCAATGCGTCTGCTTGACCCTGCCAATCGCGTGAACCTCTTCTATCGCCGTAATCAGCCTATCTTTACCAAGGTGCGTAACTCTACGCCCACCCGTTATTCGGCAGATGCCAAGGTTGTGGGCTCCATGATTGCAGACGGCTGCGTGATTGAGGGCACGGTAGAAAATTCTATCATTTTCCGCGGTGTTAAAATTGGTAAGGGAACTGTCGTCAAGAACTGTATTCTGATGCAGGATACTGTGACGGGCGAGAATGTGCGCCTGACCTCTGTGATTACCGATAAGAACGTTGTGATTCGTGACGGTCGTGAGCTTTGCGGCTGTGAGAGTATGCCCTTCTATATCGGCAAGCAGATTATGGTTTAATGACCGAGAATTTAGGAGTAGCTATGAAAAAGATTTTATTTGTAGGCGCTGAGGCGATGCCCTTTGCAGCTACGGGCGGCTTGGGTGACGTGATGGGCTCTCTGCCTGCAGCACTTGCTGCCGAGGGCGCCGACGTACGCGTCATAATGCCCCTTTATGGGCAGGTAAAGCCCGAATGGCGCAAAAAGATGAAGGACGAGGCGGTCTTTACCGTTGACCTTGCCTGGCGTCAGCTATACTGCGGTATCAAGTCCCTCAAAAAGGATAAGGTAACCTATTATTTCGTTGACAATGAGTATTATTTCAAGCGAGATAAGCTGTACGGCGATTTTGATGACGGCGAGCGCTTTGCCTTCTTCTGCCGTGCGGCCGTTGAGGCCCTTGGTAAGCTTGATTTCTATCCCGATGTGCTTCACGCACACGACTGGCAATCGGCGCTTTCTATCGTTTATCTGAACAGTTTTTATCGTGACCGCGTGGGTTATGCGGATATTCGCACCGCCTTTACTATTCATAATATAGAATACCAGGGGCAGTACAACTTCGGCATTCTCGGCGATGTGTTTGGCCTTGGCTATGAGCAGTTTGAGCTTATGGATTTCGGCGGCTGCATCAATCTGATGAAGGCGGCTATCGTTTCTGCCGATACCGTCAGCACCGTAAGCCCCCGTTATGCCGAGGAAATTTGCACCCCCGCCTTTGGGCGTGGGCTGGACGGCATTCTCCGCGAGAACCGTCACAAGCTTTGCGGCATCTTAAACGGCATTGACTACAAGTATTACAATCCTGCCAAGGACCCCGCCCTTGCGGTACCCTACAGCTGGCGCGCACGCGCAGGCAAGGTGGAAAATAAGCTTGCCCTGCAGGCAGCACTTGGCTTGCCCGCACGTCGTGATGTGCCGATGCTGGCAGTCATCACCCGTCTGGTTGCACATAAGGGCCTTGATATTATGACTGAGATTTTAACCAAGCTGATTGGTGAGCGTGATGTGCAGCTGGTTGTGCTCGGCTGCGGTGAGGAGCGCTTCGAGCACTACTTTGCCGAGCTTGGTCGCTGCTTCCCCGACAAGGTCTGCACGCTCTTAAAATATGACCGTGACCTTGCCAAGCAGATTTACGCGGCGTCGGATATTTTCCTGATGCCCTCTAAAACCGAGCCCTGCGGTCTGTCGCAGATGATTGCCTCGCGCTACGGCTCCATTCCCGTGGTGCGCGAAACCGGCGGTCTCTTTGACTCGATTAAGGGTTATTGGGAGGAAGGTAAGAAGATTCACGGCAACGGCTTCACCTTTGCAAACTATACGGGCGCTGAGCTTTATGAGCGCACCGTGGCTGCCATTAACCTTTGGCTTGATGAGGCAAAGCGTGACAGATTGATGTCTAAGATTATGCGCACCGACTTCTCGTGGGCAGCTGCCGCCCGTGAATATCTCGCTATGTACGAGAATATCTGACAGCACCGTATTATACTCAAATAACAGCAATTTTTCCGGAGGAACCCTTACAATGAATTACACCCCCAACGCAAAAGAAGTTAAGAAGAATATTGAGGAAAAGCTTTCCCGTCATTTTGGCTCTAATGCAGCCGAGGCGACTCGTGAGCAGCTTTACAAGGCCGCAGCGCTGACCGTAAAAGATATCCTGACCGACAAGCGCAGCAAGTTCAGAAACAAGGTAAACGAGGCAGGCGGCAAGCGCGTGTACTATATGTGCATGGAGTTTTTGCTTGGTCGTTCTCTGAAAACCAATCTCTGCAACCTTGGCTTGCAGGAGGAGTACCGCAAGGCCTTGAAATCGCTTGGTGCTGACCTTGATGACCTTTATGAGTGCGAGCCCGACGCGGGTCTCGGCAACGGCGGTCTTGGTCGTCTTGCCGCCTGCTTTATGGATTCGCTTTCCTCGCTGGATTATCCGGCCACCGGCTTTTCGCTCTGCTATGAGTACGGCCTTTTCAAGCAGATGATTGTCGACGGCATGCAGATTGAGCTGCCCGACGCTTGGTTGCCGGGCGGAGAGGTCTGGCTTGTGCCCCGCAGTGACCGCGTATATCGCGTACGCTTTGGCGGCAAGGTCAAGGAAATCTGGCAGAATGGCAGGCTTGAAATTGCGTATGAGGGTGGAGAGGAATTTGATGCTGTTCCTCACGACATGATGATTTCGGGTGCGGACAGTGCGGCTGTTTCCCAGCTGCGCTTGTGGAAGGCTCGCCCTGTCAGCAAGTTTGATATGGGCCTTTTCTCTCAGGGTCAGTACACCCGCGCCATGGAGGAAACCAACGCCGCGGACATTATTTCCAAGGTGCTTTACCCCTCCGATAACCACACTGAGGGCAAGCTGCTCCGTCTGACGCAGCAGTATTTCCTGGTTTCTGCCTCCTGCCAGAGTATTATCCGCGACCATATGGCAGTATACGGACGTCTGGATAACCTGCCCGAAAAGGCTTCCGTCCACATCAACGATACGCACCCCGCACTTTGCATTCCCGAGCTGATGCGTATCCTCATTGATGAGTATTTCTTCTCCTGGGACCAGGCATGGGACATCGTAACCCGTACCGTTTCCTACACCAACCACACCGTTATGCCCGAGGCATTGGAAAAGTGGGACGAGGACCTGTTTGCCCTTAAGCTTCCCCGTATTCACATGATTGTCAAGGAAATCAACGAGCGCTTCTGCAAGGAGGCTTGGGAGTTCTATCCCGGCAATTGGAACCGCATTTCCGCCATGGCAGTTATCGCCTACGGTCAGGTGCGTATGGCAAACCTTTCGGTCATCGGCTCGCATAAGGTCAACGGCGTGTCGAAGCTTCACTCGGATATTCTTACCGAGAGCGTGTTCCACGACTTTTACCGTATGTATCCCGATCGCTTTACCAACGTCACCAATGGTATTGCACATCGCCGCTGGTTGGTTTACTCCAACCCCGAGCTGGCAGCGCTGCTTGATGAGTGCATCGGCACGGGTTATCGCAAGAACCCCACCGAGCTTGAGAATTTCCTGAAGTTCAGTGACGACAAGAAGGTGCTTGAGCGCCTTGCCGCCATTAAGAAAAACAACAAGGAACGTTTTGCCGCACACCTTTACCAGAAGGCAGGCATTGCCCTTGATACCGATTCTATCTTTGACGTGCAAATCAAGCGTCTGCATGAGTATAAGCGTCAGCTGCTGAATGCGCTGAATATCATCGGTCTTTACCTTGACCTGAAGGAGAATCCGAATCTGGATATTCAGCCCCAGACCTTCATTTTTGGCGCAAAGGCTGCCCCCGGCTACGCCATGGCTAAGCGCATCATCAAGCTCATCTGCATGATAGGGAAGGATATTGAGGCGCACCCCGCTATCAGAGAAAAGCTGCGCGTGGTATTCCTGGAGGATTACAATGTCAGTACGGCCGAGCTTTTGATTCCCTCTGCCGAAATCAGTGAACAGATTTCCATGGCAGGCAAGGAGGCAAGCGGCACCGGTTGTATGAAGCTGATGATTAACGGTGCACTGACTATCGGTACGCTTGACGGTGCAAACGTCGAGATGCAGGCGGCAACGGGCCCTGAGAATATGTTTATCTTCGGTCTTACGGCAAACGAGGTGAACGAGCTGTGGTCGCGTGGCTACAACTCTGCACTTTACTATGCACAGAATGAGCGCCTGGCACGCATTGTCAACTACCTTAACGTTGGCTTTGCAGGCGAGAACTTCTCGGATATTGCAACCTATCTGCTGGCTGGCTATGGTGTGGCTGACCCCTATCTCTGCCTTGCGGACTTTGAATCCTACCGTCAGGCACACATCTCGGCACTGGAGGCATACAAGGATACCACCCGTTGGAACCGTATGTCGCTTGCCAACATTGCAGGTGCAGGCTTCTTTGCCGCAGACCGCAGTATAGGCGATTACGCAAGAGATATCTGGCATCTTGAGCGCATGACCGACAAATGATTCCGAAGCTTCCGTTACAGACAGACCTGCCCCTGATTCGTCGCACGGTCGGGGGAAGGGATATGACCGCCCGCGGCGCGTTTTCCGCTGCCGATATACTGACCTATACTGTTAGCGTCCCCCGCGCCCTTGGCGCGGGGGCGGTCGTGCTGCGCATTGCCGCAGACGGTGCGGCGTATACCGATATGCCGCTTGCCTTTGAAAACACCCGTGAGGGGTGGGATACTTACCGTATCTCGCTTTCCCTGCGCACTCTCTGCGCGCCTGAGGGGCACGGGCTTTTTTATTATGAATTTCTTTTCCTGCGCGGCGTGGAAACCCTTTTTACCGATACCGCAGAGGATAACGTGACATACGCGCTTTCTACGTATAGCAAGGGGCGCTTCCGCCTGCTGGTGGCGCGCGAGAGCTTTGAAACACCGAAGTCCTTTCACGGCAAAACGATGTACCATATTTTTGTGGACCGCTTTGCACCGCGTGGCGGTGAGCGCCCTGTGGGTGCTGTCTACCACAACAGGTGGGACGAGGAGATTGAGCAGTTCGGTGCCTATCCGGGCGCCCCTGTTGCCAATACCGAGTTTTACGGCGGCACGCTTTGGGGTATTATTGATAAGCTTGATTATCTTGCCTCGCTTGGCGTGGGGATTCTCTACCTCTCCCCGATTTTCAAATCGGTTTCCAATCACAAATACGATACGGGCGACTATGAAACGGTTGACCCACAGTTTGGCGGTGAGGAGGCACTCCGTGCCTTGATTGAGGCCGCGCGTGCGCGCGGCATGGGCGTGATGCTCGATGGCGTATTCAACCATACGGGTGATGATAGCCGTTACTTCAATCGCCGCGGCAATTACGACACCGTGGGCGCGTTTCAATCGCCAAAATCCCCTTATATCAGTTGGTTTTATTTTAAAAAGCACCCCGAAAAATACGAGTGCTGGTGGGATATTGAGATTTTGCCGAAATTAAATCTCACCAACCCGGAGGTGCATCGCTATTTTGTGGGACACGGTGGCATCATTGAGAAATATACGAAAATGGGACTGGCAGGCTGGCGTCTTGACGTGGCTGACGAGCTGCCCGGTATCTTTCTTTCGGATTTGCGTCGCCGCGTGAAGGGCTGTACCGCGGGCGAGGGCGTGGTGCTTGGTGAGGTTTGGGAAAACGCCGCAGATAAAATTGCCTACGGCAAGCGCCGCCATTATTTTGAGGGCGACCAGCTTGACAGTGTGATGAATTATCCTTTGCGTCGCGGTCTGATAGCCTTTGTCCGCGACGGAGATGCAGGCGCGCTTGTCCGCGCCTTGCGCGAGCTGTGGGGCTCTTATCCCACTACTGTTTGTCATAGCCTGATGAACATTCTTTCCACCCACGATACCGAGCGCATTTTAACTACGCTTGGCGGTGCGCCCGATGATGGCACGCACACCAACGCCGAGCTGCGCGTCATGCGCATGAGCGAAAGCGAGCGCAAAACCGCGATTGTGCGCCTGAAAATTGCCGCAGCCATTCAGTTTACCGTTTTTGGTGTCCCCTCGGTCTTTTATGGAGACGAGGCAGGTATGGAGGGCTATCACGACCCCTTCTGCCGTCGTCCCTATCCGTGGGGGAAGGAGGACACAGATTTGCTTGCTTATTATCGTACGCTCGGTAAAATCAGACAGGAAAATGCTGTGCTTGCTGAGGGCGATTTCAGGCTGCTTGACGAGGCGGCACATGCGATTGCTTTTTCGCGCGAGAACGAACTGGGGCATCTTATTGTCGCCGCCAACTGCGGTGCAGAGCCTTTTGAGCTTTCGCTGCCTGCGCGTGCAACCGAGCTGTTGTCGGGCAAGCGCGTGAAAAAGGGCAGGGTGACCGTTCCCGCAGGTCAGGTCTTTATCTGGAGGCTGCGCTGATGTTTAAGAGAGTGTTTGAGCATTGGACGAAAAGCAAAAATCCCAAAAGTAAGCGCTACAAGTGGGATATGGCAAGGCGCATCTGCGGTTATCACGTCAAGTATGTCAGTGAGCGCATTGACAATGTCGATGAGGTCATCGGCAAATCGGGCTCACTGAATATCAAGGACGATGAGCTGCTGGTCTACGCCTCCTTTGACGTGCTGATGCGCTGTAAAATTGAGGAAATGGACGCAGCGGAGCTGATGTCCAAGGACGGTGTCGTTATCACTGCCCCTGACCTGGAGCATGGTGGCAAAATCCGCACCGTTATCGTACATTATGTGTATTACAGATAAGAAAAAAGCACCCCAACGGGGTGCTTTTTTATGATGCTTAATTGTAGTATTTCATCGTATCCGCGAAGGTTGCCTTCACAATCTCGCGTGCGGCGGAGAGGGTGAGGCTTTTATCCAGATAGATGAGCTGCGCCAGCAGATTGCCTGTTGCGGTGCATTCGACAGGACCGGCCGAAACGCGCTTGCCCGTATATTTAGCGGTCAGGCGGTTGAGGTAATCGTCCTTGCAGCCACCGCCGACAATGGCAACGGTATCAATCTTTTTGTCTGCAATGACCTCAAGCTCCTTTACTGTCTTGTCGTAGCTTGCGGCAAGCGAGTGGTAAACGGCGTTCAACACGTCGCCAAGCGGAAGCTCAGGCTTGCCGAGGGCTGTGCGCACCGCTTCAATCATATTGTCGGGCGTGAGGAAAACGGCACTGGTGGGGTCAATCTTTTCCTGAAAGCTGCTTGCCTCTGCCATGTGCATCATTTCGTCATAGGTGTAGCGCTTTTCAAGGTCGCGGCGAATGCTCTGGAAGAGCCACATACCCATAATGTTTTTGAGGAAACGGTAGCGGTAGTCAATGCCGCCCTCGTTGGCGAGGTTGGCAGCCATTGCCGCAGGGGTGGTGACGGGAGCAAGGTTCTCGGTGCCGACCAGGCTCCAGGTGCCGGAGGAAATAAAGACGCTGTGCTCATCAACAGGGCAGGCGGCAACCGCAGCGGCGGTATCGTGTGCAGGGCAGAGCACCACGGTGGTATCAAAGCCAACCGCCTCGCGCACAGCAGGCGCGAGCTTGCCGACCTCGGTAGCAGGCAGGGCAATCTCACCAAAGAGCGCGCGGTCAAGACCAAGCGCATCAAGCACCTCAAAATCCCACGTGCAGTCCTTCGCATTCAAAAGGCCTGTGGTGGAGCAAATGGTGTATTCGTGCTTTTGGACACCCGTAAGCTTGTAGGCAAGATATTCGGGAATCAGCAAAAAGCTTGCAGCTTTCTGAAGCTTGCCGCTTTTCTTGTCGCAGTAAAGCTGGAAAATGGTATTGTAATTCTGCTTCTGAATCCCCGTTTTTTCGTAGAGGGTCTCCTGCGGAATGAGGGTGAATACCTCCTCGGGAATGCCCTCGGTACGGCTGTCGCGGTAGGCAACGCAGGGCAGAATTTCCTTTCCCTCGCTGTCAAGCAGAACATAGTCCACGCCCCAGGTATCAATCGATACAGTGGCAGGGCATTTGCCGATTTCAAGACATTTTGCAATGCCTGCGATGACGTGTGCGGTCAGGCCCTCGATATCCCAAATAAGCGTTCTGCCCTCGTTCTTCATGCCGTTTTCAAAGCGGTAGATTTCCTCGGTGACGAGTTTCCCGTTTTCAAGATGCCCCAAAAGGTGACGGCCGCTGGAGGCGCCGATGTCAATGGCAAGACAGTAGGTCATAAAGGACTCCTTAATCGTTGTAGTGCTTGTAGCCGGGGTGCTTGCCCGTTACGTGATAGTAGTTGTCGCGCAGATACATCAGCTTATCAATCTGCTCGCGGTCAATCTCCTTGGCGCCGCCTAAAAGCTCGGCAACCAGAGAAATCTTGGCAAAGAGCTCAAGCGTTTCCATACGGTAGTAGGCGGTGATAAGGTCAGCGCCTACGGTCAGTGCACCGTGGTTCTGGAGCAGCAGCACGTCATGCTCCTTGAGATAGGGGGCAATTGCCTCGGGCACCTCGTTGGTGCTGGGCGTACCGTAGGGGGTGAGGGGGATAGAGCCGATTGCGATGACGGTTTCAATCATCGAGTAGCGGTCAAGCGATTTGCCCGCAACAGCAAAGCCTGTGGCGGTTGCGGGGTGTGCATGCACCACGGCGCCCACGTCCTCACGCTCCTTGTAGCAGCGCAGGTGCATTTTAATCTCGCTCGACGGCTTGTAGCCGGGCTCACCCTCAACGACCTCGCCCTTATCGTTGATAATCACAAGCTTGTCGGGGGTGATGAAGCTCTTGCTGATGCCTGTGGGGGTTGCAAGAAAATTGCCGTCGGGAAGCTTGACGGATACGTTGCCGTCGTTGGCTGCAACCCAGCCAAGCTGCCACATCTTATGGCAGATGTCACACATCTGCTCACGCAGTTCCATATATTTCATATTATACCTCCTAATGGTAAAAACAGTAATTAACTATATTATATACCATAAAAGTTATATCGTCAAGTACACCCTTTACGGTGATTTGTGTGGGATTTTATTTCTTGAAAAGCGGACCAAAGGCGGCACAGGCGCGGTAGTCCTGTCCCTCCTTGTCCATGCCGAAGGCATTCCATGCGGCGGGACGGAAGATTTTGTCCTCGGGCACGTTGTGCATGCAAACGGGGATACGGAGCATGGAGGCAAGGGTGATGAGGTCTGCACCGATATGACCGTAGGAAATGGCACCGTGGTTGGCACCCCAGTTGTTCATCACGTCGTAGGCTGTCTTAAAGGCGCCCTCACCCGTGCAGCGCGGTGCAAACCAGGTGCAGGGCCAGGTGTAGTCGGTGCGTTTCCAGAGCTTATCGGAAACCTCGTCAGGCAGGTTGATGGTGTAGCCCTCTGCAATCTGCAGCACGGGACCAAGACCCTTGACAAGATTCAGGCGAATCATAGTCGCGGGCATTTCTGCCGTAGTGAGGAAGCGAGAGGAGTAGCCGCCGCCGCGGAAATAGCCGAGGTCGGCATAGTTCCAGGTGGAGTTTTCCATAATGGCTTTCTGGTCGGCTTCGGTAACCTCCCACCATTTTTTCATGATAGCATTGCCGTTCTCGTCCTTGGCAGCGCCGTTGGCATCAAGGCAGCACGCACCCGAGTTGATAAGGTGGATAAAGCCGTCCGCCTCCTTGGCGCGGCCCTCAATGTCGTAGCCCGTCACGCGCTTGACGGCATCGCCACTCCAATAGGTGCGGACGTCTGCAAACATCTGTGCGCGACCGGTGAGCAGCTTCATAAAGAGCATGCCGAGGCCGTTGAGAACGTCATTTTCGGTAGCAAGAATGTAAGGCTCACGTGCGCCGTTCCAGTCAAATGAGGTGTTGAGCATTGATTCGGGGAAGTCGCAGTTGGGGTAGAAGTCGGTCCACTGGCGCTGACCCTGGAAGCCTGCGGCAATGGCATTGTGCCCAACCATTTCTTCCTCACAGCCTGCGGGCAGGTTGGGGTTGCCGTTCATCAAATCCTTGATGATAACCATCATCTTGACGACAAATTCCCAATCGGCGTCCTTCTCAGCGCGGGTTTTCTGCAGCTCCTCAGGGTTTTTGTCAAAGCCCTCGATGCAGTATTTCTTTGCCCATGCAAGTGCCTTCTCGTATTCTGCCTTGTCGTAAATCTCCTCGGTCATGCGGCGGATAATTTCCACCTCGTCAACCGATTCCACACGCATGCCGAGGTAGTCCTCGATAAAGTCGGTGTTAATGATAGAGCCGCCGATACCCATGCAGATAGAGCCAATTTGCAGGTAGGATTTGCCGCGCATGCTGGCAGCGGCAACTGCCGCACGACCGAAGCGCAGGAGCTTTTCCGCTACGTCTGCGGGAATTTCGGTGTCATTGAGGTCCTGTACGTCGTGACCGTAAATGCCAAAGGCAGGCAGACCCTTCTGTGCGTGGGTGGCAAGTACCGAGGCAAGGTAGACCGCGCCGGGGCGCTCGGTGCCGTTGAAGCCCCATACACCCTTAATGGTGTGGGGGTCCATATCCATGGTTTCCGCGCCGTAGCACCAGCAGGGGGTGACGGTCAGGGTGATGTCGACACCCTCGCGGCGGAATTTGTCTGCGCAGGCGGCAGCCTCACCGACACGACCAATCGTGGTGTCGGCAATGACAACCTTAACGGGCTCACCGTTTGCGTAGCGCAGGTTGTCGGTAAAAAGCTTTGCGGCACGGCGCGCCATACCCATGGTCTGCTCTTCAAGCGATTCGCGGACCTTCAAAACGCCGCGTCTGCCGTCAATAGTGGGGCGGATACCAATGACGGGGTATGCGCCAATCAATCTGTTTGTAGCCATAAAAATTTCCTCCTTTTTTTATGAACCTAATTGAATTATAGTATATTTTATGATAAAATGCTTGTAGAATAGTCAACTGAAACTATGACGATATTCACTTGCGGAGGCTTTATATGAAAGATGCACATCTTCAGGAGCAAAAAAGACACGGCGACCCTGATTTTCCTTCACAATATTATTATGTGGGGGAAGACCACCCGCGTTATGAAATGACGCTGCACTGGCATCGTGAGTTTGAAATTGTGCGTGTGAGGCAAGGGACGCTGCAGCTTTACCTCAATAATGAAAGTCACACGCTGAAAGAAGGGCAGGCGGCTCTGATTGGTGGCGGTGTGCTGCATCGCGCAGAACCGTATGATGCGATATATGAGTGCGTTGTGTTTGATTTGAATATGCTCTGCCGTCAAAGTGCGGGGCGCATAACAGATTACGTGCTGCCGTTGCTTTCAGGTGATGCGGTGATTGCACTGCTCGATATGGCGCATACACCGATGCTGTGGGCAGCGGTAGACCGTCTGTTTGGCACAATGATGACAGGGGATAGTTATTTTGAGTTGTGTGTCTATGCGGCGGTAGCCGAGCTTGTTTATGCGCTCTATCGCGAGGGGCGCATTTGTCCCCCTGCAAAGCAGAGCGGTGTGGGCGCACGAAAAGAGACCATTATTACTCTGATAGATTGGATAGAGCAGAATTATACCGATTCCATTACGCTTGCCATGCTTGCAGAGCTGGCGGGAACGGGTGAAAAATATCTTTGCCGCTTTTTCAAGGCCTACACGGGCAATACGCCGATTGATTATATCAACCGCCTGCGCGTGGAGCGCGCCTGCCTGAAGATGACGGAGGGCAGTAATATCACGCAGGCAGCATTTGCCAGTGGCTTTAACGATATGAGCTATTTTTCGCGGATTTTCAAGCGGTATAAAGGTGTGACTCCGCGTGAATACCGCCGGAGGCTGACGGCGGAGGCCGTGAAATAGCAAAAAGGACTTGAGGCGTACTCAAGTCCTTTTTGCCGATTATTGTTTTCCTACAAGATAAGCTGCTGCGGCCTCGGCGGCAACGGCGCCATCTGCCGTGGCAGTTACAATCTGGCGCAAGGGCTTGGTGCGCACATCGCCTGCAGCAAATATGCCTGAAAGGCTTGTTACGGTGTCCTCGCCCGCCACGATATAGCCGCTCGCGTCAAGGGTGAGGCAATCCTGAAACAGTGCGGTGACGGGGGTGCGCCCGATGCTGATGAATAATCCGTCCAGTGCGACGTCCTCGGTCTCGCCTGTTTTTTTGTTACGGACGGTAACGCCCGTAAGGTGCCCGTCACCGAGAAGGGCGGTGACCTCGCTGTCGTAGCGGATTTCAATGTTTTTTGCGTTTTGCAGCGGTGCTTCATGAATGCGAGAGGCACGCAGGGTGTCGCGGCGGTGAATCAGGGTGACTTTCTCGCAAATTCCTGCGAGGTAAAGTGCATCTGCCACGGCAGAGTTGCCGCCACCTACAACAGCTACGGACTTGCCGCGGTAAAAGGCGCCGTCACAGGTTGCGCAGTAGCCAACGCCGCGCCCTGCAAGTTCTGCCTCGCGCGCGAGTCCTAAGTGGCGGTGGGTGGCACCTGTCGCCACAATGACGGTATGGGCAAAATAGCCCCCACCCGCGGTGGTGATTTCCTTCACGGGTGTGTCAAGCTTGACTGCGGTGACCTCATCATACACGGTTTTGGCACCAAAGCGTTCCGCCCCTTGCTGCATAGCAGTACCGAGGGTGAAGCCGTCTATTGTTTCGGTAAAGCCGGGGTAGTTATCAATGTGCATGGTTTCGCACATCTGTCCCCCCGCCGCCATACGCTCAAGGACCAGGCAGGACAGTCCCGCACGCACCGCGTAAAGCGCGGCGGTATAGCCCGCAGGACCGCCTCCGATAACGAGGACATCAAAAATTTCTTTTGTCATATCAGAAAAGGTCGAGCACGCGTGCTTTTGGCATTGCACCCATGGCGTGATTGGTAATTTCGCCGTTTTTGATGACAAACAGGGTGGGAATGCTCATCACGCCAAACTTGGCGGCGAGGTCGCTTTCCTCATCTACATTGACCTTGCAGATTTTGTATTCGGGGTGCTCCTCGGCAATTTGCGCAAGTACGGGAGCAAGCATTTTGCAGGGGCCGCACCAATCGGCGTAGAAATCAACCAGTACGGGCTTGTCGCACGCAAGGACCTCCTTTTCAAAATCGGCAGCGGTAATTTTCATAACAGACATAACAGTTCTCCTTTCGGAAGTTTATTACTAACATTACTTTAACATATTTCTTTGTAAATGTCAATCCTGTGCATCAGCCTTGCTTGGCGCGGTATTCACGCAGTGCGGTTGTGCTTTGCCTGATGATTTGCAGAGAGAGCGTCAGCACCAACAGGCAAACTGCCGTGCCTGACGCCACCAGTATGATGCGGCGGCTTGCCCGATGAAAGAATGTGTATAAAAGCGTCGCCTCCAGTGAGAGGAGGGAGACCGATGCGGTGGTTAAGGAAACGGCCTTGGCGGCGGAAATCAAGGGCGTGCAGCCCTTGCGGTATCTGATGCCGCCATAGACGGCAACTGCAAAGGCGCATAGCGTATACAGTGCAGTGATAACCGTGGAGATGCTGTGGAAAGCAAGCGGGCGTTTGTTGAAGATGATAAAGCCTACAATGGCAAAAAGTGTTGGGGTCATCGTGGCGAGCACGATGCCGCAGAACCGATAACGCCGCATCGCGTGCAGAGGTGTGATATGCCCCTCAGTGCGGGAGAGGTCGCGGAGCAGAAGGAACCGCATCAGGGTGAGGGAGAGATAGTAGAGAGTAAGCGCATAAAACCAAGCGGCGTGCAGATAAAGCCCCAGCGCCAACTGAAAGAGGGAATAGGCGGTATTGACGGTCAGGGAAAAATAGAGCGTGAAGCGCACGCGGAAATGCGTGTTTTTGGTAATGCGCCGTAAGAAATGACGATGAAATCTCATGGTTTCTCCTTGCGTTACAGGAGTGGTGCAAAAATACGCACCATTGCGCGGAAGATGCGTTGGCGGAGCGAGGGGTGGAGGTCGGCTTCCAGAATGGGGGTTGAAATTTGCAGTGTAGCCTCCAAATCGGCTTTTAGTGCAGGAATGGCATCTGTTTTGTAGAGCCATACGCCATTTTCAAAGTGGTGCACCAGGCTGCGGTAATCAAGATTAAAGGTGCCTATCAGGGCTGTGGTGTCGTCTGCAAGATAGCATTTGGCGTGAATAAAGCCGGGCGTGTATTCATATATTTTCACACCCGCGCGCGCGAGGCGCGGATAATAGCTGCGCGTCATTTCAAAAACAAGGCGCTTGTCGGGAATATGCGGCACGATAATGCGCACATCAATGCCGCGTAATGCGGCATTTTCAATGTCGGTGCAAAGGTCGTTGTCAATGATGAGGTAAGGGGTTGTCATATAGACGTAGCGTGTGGCGGAGGCAAGCATATTTTGAATGACATGCTTGCCGATTGCGCGGCGGTAAAGCGGTCTTGGGCCGTCGCCGAACGGAATGACATAGCCCTCTGCCTTGCGTGGCGGCAGGGCGGGGTAGAGCGCATCAATGTCATCGGGCAGCGCACGCTTGTTGATAACATAGTCAACCATAAACAGGCGCGTTAATTCATAAACCGCCTCGCCCGATAATCGGAGCCCTGCGTCCTTCCAATGACCGAAGCGATTTTTCTGATTGATATATTCATCGGCGATATTGGCGCCGCCCGTGTAGCCGATTTCGCCGTCAATTACCGTAATTTTACGGTGCGAGCGGTTGTTAAAGCGGCTGTCTGCGCTGCCGCGCAGACGGTTGAAGGGGATTGCCGCGATGCCGTGTTTTTGCAGAATTTTGGCATAGTTTCCTTTCAGGGTTGTCATACAGCCGATATCATCAAAGACCACGCGCACATCTACTCCTGCCGCTGCCTTCTCCTTCAGAATATCTAATATTGCCTGCCAGAGCACGCCGTCCGCAATGATGAAATATTCCATATAGATAAATCGCTTTGCCTGCGTGAGGTCAGCAAGCATCGCCGCCATAAGTGCTTCACCGGTGGGATAATAGGTTGTTTCGGTGTCCGTGAAGAGGGCGGTATCGGCAATTTTGCAAAGCATTTTCGCCTCGTTGTGTGCGTGGCGGTTGAGGGCCTTCAGTGTGGCAAGTGAGGCGCTGTCATCTTTTTTGTAGTGGAGCTGTCGGAGCTTGCCAAGATTTTTTTGCTGTGCTCTTGTGAGCTTGCGTGAGCCGAAGATGAAATAGAGCATCAGACCGATGACGGGTAGAAGGAGGACAAGTATGAGCCAGGGGACCTTATAATCCGGATTGTCATCTGATGCGACGATGCGAATGACACAGATTAAATTGATTCCCCACATCATAATGTAAAAATAAGGGATATAGCAGCAAAGTGCGACGACGATACCAATGATGGCGGCCGCCTCTAAGACGGTAAGTATAATGGCAAAAATATAGCGCAGCGGAATGTAAACAAGCTTGCTTTTGGGGGCGTCTTTCATCGTGTCCTCCTTGTGATTTTTAAGTGTAGTTTACCCCCATTTTCTGTTGTTTTTGTGTCAGACAGTTAAAATTTGTGTAAAAAAGGAAGCAGACAATGCGTGTTCTCCGTTAAGGATAACACGCATTGTCTGCTTCCTTGATTTGTTTTGATGCGCTTGATTATACGCCGTACAGCAGCCAGACGTAGAGATAGGCGGGGATAATTGCGGCAAGGGTAAAGGGGATACCGATTTTGAAGAAATCCTTGTTCTGTACCGTGTATCCCTCGTGACGGAGAATACCGATGCCCGTAATGTTGGCGGAGGCACCGATGGGGGTAATGTTGCCGCCGAGGGTCGCGCCGGAAAGTAAACCGAAATAAAGGACGGTAGGGTCAATATTCAGGGCCGTCGCGATGCCGCCGATGACGGGAATCATGGTGGCAACGTAGGGAATGTTATCAATAAATGCGGAAATCAGCACCGAGCCCCAGACGATGATGGTGTAAAGCAGGAAGACGTTGCCGCCGCCTGTCTGTGCCAGCAGAGTGGCAAGCTTGTCAATGACACCCATATTGGAAATGCCGCCAATCATCAGGAAAAGTCCGAGGAGCAGTCCCAGTGTTTCAAAGTCGATTGATTTCAGCGGGGTAACGATTGCCGATGCGTTTTTCTTTTTGAAGAAGCTGTAGACAAGACCGATGAGCAGCACGCCGCAGCAGAGCAGACCGTTGATTTCTGCGGGCAGATTCCAGCCGTCGGGTGCGAAGGAGGCGAGAATCAGCAGGACGATAACGCCAACAAGCAGAATACTGGGAACATAATCCTCTACCTTTGTGCGCTCGGTTGCCTTGGGAATGGGGGCACGGGCGCGGCGGAAAATAAAGGCGAGAATGAGGGCGGAAAGCACGGCACCCAACTCCACCGCAAAGAAGATAGAGGGCTTTCCCTGATACCAGAAGAAATCCATAAAGGTCATATCCAGTGCCGAGCCAAGCATAATGGCAGTGGTATCACCGACCAGTGTAGCGGCGCCCTGCAGATTGGAGGCGACGGCAATGCCGATGATGAAGGGGACAGGGTTGGTGTGCAGCTTTTTGCAGATTTCAAGTGCAACGGGTGCAATCATCAGCACGGTGGCGACATTGTCTACAAAAGCCGAAATAATGCCTGCGAAAAGCGAGAGGGCAACCGCCGCCATCATAATATTGGGGACGCGCTCCATAATGAGGTCGGCAAGCAGAGAGGGCATTTTGCTCTCAATAAACAGGGCTACCAGACCCATTGTGCCTGCAATCATCAAAAGGACATTAAAGTCAATGGCGGGGATAATTTCCTTTAAGGGCAGCATGCCCGTGGCGATGAAGATGATGCCTGAGGTAAGTGCAATGATTGGGCGGTATTTGCCGAAAATCAGCATTAACACATAGGTTAGTGCAAAGAGAATAATAGCAGGGATCATTGTGTAGTGCACTCCTTTTATAAATCTACCTATTATTTTATAGAAAACGTTCAACGATGTAAAATAATGGTTTATTATAGAATTATAAGTTTTGTTTATGCAGGGACGGGGGCGAATTGTCCGCTCCGATTATTTTTAACTTGAAACCGCGCGGTTTTTATGGTAAAATAAAAGCAAGAATCCGAAGGGAGTAGGAAAATGACTGATTTTTTGACTGCGTGCGGGATTAAAAATCGCTTGGGCTTTGGCTGTATGCGCCTGCCTGTTCTTGCGGATAAGACCGTAGACGATGCGCGTTTTTCTCAGATGATTGATTATTTTATGGCGCGTGGCTGTAATTATTTTGACACGGCACCCATTTATCACGGCGGCGACAGCGAGGCGGCAATCGGCCGCTGTCTTGCCGCGCGTTATTCGCGTGACGCGTTTGTGCTGACCGACAAGCTCTCCACCTCCTGCTTTGAAACCGAGGCAGAAATCAGACCGTTGTTTGAAAAGCAGCTGGCACGCTGCGGCGTTTCTTACTTTGATTTTTATTTCATGCATGCGCAGGACCGCAGCCTTTTTGAAAAATACAAGGCCTGCCGCGCCTATGAAACGGCACTTGAGCTGAAAAAAGAGGGTAAAATCAAGCATCTTGGCATCTCCTTCCACGATAAGGCGGCAGTGCTTGCGGAAATTCTTGCGGCATACCCCGAAATTGAATTGGTGCAGCTGCAGTTTAATTATCTTGATTTTGAGGACCCGATTGTTGAGTCCCGCCTTTGCCTTGAGATTTGTGAAAAATTCGGCAAGCCTGTGGCGGTTATGGGCCCTGTCAAGGGCGGTCGCCTTGCTGACCTGCCTGAGGACGCAAAGCGTGTGGTTGAGGCACTGGACAGTGGCTCTCCTTCCTCGCTTGCCATTCGCTTTGCGGCAAGCTTTCCTTCCGTTGCTGTCGTGCTTTCGGGCATGGGAAGCCTTGATATGGTGCGTGAAAACGTGGATTTTATGCTCGAGTTCAAGCCGCTTGACAGACGTGAGCGTGAGGCGGTTGACACCATTGTGGCACTGCTGCGCGGCAAGGAGTTCATTCCCTGCACAACCTGCAATTATTGTACGGTTGAGTGCCCTGTCGGTGTAAAAATCCCTGATATTATTGCCTGCCTGAATGCCGCCAAGGCATCGATTGCGTGGAATGCGCGCCATGCCTACGGCCTTTATACCGAAGCGGGCGGCAAGGGCTCCGATTGTCTTGCTTGCGGCGCTTGCGAGGCAGTTTGCCCGCAACACCTTGCAATCAGTGACCTGATGGCAAAGGCTGCGGCGGAATTTGAAAAAAAATGAATCAGTTGAATCTTGTGGGTGCCGTGGCGTTGTTGCAAAGGGAGGGCTATACCCTCGTTGCCGCGGTTGCTGACGCCGTTTATACTGACCGTGCCCGTGGTGTCGCCCCCCTGCTTGCGCTCCTTGATGCGGGCGTTTCCCTTGCGGGCGGTGTTGCCGCAGACCGCGTGGTCGGGCGTGCGGCGGCTTATCTATACTGTTTACTGGGTGTTTCCGAGATATACGCCCTTGTCGTCAGCGACGCCGCGCTTGAGGTGTTAGAGGCAGGTGGTGTAGCGGTTGCTTATGAAACGCGTGTGCCTGCTATCCGCAATCGTGCGGGTGACGGCTTTTGTCCTATGGAAAGTGCCACGCGCGGACTTGCGCCCCTGGCACTTGGTGAGGCGCTTGCCGTCATTCGTGAAACGAAAGCGCGATTGACTCTCGGAAATTGATATTTTTCGACACATTTTTAAGAAATCCTCATAGAATAATAGCGAGGGAGGGAAACATGCTTCTCTCAACTATCAAGGAGGACTTCTTATGAACAACTGTTTCGGTAACGTATTTGGTGATAATAACTGCTGCTGGATTATTATCCTTGCGCTGATTGTTCTTTGCTGCTGCTGCGGTCATTAACCCCCCGTCATAACAAAAAGCCCCTCCGCGTCGCGGAGGGGCTTTTTTGTATTACTTAAATGACGCGGTCACAGGTGGGGGAATCTGCAAAGTCAACAGGAGCGCCGATTGCATCAGATGCAAATGCAGCCTCCATAATGCGCATCGAGCGGCGGAGCTGTGCGTGGGTGACAATCTGTGTCGCCTTGCCGTCAATCGCATCGGCAAAGTTGCGGTAGAAGTTGTGCACGTCCACCACGGGTCTTTCAATAATTTCCTCGTAGGTGGTTTTCTCGTCACGGGGCGCCATGGTCTTGGTAAAGCCTGCGGCTGTCACGACAGGGGTGGCATCTCTGTCCTCCCAGCTGCGGCAGAGGACAAGGCGGCAGGTATCCTTCCAGTCGGCAACAATGCCGGTGCCGTCCACGCCTGCAATGTAGAAGCGGGGGAGAGAAATAAAGTTGGTGGTGCCAACCTCAATGCGGGTGATGAGGCCGCCTTCCCAATAGAGGTCAAGCTTAAAGCCGTCGTCCACCTCGTCGTTGGTGATGTGGTCGCAGTGGCAGTAAACGCGCTTGATTGCCAGGTCTTCCACAATGCCGAGCATCTGGTCGATGAGGTGAATGCCCCAGTCAAAAATCATACCGCCGCCGTGCTCCTTTTTGCCGCGCCAGTCACCGGGAATGCCGCGCGAGCCCTGATAACGGGACTCAATGTTGGTGACACGGCCGAGCTTGCCGCTCTTGTAGGCAATGCGTACCATCTGGTAGTCGGGGTCCCAACGGCGGTTCTGGTGCGCGGTAAAAAGTCTGCCTGTGCGATTTGCCACAGCAATAATCTCGTCAAGCTCCTCGGTTGAGAGGGTGACAGGCTTTTCGCAAATCACGTGCTTGCCTGCCTCCAGCGCGGCAATGGCAAGGGGCTTGTGCCATTCATTAGGGGTGGCAATGGTGATGAAGTCTACGGTTTGGTCGGCAAGCACCGCCTCAAAGGAGGGGTATGCGTAAATGCCGTTTTCGCGTGCGAGCTCAAGACGTTCTGCTTTGATGTCGTAAACGCCGGCAAGGTCAATGACGCCTGCCGCTAAAATGTGTCGGACGTGCCAGCCGCCCATGCCGCCGTAACCAACAACAACACATCTTTTTTTTGTGCTCATGGTGTACTCCTTTACGAATTTAAGAAATTTATTAACACCCTCATTATAAGACAAATTGCAAAAAAATGCAAGAAGATTTTTGTAAAAAATGCGACATTTATTGTTGCGCGGCCTGAGCGGGAGGGGAAAATGAACGGTGCATTTGAAATTTTTTCAAAAAACTGTTGCCTGAGGACTTATATTTATGTTATAATTTTAACTGTAATTTTAAGGAACTCCGTGCCCCCAGGCTATGGGTGGCAGGAAGGAGGTTGTATGGCAATTTCTAAAAAGCAGGCGCATATCCGTAACTTTTCGATTATTGCGCACATTGACCACGGTAAGTCTACCCTTGCAGACAGACTGCTGGAGGCGACCCAGACTGTGACTGCGCGCGAAATGGAGGAGCAGCTGCTTGACAATATGGAGTTGGAGCGCGAGCGCGGCATCACCATCAAGGCGCGCGCGGTGCGCCTTTCCTATACCGCATCTGACGGTGAGGTCTATGACCTGAACCTGATTGACACCCCCGGTCACGTGGACTTCAACTATGAGGTTTCCCGTTCCCTCAACGCCTGTGAGGGTGCGCTCCTGGTGGTGGACGCCACGCAGGGCATTGAGGCGCAGACCCTGGCAAATGCTTACCTCGCGGTAGATGCAGGGCTGGAGATTCTGCCTGTTGTCAACAAGATTGACCTGCCCTCGGCAGACATTGACGGCGCCAGACGCGAGATTGAGGACGTCATAGGTATTCCCGCCATGGATTGCCCCGCGGTATCGGCAAAAATGGGCACCAACATAGAGGAAGTGCTGGAGCGCATTGTGACAGATATTCCTGCCCCCTCGGGTGACGAAAGCGCACCCCTGAAGGCATTGATTTTTGATAGCTATTATGACAGCTACCTCGGCGTTGTGGTTTACGTGCGTGTGGTGGACGGTCAGCTGAAATCGGGTGATACCATTCGTATGATGTCCACGGGACAGACCTTCCAGGTGGTGGACGTCGGCGTGATGGACGCCTTTGGCCTTGCCAAGCGTGCGTCCCTCTCGGCCGGTGAGGTTGGCTATCTTACTGCCTCTATCAAGAGTGTGGGGGATACGCGCGTAGGTGATACCGTGACTCTGGCGGATAACCCTGCCGAGGAACCTCTGCCCGGCTTCAAGGCCGTGCAGCCTATGGTATATGCAGGTATTTATCCCGCAGACGGCTCGCGCTACGGTGATTTGCGCGATGCACTGGAAAAGCTCCGCCTGAACGATGCCGCCCTGACCTTTGAGCCCGAAACCTCGATTGCGCTTGGCTTCGGCTATCGCTGCGGCTTCCTCGGGCTTCTGCACATGGAGATTATTGAGGAGCGTCTGGAGCGCGAGTTTAATCTTGACCTCATCACCACTGCGCCCAGTGTTATCTATGAGATTACCAAGCGCGACGGCGAGGTGCTGCGCATTGACAATCCCACCAATTACCCGGACCCTGCCGAGATTGAGGCGGCGTACGAGCCTGTTGTCCGTGCCTCTATTATTACCCCCACCGAGTATGTGGGTGGTCTGATGGACCTCTGTCAGGACAGGCGCGGTGAGTTTGTGGATATGAAATATCTGGACAGCACCCGTGTGGAGCTGCACTACAAGCTCCCCTTAAACGAGATTATTTACGATTTCTTTGATGCACTGAAGAGTCGCTCGCGCGGCTACGCCTCGCTCGACTATGAGCTGGAGGGCTATGTGCAGAGCAAGCTTGTTAAGCTTGATTTTCTCCTTAACGGTGAGCAGGTGGACGCGCTTTCCTTTATCGTGCACGAGGAAAAGGCGTACGGTCGTGCGCGTCGTATTGCCGAAAAGCTGAAGGATAACATTCCGCGCCAGCTCTTTGAAATTCCGATTCAGGCTGCCATTGGCTCCAAGATTATTGCAAGAGAAACCGTCAAGGCGATGCGTAAGGACGTGCTTGCCAAGTGCTATGCGGCGATATTACCCGTACGAAGAAGCTGCTGGAAAAGCAGAAGGAGGGTAAAAAGAAGATGCGCCAGTTAGGCTCGGTGCAGGTTTCCCCCGAGGCCTTTATGGCAGTGCTGAAGCTTGATGATGACAACTAATACCTTGGGACTTTATCTCCACGTCCCCTTTTGCGCCGCCAAGTGCCGCTATTGCGATTTCCATTCCGCCCCTGCAGGGGCGGAATTGCGCGTGGCGTACGTGACGGCGCTTTGCCGTCATATTGCGTTTATGGCAAAGAGGGCAGAGGGCTATACGGTGGATACCTTGTACATCGGGGGCGGTACGCCCACGCTGCTGGGTGCAAAGCCGCTTGTCGGGATTCTTGATACCGTGCGGAAGCATTATCGCGTGGCAGCCGATGCTGAAATTACGGTGGAATGTAACCCCGTGACCAACGCAGCGGGGCTTTTTGAGGGGCTCCGCGCGGCAGGCGTCAACCGACTGAGCATTGGCTTGCAAAGCGCGATTGATGCCGAGCTTTCCTTGCTTGGTCGCGCCCATACGCGCACCGATTTTGAAAGAACCCTTGCTGCCGCGCGTGCGGCAGGCTTTGATAATATCAGCGCGGATATCATGCTGGGCATTCCCGACCAGACAAGGGAGAGCCTGGGAGAAACGCTGGATTTCCTGCTTGGCGCAGACCTTTCGCACATTTCCGCATATTGCCTGCGCGTGGAGGAGGGGACACCGTTTTTCCGCATGCGTGATACACTTGCTCTGCCTACCGATGATACGGTGGCAGATATGCAGGAGCAGGCGGCGGCGATTCTGAAAAAAGCCGGATACACGCACTATGAGGTTAGCAATTACGCGCGGGCAGGCAGGGAATCAAGGCATAATCTGCGCTATTGGAAGTGTGCGCCCTACCTTGGCTTCGGCCCTGCGGCACACTCTTATTTTGAGGGGGTGCGCTTTGCCGCACCGCGCCATACGGCAGGGTATATTGATGCTGTCACGGCAGGGGATTTTGACCGCCTTGTGATTGATGCTGCGGTGATTACACCGCACGAGGCAAGAGAGGAATATGTGATGCTCGGCATGCGCCTGTTTGCGGGCGTTGATGAACAGGAGTTTGCCGCGCGCTTTGGCGCTGCCTTTACCGATATCTACGGCACGATTGACCACTATGTGGCGGCAGGTCTGCTGACAAGAGAAAACGGGCGAATTGCCTTTACCGAGCGCGGTATGCTGGTATCAAATGCCATTTTGTCGGAATGGCTTGATTTTGGGGAGGATACGTGATGACGCATCTGCAAAAATTTCAACAGGAATTGAAGGGGAAGGGCGCTGCTGCGCTCATTTCCTCGCATGCCAATATTTTTTATCTCTGCGGTTTTTCCTTTCACGATGGCTATCTGCTGATTTTTCCCGATGCCGCCTATCTCCTGACCGACGCGCGATACAGTGAGGCGGCGGAAAAGGAGACCGACAAGGGCTTTACCGTGCTGGTGCCCAAGGACGGTATGATTGCCGCCTTTCGCGAGCTTTTGGGCACACATGGTGCGGATAAGTTGCTGGTTGAGGAGAATAACCTGACGGTTGCAACCTTTGACAGGCTCAAAAAGGGTCTGGAGGCGGTCACCCTTTCCTCTGGTGTCACCGAAATGCTGACGGGTCTGCGCGTTTGTAAGGACGAGGGGGAGATTGCCGCAATCCGCGAGGCACAGCGCATCACCGATGCTGCTTTTGCGCATATTCTTGATTTTATCAAGCCCGGCGTGCGTGAGCTTGATGTGGCACTGGAGCTGGAGTATTTTATGCGTCGTATGGGTGCATCGGGGCTTGCCTTTGATACCATTGCCGTATCGGGCAGTGCGTCCTCACTCCCCCACGGCGTGCCGCGTGATTGCAAGCTGCAGGAGGGCTTTCTTACGATGGACTTCGGTGCGCGCTGCAAGGGCTACTGCTCGGATATGACGCGTACCGTGGTGATTGGCAAGGCTGACAATGAGATGAAACGTCTTTACCGCACTGTTCTTGCCGCGCAGGAGGCGGCACTTGACGTGATTGGTGCAGGGCTTTTTTGCAGCGCTGTCGACAAGGTGGCACGCGATGTGATTGATAAGTCGGGCTACGAGGGGTGCTTTGGTCACTCGCTCGGTCACGGTGTGGGCATTGATATTCACGAGGCACCGCGCCTGTCCGCTAAGGCGGGTGATGCCGTACTGACCGCAGGTCACGTGGTGACGGTGGAGCCGGGCATTTACCTCACAGGTAAATACGGCTGCCGCATTGAGGATTTGGTGGTGGTTGGTGCCGACGGTAGGGCGGAGAACCTGACGAAATCACCGAAGGAGCTGATTGAGCTGTGACCGATATTCTGATTTTTTCGGATAGCCACGGAAATCCCGACCGTGTTGCCGAGGTGCTTGCACGCAACGCGGCGCGTCACGTCTTTTTTCTTGGTGACGGCCTGCGTGACCTCGCATTTGCGCCGCTTGGTGGGCGCATGGTTTATTGCGTGCGCGGTAACTGCGATTGGACAGGGCTTGACGACACCCCCGACGAGGGCGTGGAAATGATTGACGGCTTGCGAATTTTCTACACGCATGGGCATAAATACGGTGTAAAATCGGGGCTTGGCGCGGCAATTGTCGCCGCAGCTGCACGAAATGCCGATGTGCTGCTTTACGGGCACACGCACAATGCACTTGAAGAAACTTTGCTTGCCGGCACAGCGCTTGGCGACGGCAGCACGCTGAAAAAGCCGCTGCTTATCATTTGTCCCGGCGCGCTCGGCGACCGCAAGGGTCGGTTTGCTACGCTGACCGTCCGTGACGGCGTGATGCTGGCAGGCCTTGGAGAGCTGTAAGGGATAGAAAAAAGCACGCCGCACGGCGTGCTTTTTTGATGGAAAGAAGGATTATTGTAGGGACGATTCACAAATTGCCCGTTGCTTGCGATGAATGGCAATCGAGTGTGCTTGTCGCGGATTACGGGTGCGCTCCCCCGTAATCCGCCCAGAAAGAAAAAAGAGAGCCCCCTGATTGGGGGCTCTGCGTATTACGGGTGCTCGACATTTTCAAGGCACTGTGTGCCTTGAAAAGCTAAGTTCTCCTCGGCGGCTGAACACCGCCGTTTGCTGCGCAAACACGGAGAACTTGCCCGCGCCG
>JAFQMP010000062.1 GCA_017396225.1 Clostridia bacterium | reverse complement strand
GGCGTTCGACTGCGCCGCCCCATCTGTCATTCTGAGTGGAGTCTGCGCGCAAAGCGCGCTGCGTAATCGAACCGCGCAGCGGCGCCGAATGAAATGAGGCGGAATCTATGGGGCGGCTACGCTCAGAATGACAGGACAGGGGTGTATGCGCTGATTTTTAATTGGTCGCGGACAACGGACGACCAATGGTCGCCCCTACGGTTGGTCGCGTTATCTCAAATCTCGCGACGCATTCTTTCCAGCGCGCCCTTTTCAAGGCGGCTGACCTGTGCCTGAGAAATGCCGATGCTTTCGGCAATTTCCATTTGGGTTTTGCCGTTATAAAAGCGCATTTCTATGATTTTTCGCTCGCGGTCGGTGAGCTTTTTCATGGCATCGCGGAGTGCCACGTGCTCAATCCAGTGCTCATCGGCGGCTGAGGTATCGCTTAATTGGTCCATAACATAAATGGCATCGCCGCTTTCGTTATAGACAGGCTCATAGAGCGAAATCGGGGGCGAAATCGCCTCCATTGCGCGCAGCAGCGGCTCACGCGCCACACCGAGCTTTTCGGCAATCTCCTCGATGCTCGGCTCATATTCTCTCTCCCTTGTCAGCTCCTCGCGCGCCTGCAGGGCGCGGTAGGCAAGGTCACGCACCGAGCGACTGATGCGAATGGAATTGTTATCCCTGAGATAGCGACGTATCTCCCCGATAATCATCGGCACTGCGTAGGTTGAAAACTTGACGTCCAAATCGAGATTGAAATTATCCACCGCCTTAATAAGCCCGATGCACCCGACCTGAAAGAGGTCATCGGCGTTCTCCTTGCGCCCCGAAAAGCGCTGAATGACAGAAAGGACGAGGCGCAGATTGCCAAATATCAGCTCCTCACGCGCAGCATCGTCCCCTTCTCTGGCGCGCACCAAAAGGGCGTGTTTTTCCTCATCTGTCAGGGTTTTCAGCTCTGCGGTATTGATGCCGCATATCTCCACCTTGTTTTTATACATTTCTATCTCCTTTATGGGAGTTTTCTATGCCTTAATGTTGACGAGGTGGAAATTTCTTATACAAAAAATGGCTTGCCAAAAGCTGCCTTTTTGATTTTTACCCCATAAACGGTGTGAAAAAACAAGGGAAATCACCGGCAATCACCCGATTGGCAAGATTGCGGCAAGCAGACCGCAATAATCATCAAAACAAGGCTCCCTCGCTGTGCGAGGGAGCCTTTCTATATGAAAAAGGAGAGAGCCGCGGCTCTCTCCTTTTATATTTTATTATCGCTCGGTTTTCATCAACGGAGAGTCGGCGAAATACTCGCCAGCAGAAGCATCAAAGAGCGCAGAGCCGGAGCCGCCGGTCGTCACGTCGGGACCGTTCTTGGTAATCGTCATCGTGGTATTGGTGCTACCGAGAATAATCCAGTCGACAGATGCCAGCTCATATACCAGCTTTGCATTAACAGTATTATAGTAGTGGCTTGCGTTCGAGTGGCTGAGGATATTGTAGAAATCAGCCATATTGGTCGGCCACCAGAGAATATCGGGCTTAACCAGCTCATAGAAGGGATACTCGCAGCCCATTGCGCCGTGGTGTGCAACCTGCACCATATCCGACTTGAGGTAGCTGCCCCACATCGCGCGCATATATGCACTGGGCATATTCTGCGCATCACCGAGCCAGAGCATGGTGGTGGGGGTAGCCGTCTTATTGGCGGTGGTGCTGCTGCCGACTGCACCGTTGGTATCATAAATCGTCTGGCGCATCACAACACCCGAATCGTTATAATACTGCATCGACCAGGGCTGCAAATCCTCGTGGGTGTAAAGCACCTCAAACTTGGAGTTCGCCAGCCAGAAGGTCTGACCGGTGTGTACCTTGTAATACTTCAGCTCGGGGTAATAGTTGCGCAGACGGAGCATAAAGTTGTCACGCACCGAGAGGTTAATATCGCAGCCGTTAAAGACCTCATAGTCCGCGGGGAAATTGGTGACAACGCGCTGAATCACAACGTCATTTCTGTACTCCTGGTTATCGCAGAAGGCCACAAAGCCTGCGGAGTGGTCGCCGTGACCGTGCGTGAGGTACCACATCGAAATGGTAATGGGGTTATCTGCCGTAGGCGCGTGACCCCAGACCTTGTTATAAAGCTCGTAGAGCACACCGCGCAATCTCTGTGCAATCTGAGCGGTGTTGCCGCTGCCGCCGTCCAGCACGGCAAAGGTGCCGTCCTCAAGCGTGACAACGTAGAGGTTACCAGCATTGTTGTCGGTGCCGCCCTCGAGTCTGACGTTGGTAATCATGGTTTCGGTGCGCTTCACGTAGGTCTGTGCGCTCAGCATATTCTCGTCAAGCAGGTTGACTGCACCGAGAGGTGCGGAAATCACGCGGATACAGGGCACGTGTGCGGTCACCTTGGGGGTGGTGGTCTGTGCGTGCTTAAAGGCATTGAACGCCACGTAAAGCGTGGTGCTCTTGGCGGTGTTCACATAGGTGCGGAAGATGCTGTCCTCTGCCTTATTCTCATCGCCGTGAAGGGTGTAGCCCGCAGCCTCCAGTGCCTCGCAATACGCGTTGTAGGCGGCGGCATTCACACCCGAGCCCGTGTAAAGGAACTCGAGCGAGCTGTCATAGACGTCAGCAGCGGCGGTCAAATCCACACCTGTGCCTGTGGGGCGCGGGAAATCGGTGACCCAGCCCTTGTTGCCGACAACCTTCTTCTCATAGGATACGGGCAGCATAATGCGGGTCTTACCCTTATCGTCCTCACATCTGCCGTCAATCAGCATATCGGAGAACACCTGCATTGCCATGGCAAGCATGCTGTCGCTGTATGCGGCAACCACAATCTTGCCGTCCGCAATACGGATTGCGTAATCGTTGACATCAAGCTCGCCAAGAAGCGCAACCGTTTCGGGACGGGTGGTGACGCCAATAAGAATTTCCTTGCTGCCTACTGCCTGGGTGTCGTTTAATACCTTCATCTGACCCAGGTAGCTTGCGTTCTGGTTGACTGCCTTGGTGGCAACCCATCTCGCGTAGTCGTAGCGCTTGGTGTTCTCCTTATCAAGGCTCTCACCAAAGCTGCCGACGCCGTAGGAATACTGGGATACAATCATATTGTAGCTCGAGGAAAGCTGTACCACCTCGATGCCGTCAACAACCGTGTCCTCAATCTTGATAGCAGCACCCATATCGGCAGCGTATTTCTCGGCAAATGCCTCAACAGCCTGCAACGCAAACAAATTGGTGGTGCCGTTCAGGACAATCTTTTTGCCGACCATGCCGTAGAAATAGCCGTGGCCGCTGACCTTTTTGAGCGCCTTTTCGCTCTCCGTGCGCGTGGTTTGACCAATCAGAATTTCGAGCTTGGTATCGGCGGCAGCCTCCTCCTCGGAGAGCACTGATACAGTCTTGCCCGTGGCGGACTTAATGCTGTCCGCCAGGGCATTGGCTGCTTTAATCATTGTGGTCGATGCGTCCTTGGCGTAGACAATGCTGTATTCGTCAAGCGTTGCCTTACCACCGCAGGCGGAAAAGAGCAGCGCCGTTGAGGCAAGCAGCACGACACACAGGAAAACACCGAGTATTCTTTTCATCATATATTCATTGTTCCTTTTGGTTGGAATTAGTTGTATTTCGTGTTATAAGTTGTGTAAAGCAGACCGTTGGTGTTGTTCGTGGAGGTAAGGGTGGCACCGATGCTGCCCATGATATCCTCCTCGCCCACACGGACGTGACGGATACCGTAGGGCTGGTTGGTCTTGTTGTAAAGCTCATATCTTGCACCGTCGGCAAGCACGGTGACGGTGTAGTTCATATGGTCACCAAGAATAATCCACTGCACCGAGGAAAGCTGCGTGATAACCTTATAGTTAACGCCGTTTGCGCCGCCGGAGCTTGCATGCGCATCGTTGTTGTACGCAGAGTACTCTTCAGAGCCCTGCGGCCACCAGATGAGCGTAGGCTTAATCATCTTATAAAGTGCCCACTCGCAGCCGTTGTAGCCGTGGTGTGCATACTGCATCTGCTCGGTCTGTATTTTGTCGCCGTAGGTCGCGCGCAGAATGCGGCTTGCCAGCGTCTGACCGTCACCGAGCCAAAGCGTGGAGGTCTTGCCGCCCGTTGCACTGCCGCCAACGGTGTGGTAAATATGCGTGCGGAAGATGAGGGATTTCTCATTATAAACATTCACGCCATCACCGTTATAGCTTCTGTTGGGGTACTGGTCCTCATGGGTGTGCATAATCTCAAACTCCACGTTTGCAAGCCAGAATTTCTGACCGGTATGTACCTTGTAATATTTGAAGCCCTGCTCCTCACCCTCAGCATCGTGCACCATGGTGGAATACTCGGCATATTTGTTACGCAGCGTCAGGTTGCCGTCGCAGTTCTTTGCCTCCTCATCGGAGATGAAGTTGGCAATCAGGCGGTCCACCGTCACATAGGACTGATGCTCCTCCTCCACGATACCGTCAACATAGCCGCCGTACTCCTTACAGAACTTCTTGAGGAAGGGCTGGAAGTTGCCGGTGTGGTCACCGTGACCGTGAGAGATAACCCAGGCAGCAATACGAATGGGGTCATCTGCCGTGGGGTCGTTGCCGTGATGACCCTCGCGATAAAGCGCCAGAAGCACCTTGTAAATCTCATCGGTGGATTCCTCGGAGTATGGGCCCGCATCGTACATCACGAAGGAGCCGTCCTGCAGGGTAATGACATACATGTTGCCATAGGTTGCCATTCTGCCACCTGCGTCGTAGGGGTGAATTTTAATTGTCGTGATAGAGGACTCCTGCACCTTGCCCGTATAATCGGGCGCGAGCATATCCTCATCAAGCAGATTAACGGTATCAAGCTTGGCAACCACCAGACGGATTGCGGGCTGGAACAAATCGGTCAGGCCCTGTGCCGCTGCGTGCTTGTAAGCGTTGTAGGCTGCATAAACGGTGATACCGGTCTGTCTGTTGACGTAAGTACCGAAGATGCTGTCCTCTACCGTGTTCTCCTGACCGTGGAGCGTGTAGCCCTCGGCCTTCAGCTTATTCACATAAGCCTTGTAGGCATCGGCAGAAACGCCGCTGCCCTGATAGAGGTAAGTGGTGGAGCCGTCATGCACGGTCTGGCTGCCCGAAACCGTCAGCCCCTCGGGGCGCGGGAAATCGGTCACGATGCCTGCCTCGGTATCGGTCATAATGCAGGAGAAATCAGCGGGAAGGACAATCGCCTTCTTGCCGTCAACCACGGTCACGGAATCGCGCAGAGCATCGCGCAGCAGCGTGAAGGACTTACCAACCATTGCCTCGTTCAGACCTGCGACAATCAGCTTGCCGTCCTTGATGCCGAAGCCGTAATCAGCACCGTCAATGCCGGCGGCAAATGCCTTGCTCTCCGCGCGGTTAATCATACCGACAAGAATCTCGGTGGCAGCAGCCTTCTGAGTATCGGGATATACCTTCATGGCGTTGCCGCGCACGTCGGAAACGTCACTGATTGCCTTCTGGGTTTCAATAATCTGCTTAACCACAAAATCGCCCGACTTCAGCTGCCCCTCATGAATGAAGGACCACTTGTTGTCGATGCTGATGGTTTCAACCTTCTTTTCAAGCACCTTCTCAATATTGAACGTAGCGTTCTTCTCGCCGCTGAGGTAGGTATCCTCAAACTCCTGCAATGCAAGCAGGGTGAAAAGATTGCTGGTGCCGACAATGACGATTTTGTCCTTGATAACGGTGATGGTGTAGCCGTCACCCTTAATCGACTTAAGTGCCTTCTCGGTTTCCTTACGGTTGGTGTTGCCGACAAGGATTTCCTTGTCCTCTACCTTGGTCGCCTCAGAGCCTGTCTTGATTTTGACAAGGCCGACCTTGTTGCCCGACTTTTTCTCAAGAGTGGGTACAAAGCTGTCCTTGACGTAGGACGCCGTGCTTTCCGATAGGTCGTCTGCATAAACAAGCTGATAGCCGTCAAGCTCCACCTTCTTACTGCCGCGACCGCAGGAAGCGAAGAGCACCGCCAGAGATGCGAGCATCGCAAGGCAGAGCAAAACACTTAAAATCTTTCTTTTCATCTTTTTCGTTCCTTTCGCGAAATAAAATTATAGAAGTCACAATCGTATTGACAATCTATTATAGCATTTTTCGGCATCTTTTTCAATAGTGAAAATGTCAATATAAGGGCTTCGTGCACAATTTCATCACTTTTAACAAATCAAAAGCCGAAATTTTTGTACTATATGCATATGCACTTTTTTATATAAATATATTGATTTTTCAAAAACGCGCAGGAAATACGCGCGCAAGTATTGACGAAACACCCAAAGAGTGCTATAATGTTTCCGATATTTTTTCAATCCGAAAGGTGTTAGCAATATGAAATGGACCTCTCTTAACGAGCTGCGCGAGAAATACCTTGCCTTCTTTGAAAGCAAGGGGCACCTGCGCCTTCCCTCCTACCCCCTTGTCCCGATTAACGACAAGTCCCTTCTGCTCATTAACTCGGGCATGGCACCGATGAAGAAGTTCTTCACGGGTGAGGAGGAGCCGCCCCGCCGTCGCGTCACCACCTGCCAGAAGTGTATTCGCACCCCCGACCTTGACCGCGTGGGTCACACCGCACGCCACGGCACCTTCTTTGAGATGCTGGGCAACTTCTCCTTTGGCGATTATTTCAAGGAGGAGGCTATCACCTTCGCTTGGGAGTTTCTCACCGAAGCGCTGGAAATCCCCGGTGAGCTGCTCTGGCCCTCTATCTACGAAAACGATGAAGAGGCATTTGAAATCTGGAATAAGAAAATCGGCGTGCCCGCTGCGCGCATCACCCGACTCGGCAAGGCAGACAACTTCTGGGAGCACGGACAAGGCCCCTGCGGCCCCTGCTCCGAGATTTACTTCGACCGCGGCGAAAAATACGGCTGCGGCAGCCCCGACTGCCGTCCCGGCTGCGATTGCGACCGCTATATGGAAATCTGGAACAACGTCTTCTCCCAGTTCAACAACGACGGCAAGGGGAACTACACCGAGCTTGCACAGAAGAACATCGACACCGGCATGGGCCTTGAGCGCCTTGCCTGCGTGCTGCAGGGCGTGGACAATATGTTTGAGGTTGACACCATTCGCAAGATTCTCGATACCGTTTGCGACATCGCGGGCAAGACCTACGGTGCCGACAAGGAAAACGATATTTCCATTCGCGTCTGCACCGACCACATCAAGAGCGCGATGTTTATGATTGCCGACGGCGTCATTCCCTCCAATGAGGGGCGCGGCTACGTGCTGCGCCGCATCATTCGCCGCGCCTGCCGCCACGGCAAGCTGCTCGGCATCAACCACCCCTTCCTCTGCGAGCTTGCCGAGGTGGCTATCGGTGAAAACGTCGGTGCTTACCCCGAGCTTGGCGAGAAGAAGGACTATATCCTCAAGGTCATTTCTCTTGAGGAGGAGCGCTTTGACGCCACCATTGATGCAGGCCTTTCGATTCTCTCGGGCTACATCGCCGCAGCAAAGGAAATGGGCAAGACCGTGATTGCAGGCGAGGACGCCTTCAAGCTTTACGACACCTTCGGCTTCCCGCTTGACCTCACCAAGGAAATCCTTGCCGAGAACGGTCTTTCGGTTGACGAGGACACCTTCAAGGATTTGATGAAGGCACAGCGTGAGCGCGCACGCGCCGCACGCGGCAACATCAGCGGCTGGGATAACGCCACCAAGAGCCTGCTTGCAGACCTCCCCGCAACCAATTTCCGCGGCTATGACAGCTTCCGCACCGATGATGCAAGGGTGCTTGCCATTATTGTAGAAAACGAGGACGGCACCAAGTGCGTACCCGAAATCAGCGAGGGCGATTGCACCGTCGTGCTTGAAAAAACGGTATTCTACGGCGAGGGCGGCGGTCAGGTCGGCGACAGCGGCACACTGACAACCGAGGGCGCTGTGCTGACGGTTGGCGACACCAAGAAGACCGACGGCATTTATCTCCACCTTGCCACCGTGCAAAGCGGCACCCTGCGTGTGGGTGATGCCGTTTGCGCGAAGATTGACGAAAAGCGCAGACTGACAATTGCACGCAACCACTCGGTCGCCCACCTTCTGCAGGCGGCGCTCCGTGAGGTGCTCGGCAACCACGTGGAGCAGGCGGGCTCGCTTGTCGACGAGGACAAGTGCCGCTTTGACTTTACCCACTTCCAGGCGATGACCCGCGAGGAGCTTGCCCGCGTAGAGGCACTGGTCAATGACTATATCTTCGCAGGTATCCCGATTTCGATGACCGAGATGCTCCTCGAGGACGCCAAGAAGCTTGGCGCAACCGCACTCTTTGGCGAAAAATACGGCAAGGTCGTACGCGTGGTGCGTATGGGCACCTTCTCGATTGAATTCTGCGGCGGTACTCACCTCAACAACACCGCGCGCATCGGTCTTTTCAAGATTGTTTCGGAAAGCTCTGTTGCCGCAGGTGTACGCCGTATCGAGGCAGTAACAGGTGCAGGTGTTCTTTCCCTGCTCGCCTCTCGCGAGGCACTACTTACAAGCGCAGCAGATACCCTGAAGGCACAGAATCCGCTTGACGTTGCCAAGCGCGCTGCCGCCGTGCAGGACGAGGTCAAGGCACTCCGCGAGGAGCTTGGCACGCTGCAACAGAAGCTTGCCTCCGCCAAGCTTGACGAGGTGCTGGCAGGCAGCGTTATGGTTGGTGACATTCGCTTGGCAGCCGTCCGCGTGGACGGTATGCAGACCGACGTGGCACGCAGCCTTGCCGACGACATCAAGGCAAACCACGAGAACACCGTGGCTGTGCTTGCCGTGACCGAGGGCGGTCGCATCAGCTTTATTGCCGTCGCAGGTAAGGGTGCTGTTGCGGCGGGCGCGCACGCTGGCAAGCTCGCCTCTGCCGTTGCAGCCGTCACGGGCGGCAAGGGCGGCGGTCGTCCCGACAACGCCATGGCAGGCGGTAAGGACGCTGCCAAGATTGACGAGGCACTCGCCGCAGCCAAGGACGTGCTTGCTGCACAGCTTGGTTGATATCATAAAAACGCAAAAGAGCAGATGCATCGCATCTGCTCTTTTCTGATATACCGAAAACCGCCGTCGGCGATAGTTGCCGACGGCGGTTTTTATAAAGTGCAGATACTTGCGTATGTTACAATCAGAAATCGCCTCTGGTGCGGCGACTGCGGTTTTTGAGAATGCTCAGAATATCCTCAAAATCGTCCTCGGAAATCGAGGAGTCGTCACTCTCTGCCACAGGGGCAGGGGTGACAGGTGCAGCAGGGGTCACGGGTACCGCAGGGGTGACAGGTGCCGCAGGCTCAAAAAAGGGGGCGGCAGGGGCAGCGGGGGCGGCGGTAAAGGCAGGCTCAAACGCAGGAGCAGCAGGGGCTGCGGGGGCTGCAGGTGCGACAGGGGCAGCACTTGCGGCTGCAAGGTCAGCAAGCAGCTCCTTGGTGCCCTCAGGTGCCTTTTCCTTCTCAAAGCCCGTGGCGATAATGGTGATGCGCATCTCGTCATCAAGGCTCTCGTCAAATGCAAGACCCCAGATAACGTTGGCATCGGCGCCCGCCTCGCGGGAGACCATAGAGGACGCAAGGTCAACCTCCTCAAGCCCCACATCGTGCGATGCGGTGATGCTGATAAGGATACCCTTTGCGCCGTGGATAGAGGTTTCGAGCAGGGGGCTTGAGATAGCGGCTCTTGCGGCAAGCTCTGCCTTGTCGGCACCAATGGCGCCGCCCATACCCATATGTGCGTAGCCCGCATTCTTCATAACCGACGTGACGTCCGCAAAGTCAAGGTTGATAAAGCCGGGGACGTTGATAAGCTCGGAAATGCTCTGCACACCGCGGCGGAGCACGTCATCGGCAATCTCAAAGGCGTTGCCGAGGGTGATGCGCGTATCGGAAACCTGCTTGAGCTTTTCATTGGGCACGACGACGAGGGAGTCCACGTACTGGCGCAGCTCGGCGATACCCTGCTCCGCCTGCTCCTGACGGCGCTTGCCCTCAAAGCTGAAGGGCTTGGTCACAATACCGACGGTGAGAATACCCATTTCGTGTGCCAGGCGTGCCACAATGGGGGCTGCGCCCGTGCCCGTGCCGCCGCCCATACCGGCGGTGACAAAGACCATATCGGCACCCGACAGCATCTTTTTGATATCGTCAATCGACTCCTCGGCTGCGCGTGCGCCCACATCGGGGTTTGCACCCGCGCCAAAGCCCTTGGTAATCTTTTCACCGATTACCATTTGCACAGGCGCCTCAGACTTGCGCAGTGCCTGACGGTCGGTATTGATGGCAACAAACTCCACGCCGCGGATACCCGCAGCAATCATACGGTTGACAGCGTTATTGCCGCCGCCACCCACGCCGATTACGCGAATGACAACGCCGCTTTCACAGCTTACATCACGATCAAAGGTCATAAACAATCCTCCGTGCTTCCGGTGGAAACGCATTTCCACCAAAATTCAGTTAGATATATTCTAATATACTTTTATCGTTTTTGCAAGATGTTTTGCGAAGAATTTTCAAAAAAGACACGACACCTGCTGCCATTTCTCAGGAAAACCGCCCTTTTTTCGCCCGCACCAGCGCCAGAACGTCAAGAAAAATTTTGCGCCCCACATCGGGACTTGCAAATCTGCCGATTTCGCGTGCCAGCCCCTGACGGCGCGCGGTGTCTGTCAGCAGCGATTTGACCGCCCCCTCAAGCGCGCCGTTGCCGAGGAAGCTCTCCTCAATCATCAGCGCCGCCCCTGCCGCCGCCAGCACGGCGGCGTTTTTTGTCTGGTGGTCGCCCGTGACATTCGGAGAGGGCACCAGAATAGCGGCGCGCCCTGCGGCGGCAAGCTCTGCAATGCTCATCGCCCCCGCGCGACAGATGACGAGGTCGGCGCTTGCCATTAATCTCGGCATATCCGAAAGGAAGGGCGAGAGCGCAATATGCGGGTCGCCCGCAAGTCCCCTTTCGGCAAGGACTGCCTCGCAGCGTGCAAAATCCCTTGCCCCTGTGCCGTGCAGGTGGTAAACCCCGGGAATTTCCCGCTCGGCAGCCATCAGGGAGAGCACCGCATCATTTAATTTGGCTGCACCGAGGCTACCCCCAAAGGAAAGCACCATTTTGGAGCACCCCTGCGGCAGCGGAAGGGGCTCCCTTACCCTGCCGAAGGACACGCCGATTGGGTTGCCCACCACAAGGGGCTTTGCTCCCTTGGGCAGCCCCTTTTTCGCCACGGCAAAGCCGAGCCAGACGCGGTCAAGCCTGCCCGCAAGCAGCCTGACGGCAAGCCCCGGGGCGGCATTGGACTCGTGCACCGCTGTGGGAACACCGAGCGCCGCACCTGCGGCAAGCGTGGGATAGCAGGCGTAGCTTCCCGTACCGATGATGATGTCGGGGCGGTATGCCCGCACCAGCGCCGTTGCCTCCCTGACGGCAGCGCGCATCAGCCTTGCCGTACGGAAGATTTCCAGCGGATTTTTACGGGAAAGTCCTGCCACCCGCAGGGTGCGTATCTCGTACCCCGCGCGCGTGACCATGGCTTCCTCCATACCGCCCACCGTCCCCACGAAAAGACAGTGACAATCCGCCAGATTTTCCCTGAGCATATCGGCAATGGCAAGGGCGGGGGTGATATGCCCCCCTGTACCGCCGCAGGTCAGTAATACTCTCATTTTCCTCTCCCTGTGCAATATCTTGAGATAGACAGCACAATTCCCATTTCAAAAATTTGTATCGCCAGAAAGGTGCCGCCCGAGCTGAAAAAGGGCAGTGACACGCCTGTGTTCGGCATAGAATTGGTGACGACAGCCACATTCAGTGCACACTGCAGCGCCAGCTTGACCGAGATGCCGAGGACGGCAAGGGCGGAAAAGCGGTCGGGGGCACGCGATGCGATGCGAAAGCCGCGCAGCACCAGCAAAAGAAAGAGCAGGAGCAGCAAAAACGCGCCAAGGAAGCCGAGCTCCTCGCAAATTACGGTAAAAATGAAGTCGTTTTGCGGCTGTGACACATAGCCGTGCTTCTGTAAGCCCTTGCCGTAGCCCTTGCCGAACAGTCCCCCTGCCCCTATGGCGTAAAGCCCCTGCAGGGTCTGCCACGCGGAGCCCAGGGGGTCAACCTCCTCGATATGCAGCCAGGTATCGACACGCACCTGCGCATACGAGGACACGAGGACGAGCAGCACGCCCGCCACCGCCACCAGTGCCGCCATACCGCCGAGATATTTCATACGCGTGCCGCCGAGGTACATCACCGAAACGCCGAGCATCGCGATGATGAGAAGCCCCGAAATGTGCTTTTCCGCCGCCACCAGCACGCAAATGGTGCCGATGAGGGCGCCAGGCAGCAGCACGCCGTATGTAAAGCTCCCCTGCCCTGCCCCTATGATTTTCTCCTCGTGCTTGCTCATAAAGAGTGAGAGCACCAGAATGAGGGCGGGCTTGGCAATCTCCGAGGGCTGCAGCGTAATGGGGCCGAGAACCAGCCAGCGCTGCGCGCCCCCCCCGACGGTACCGATTAAGAGCACCAGCAGAAGGAGCAGCACCGACAAAGCGTAAAGCGCCACGCCGAAGCCGCGCCAGAAATGAAGCGGCGCTGACACCACAAAGGGGACGGTCAGGGCGATTGCCAGCAGCGCAAAGAGAACATAGCGCTTGAGAAAGTAAAAGGCATCGCCGTAAAACTGCGTGCCGTAGGCGGCACTGGCACTGTACGACATCGCAGTGCCAAAAAGCAAGAGGAGCAACGCGAGGAGCAGAAAGGGCAAATCAATCGCGCCGCGCGCATCTGCCTCACCCTGCCGCGCAAAGCGCCCAAAGAGCCCGCGCATCTTATCCACCCAGCAGCGCAAGCGCCGCAAAGACCAGTGCGGCAAGCGCGAAGATGCCGACCACGGCAGGCTCACGCAGACCGCGCTTTTCGAGGTGGTGGTGGAAGGGGGCCATTAAGAAAACGCGCTTGCCGTGGCTGATTTTGAAATAAACGACCTGCAGCGCCACGCTGAACGCCTCAAAGACAAAGACACCGCCCGCAAGCAGCACCGTGACGGGTCTTGCCGCAAGGAGCGATGCCCCCGCCACCAGTGCGCCGAGAAAGAGTGAGCCCGTATCCCCCATAAACACCTTGGCAGGGTAATGATTGAACACGAGAAAGCCGATTGTGGCACCCATCAGCACGGCACCCGTAAGGATAAGGAGAGAAAGCCCTGCCAGTAAGCCGTAGAGCGTGAAAAATCCGCCCATAATCAGCGATGTGGTCGAGAGCAGGCCGTCGAGTCCGTCGGTGAGATTCAAGGCATTTTCAAGCCCTGTGAGATAAAGGAGCGCCAGCGGATAGTAAAAGCCGCCGAGGTCAAGGGGGTTTTTGAAAAAGGGCAGCCAGACCGTGGTATCCACCAGGCCGCGTGCGCGCGCCGCGACCAGAAAAAGGGCGGCAACCAGCAATTGCAGGAAATACTTTTGCGGGGCGGAGAGCCCCTTGTTTTCCCGCTTGGCAAGCTTGGCAAGGTCATCAAAGAGCCCGATGCCCGCGGAAAGGAGCGCAAATGCCAGCAAAAGCGCAAGCGTGGCACCCATTTCCCCACCCCAGGCTATCGCGTAGAGCGCAAGAACAATTGCCGTCGCGATGATGAAAAACAGTCCGCCGAGCGTTGGCGTTCCCGCCTTGGTGAGGTGCCACGCGGGCCCTATCTCTAAGATAGGCTGCGCCGCGCGACGGCGCCTGAGCAGGGGCAGAATGACCCTGCCTGCCACCACCGTGAGCAGAAAGGTCAGGAGCGCGGCAAGGGCAATATGCGGTCGGATATCTATCATTTCAAGGCCTCCCTGAGCATTTGGAATATCTCGTCAAGCGCCACGGTACGGCTCCCCTTAAAGAGCACGGCAGCATTCCTTGGCAGCTCTCCTGAAAGGGCGGCGACAAGTGCGGCGCCCTCCCCTTTTTCAAATATGTGCAGCGCATCGGGCAAGATGCCCGCACGCAGCGCGCCGCGCGCATAGTCGCGCGCCGCATCGCCGTAAAGATACAGATGAGCAAGACCGCACCCTGCCGCAAGCATACCCACGGTTTCGTGGTAGCCTGCCGCCTTCGCCCCCAGCTCCGCCATATCGCCGAGCACTGCCACGCGCGGTCTGTCCGCCGCCAGGTAGAAAAGCCCCTCAAGGGCGGCGCGCATCGCCTCGGGTGAGGCGTTATAGGTATCGTCAATCAAAAGCCTGTCGCCCACGCGCACCGTCTGCATACGCGGCGTCTGCAGGGCGGCACGGCTGATGCCCCGTCTTATCGTGGGCGCATCAAGACCGCTGAGCCTGCCCACCGCCACGGCAAAGAGCAGTGTGGAAAGTCCTGTCCGCCCCGCAAGCGGCCAGGTGAGGTCGGGGACGGTCATTTCCCCTGCCCTGACGGTTGCCCTCGTGCCGTGGGCGCCGTAGGAAGCCGCCTCTGCCACCACGTCGGCATCACACTGCCCCACCGAGCAGATGTTGGGCGCAATATCGGGCGCGTGCGGCAGTCCCGTGGGCAGCACCAGCCAGCCGTCCGGTGTCAGCCCTGACGCGACAAGCAGCTTTTCACGCAAGAGCGCCTCGTAATCGGGAAAATTGCCGATGTGGGCAGAGCCGACACCGAGCAGGACGGCGATATCGGGTGCAAGGGTCGCCGCAAGCGGCTGCATCTCCCCGGGGGCGCTGACACCCAGCTCGGCAACGACAATTTCCGCAGCCTCTACGGAAAGCAGCGAGAGGGGCAGCCCCACGGCGCTGTTGTGGTTGCCCTCGGTTTTGGCAACCCTGTATTTTTCGGCAAGCATGGTGGCAAGCAGCTCCTTGACGGTGGTTTTGCCACTGCTTCCCGTCACGCCAATCACGCGTGCGCCGAGCACCCTGCGCCAACGCGATGCGGCGCGCAAAAGTGCGCGCCCGATGTCGGGCACGCGCAGATGCCAGTAATTTTGTCTTGGCAGAGGGACGGGTCTGTCGGTGAGGACACCCGCCGCACCGCGCGCCAGCGCCTGCGGAATAAAGCCTGCGCCATTGTGCCGCCTTCCGCGTATGGCGAGGAACAAATCCCCCGCCTGACATTCCGCGGCATGGGTGGAAATACCCTTTATTTCGGGCGCGGGCAAGCCCATGGGTATCGCCGCCGCGCCAAGCGCGGCGGCAAGTGTCTTTACATTTCTCAGGGGGGTGGCAAGCGCAATTCTCATCGTCCGTACCTCGTTGCCTTTTCAAAAAGTGCGGCACGCGCAATCGCGCGCTCATCAAAGGCAAGGCGCGCATCGCCGCGTATCTCATAGCGCTCGTGCCCCTTGCCCGCCAGCAGCACAATATCCCCCTCGCGCGCCACGCCAATGGCGTAGGCGATTGCCTCCCTGCGGTCAGGTATTATTTTGTGCGGCTTTTCGGGATTCATACCGACCGCAATTTCCGAAAGAATGGTCTCGGGCGGCTCGCTCCGCGGGTTATCCGAGGTCAGCACCGTAAAATCGGCAAGCCTTGTGGCAATCTCCCCCATTTTCGGGCGCTTACTGCGGTCGCGGTCTCCGCCGCAGCCAAATACCAGAATCACGCGCTGCGCTGCCCCCTTGAAGCGGCGCACCGATAAAAGCAATCGTTCAAGGGCATCGGGCGTGTGGGCGTAGTCGATAAACACGCTGATGCGAAGGGGGCTGTCCCCCACGCGCTCCATACGTCCGGGCACGCCGAGGAAGCCCGACAGCGCCCTGCAGACCGTGGCGGCGGAAACACCCAAGGAAAGGGCGGTGAGGGCGGCAAGCGCCGCATTTTCCACGCTGAATTCCCCGGGCACGGGCAGGGTGATTGCCAGCTCACCCTTCGGGGTGACAAGCGTGAAGGCCGCCCCGCGGTCACCTGACAGGGTCACGCCGCGCAAATGCTCTCTGCCAAGCGTGAGAAAGGGGATTTCCAGGCTGTCTGCAAGGCTCTGCCCATAGGCGCAAAAGAGCGAAACAATCCCCTGCTCCGCCTGCGCAAACAAGCTCCGCTTGACCGCGTAGTAGCTTGTCATATCGCCGTGCAAATCAAGGTGGTCGGGAGTGAGGTTGGTAAAGAGCGCACGCGCAAAGCGCAGTGGTGCAACCTTAGAAAAAAGCAGTGCGTGTGAGGTCACCTCCATGACCACGTGCGTAACCCCCGCATCGCGCAGATGGGCAAGATGCCGATAAAGCACCGCAGGGTCGGGGGTTGTCATATTGGCAAGCGGGTCCTCTGCCGCCAGCACCAGGGGCTCCCCTTGCCCATCGGTACTGACCGTGCCAATCACTGCCGTGCGGTGCCCCGCGAGACGCAATATCTCGGCAAGCATAAAGGCCGTTGAGGTCTTTCCGTTCGTGCCTGTGATGCCGATAAGCGTCAGCCCTCGCGCGGGGTGTCCGTACCACGCGTCAAAAAGGCAAGCCAGTGCCGCACGTGCATTCTCCACGACAAGGTGGGGCACGCCCCCCACGGGTCGCTCGGCTATCACCAGCGCGGCACCGCGCGAGAACGCCTCCGAGGCAAAGCTTACGCCGTCATGCCTGAGTCCACGCAGGGCAACGAAGATATTGCCCTGCTGCACCAGCCTTGCATCACTGCAAATTCCCGTAATTTCGATATCGTCTATCGGTGTTTTCAAAAAAATATCTGCCTCATCAAGTAATTTTCGCAGCTGCATACGCCCCTCCTAATCCTTGGCTTCATCATAAGGAAACTGCACGGTTACCACCCCTGCCACGGGCAGCATCGTGCCTGCCGCGGGCGATTGCCCGACGACCGTTTTATCTGTTTTGGCATAGTCCTTCGCCCCCGAAAGACGGATATTAAAGCCCATATCGGTGAGCAATTTATTTGCCGCGCTTGCCGTCATACCGACCAGGCTTGGCACGGCACGCAGCAGGGGGGCCTCCTCACCTGTACCGAGGGTTATCGTCGCGCTGCTTTTTTGCAGCGTGCTCCCCGCCGTGGGCGATTGCGCGGTGACAACGGCGCCCTCCCCCTGCAAATTGACGGTAAAGCCCGCAAGTCCCAGAATTTTATTCGCCTCTGCCGTGGGCATACCGATGAGGTCGGGCACTGTCACGGTGGCAAGCGCCGCCTCGTCGGCGGTATAGACCGCCTCCACACCGAGATAGGGCAACGCCGCCTCAAAAACGCTTGCCACATAGGGCGCTGCCACCACGCTGCCGTAGCGGCTGCCGTCCGTCGGCTCGTCAACCACGATAATCACGGCAATTTCAGGGTCATCGGCAGGGGCAAAGCCCACGCAGGAGCCGATACGCGCGGTGCGGTCATCACCGATTTTTTCCGAGGTGCCTGTCTTTGCCGCCACGCGATAGCCCGCCACGTAGGCGTTCTTGGCACCGCCCTCCCCCGCGACACCGCCTGCAAGGATTTCACAAATCGTATCTGCTGTTTTTTCACTCACAACCTGCCTTTTTACAGTCGTTTCGTGCTGATACAGCACCTCGCCGGATTCCGCCGTCACGCGCTCCACGAGATAGGGAGAGAGGAGTTTGCCGTCATTGGCAATCGCGGAAATGGCGGTAATCATCTGCAAAACCGACACCTTGAAATTTTGTCCAAACGAGGCGGTCGCGAGGTCAAGTCCCGTGAAATTGGAGGGTGCGTGGAAAATCGAATTTCCCTCACCCGGCAAATCAACGCCTGTCTTTTCAAGCAGGCCGAAATCGCGCACATAATTATAGAAGCAATCGGTGCCGATGCGCGCGGCAATCGTCATCATCACAGGGTTACAGGAGTTCTGCAGCCCCTCGGTAAAGGTCAGGCTGCCGTGCCCGCCCTTTTTGTGGCAGTGAATACATCTGTCCGCCACATTGAGCGCACCGCTGCAAAAAAAGCCCTCGTTGAGATTGGTCACCGCCCCCTCCTCAAGCACCGCCGAGCAGGTAATCGCCTTGAAGGTGGAGCCCGGCATATAAATCTCAGTGGCTGCCTTATTAGACCAGCTTTCTAAGAGCAGCGCGGTTTTGGCTGCCTTGTATTCGTCACTGCCCTCGGCAAGCCCCATCGCCGCAAGCTCCGCCGCGGCATATTCATTTAAGGTAAAGGGGTCATTGAGGTCAAAGGTCGGTGTGGTTGCCATGGCGAGAACGGCGCCTGTTTTCACGTTCATGACGATGCCGCAGACGCGGTTCTCGGCGCCGCTTTCTATCATCGTTGCCTCCAGCTGCTCCTCCAAAACCGCCTGAATATAGGCATCAAGCGTGGTTTCCACGGTAGCACCGTCCACCGCGGGTATCAGCGACTCATAGCGGTTTGGCAGGCGGTTGCCGGCGGCGTCACGCGCCGTGATATACGCCCCCGCCTTGCCCGCAAGCAGCGTGTCATACTGCAATTCCAGCCCGTAAAGCCCCTGTCCGTCACTGCCTGTAAAGCCAATGACCTGCGCGGCAAGGCTACCGTAGGGGTAATAGCGGTCACTGACCGCCTCTACCGAGAGATAATCGGCAAGCCCCTCTTCTCTGATGAAGGCAAGCACCGCGCGTGCGGTGGCCTCGTCAAGGCGCTTTGCCACCGTGCGCGACAGCTCGCGCGTATGGGAAAGGTGGGTGGCAATCGCCGCACTGTCCACACCTGACAAAAGAGGGGGCAGACCTGCCATCATTTTTTCCTTGAGCGCCGCCGCATCATCGGCACGCGCCACCAGCGAGGGGTAAAGACAGACCTGATAGACCGTGCGCTCGGTGGCGAGCACACGCCCCGCGCTATCCAGAATTTTCCCTCTGGACGCGCTCACCCGTGACTCTGTTGTCAGCTGGTCAAAGACCTTTTTCTGATAGCGCGCAAAGTCAAGCACCTGCAAGGAAAGCACGCGCAGCGCAAGCACGGTAAAGGTAAACACCAGCAAAAGCGCCAGTGCCAATGCGCGGCGCAGCGTATTCGTCCTCTTTTTTCTGCCAAGCATAAAAAACCCCCGCAAAGAAAAATGCGCAGCGAAATCCGCTTTTCACGGTTCTCGCCGCGCATCACATTCTATGCAGGGGCATATTTGATTAGACCATTACCAAAGATAGGAAAAGGCGTTTTGCAGCATCTGCCAGAGGCTTTCCTCCTCCACCTCATAGGCGGTGGCGGTGTGCGCTCTCTCATAGGAGAGATAATCGGCATTGACCCCGACAGATGAGGCATCGCTGTTGAAGGCTGCGGTGCTGGCGGTTTCCAGATACACCGCCTCCGCCTCAGCATCGGCAAGTGCCCTTTCGCTGTTGCGGAGCATCACACCCGATGCACCGAGCAAAAGGAGCGAAAAGATTAGAATCAACGTAAAAATCACGTTGACAAAGACGAGATGACTGCGGGAAAAGCGCATACGGCAAGCAATTTCGCCGCCTGCTGCCACATCAGTGCGCGTGCGGGTCGCCACGGTCTTCTCTGCCTTCTGTGCGGCGGTGGCAAGTGCCGTGCGGCAGGCACCAATGCGGTCACGACCGCCGTAACGGCGGTTGAAATATTCCAGGAAATCACCCGAAGATGCGATGGTTACGCCGCCATCGTCGAGCTCATGCAATTCGATAAACGTCGTGGCATTCGGCATCGGTGCAGCATCGACGGGGCGAGTCGCCAGCGCCTGCTGTACGCGGCCGTGGTAGCGGTCACGGAATGCCTCAAACTGCCTTTGATAGTCGTCACGGAAATAGACCTTGTCATAAACCTCAGTTCCGTACATGATGGCAGCCTCCTTTACTGTAAATTTCTTAAAGCTTCTCCGCTATGCGGAGCTTTGCGCTCCTCGCGCGCGAATTTTCCGCAAGCTCCTTTTCTGAGGGGAGAATCGGTTTTTTGCTCACAAGCCTGATTTTCGGGCTTTTGCCGCAGACACAAAGGGGGAGTGTGCGCGGACAGGTGCAGCCGCTTGCAAGCTCTCCGAAGGTTTGCTTCACAATGCGGTCCTCAAGCGAATGGAAGGTGATAATGGCGATGCGCCCACCCTTGTTCATACGCGCCACTGCGTCCTTGATTGTCGGTGCGATGGCATCAAGCTCTCCGTTAACCTCGATGCGGATTGCCTGAAAGCTTCTCTTTGCAGGGTGTCCGCCCTCGCGGCAGGCCGCGGCAGGGATTGATGCCTTGATAATCTCCACAAGCTCGCCCGTGGTTTCAATGGGCTTTTTCTCACGCGATGCCACAATGTTTTTCGCGATACGTGCGGAGAACCTTTCTTCACCATAGGTGAAGAGAATGTGCTTGAGCGCCTCCTCGGTGTAGGTGTTGACCACCGTATAAGCCGATTTCTCGCTGCGGCGGTCCATACGCATATCAAGGGGCGCGTCCTGCATGTAGCCAAAGCCGCGCTCCGCCACATCAAACTGATGCGAGGAGCAGCCAAGGTCTAAGAGCAGACCGTCAATCCTTTCAATGCCGAGGTCGTCAAGCACGTGGGCGAGGCCCGAAAAATTACTGCGGTAAACCGTTGCGCGCTCTGAAAAGGGGGAAAGTCGCGCTGTCGCTGCGGCAATCGCCGCATCGTCACGGTCAATGGCGACAAGTCTGCCGCCCGACAGTCTTTTTGCAATTTCAAGGGAGTGTCCGCCACCGCCTGCGGTGCCGTCCACATAAATGCCGTCCGCCTGAATGGCGAGGGCTTCAATACATTCCTCAAGCAGCACCGAGCGGTGCGAAAATTCACTTGCCATTAAAGTCCGAACTCCTCAAGTGCCTGACGGAGTGCATCAATATCAAGCGCAGCCATATGACGGCTGTAATTCTCCTCCGACCAGATTTCACCGTAATCGCCACAGCCGACGAAAACCATGCTGCGGTTCCCTTCATCGGGTGTCACGCTGATTTCTGCGTGCGCGAGCAGGGTGGCGGACATCAGCACACGGCCGAGCGAGTCGGGCGTGCCGTTGATAGCACCGTGGTAGTAAAACTCAAACGCCCTTTCTACCACCTTGACGGGCATCTGCTTGCACTTCTCCACGTATTTTGCCCATTCCTCTGCGGAGTAAACGCAAAGGCAGGACTTGCGGATATTGCGCACGATAATGAACCTGTCACCAAGCTCATCGCGGAATTTTGCGGGAATGGAAACGCGATTCTTGGCGTCAAGAGAGTGATGATACTCGCCCAAAAGCATACTGCGTTCCTCCTTCCCATTGACTGGTATGTGGTTTCCACGGCTTAACATTTTATACCATTTCTTCCCACTTGACCCTATTTTACAACATTTTCTTCCCATTTGTCAACCCCTTCCACCAACTTTTTTTGCAAAATTTTCACTTTTTTGCGAAAAAAATTCCCCTATTTTATATAAAAACGCGGTAGGTGGTAAAAAAGGACAAAAAAAGGAGCAGCCGCGCAGGCTGCTCCTGACTCTCTGTTTACTTTGAAAACGGTACCGCTTTTCACGTGTCCTGATAGTGCTTACCCTGCCACGTGCGCCGCGCAAACAATTCCCTGTCAATAAGCGCCAGCACCTCGCGCTTGCGCGCGGAAAATGCGGGGGCAAGCAGGGTTCCTCGGGGGGCGTCGCCCGTCAGGCGCGACACCACGGTGGTGGGGGGCAACAGCTCCAGAGCCTTGACCACGGTGTCCACGTAAACGCCCTCGTCAATCGGCGCATATTTTCCTGCCAGATAGTCGGCGGCAAGCGGGGCATCGGCGGTCACGTACAGGGCGTGGAGCTTCATCTCATCGGGCCTGAGGGCGGCGACCCTGCGGACACTTTCCAGCATCATAGCGGGGGTTTCCGCAGGGAGCCCCAGCATCAGGTGGACGGCAAGTCGCACACGCGGTGCGCGGGCGCGCAAGCGCTGCCACGCATCAAGAAAGGTAACAAGGGTATGCCCGCGATTAATGCGCAGGGCGGTTTCGTCATTCGTGCTTTGCAGCCCCAGCTCCACGGTCAGGTGGGTACAAACCGAGAGCTCGGCCAGCAAATCAATCACCTCATCGGGCAGGCAGTCGGCACGGGTGGCAACAGACAATCCCACCGCATCGGGCAGGGAAATCGCCTCCTCAAAAAGCGCCCTTAATTTTTCCACAGGTGCGTAGGTGTTGGTATGCGCCTGGAAATACGATATATAGCCCGAAGGCTGCCACTTTGCCGACACAAGCGCTCTGCCAGCCGCATACTGCGCGGCGATTGAAAGCGATGCATCGGCGGCAAAATCGCCGCTGCCGCGTGCCGAGCAATAGATGCAGCCGCCCCTGCCGCACCTGCCGTCAATATTCGGGCAGGTAAAGCCCGCATCAAGCGAGATTTTGGCAACTCTGCCGCCAAAGGTGTGGCGCAGATAATATTCATAGGTATGATAGCGCTTATTCGTATCGGAATAAGGAAAGGGGTTTGTTTCTCTTTGTGTTCCCTGCTTCATCGGTGCTCCTTGGTGGGGTTGCTTTTTGCGAAAAAGGGCTACCGCACGGTAGCCCTTTTATGGATTATTATGCTGCAAGCAGCTTTTCAAGCGCTGCAATCTTCACGCAGAGGGTGAGGACGTGCATAGCGGACTCCAAATCCTCGTCGGAGGGGTAGGTGGGCGCGATGCGGATATTGCTGTCGTCGGGGTCCACGCCGTAGGGGTAGGTTGCACCGACGGTGGTGAGGGTAACGCCTGCTGCCTTGCAGAGTGCGAAGGCGCGCTTTGCGCAGCCGTTCATCGTGTAAAGGCTGATGAAGTAGCCGCCGCGGGGAGAGGTCCAGCGTGCCGTACCGGTGCCGCCGAGGTCCTCGGTGAGGATACGGTCAACGGTTTCAAACTTGGGGCGGATAATGTCGGCAAGCACCTTCATGTGCGCCAGCATATTCTCTGCGGTCTTGAAGTAACGGACGTGGCGAATCTGGTTAAGCTTATCAAAGCCAATGGTCTGAGAGCCCATAATCGACTTAATCTGCTTTACGTTGGCATCAGATGCGGCGATAATTGCAACGCCTGCGCCGGGGAAGGAAATCTTAGAGGTGGAGGCGAAGTAGAACACGCGGTCCTCGGTGCCGTACTCGCGGCAGGCAGCGAAGATATCGGCAAGGGTATCGTTGCCCTCTGCCATATAGAGGTCGTGTACCACGTATGCGTTATCCCAGAAAATACGGAAGTCGGGTGCCGCGGTTTTCATAGCGGCAAGGCGGCGCACGGTTTCATCAGAGTAGGTGATGCCGTCGGGATTGGAGTACTTGGGGTTGCACCAGATGCCCTTGACGGAGGGGTCGGCAACCAGTGCCTCAACCATATCCATATCGGGACCCGTGGGGAGCATCGGCACGTTAATCATCTCAATGCCGAGGGACTGGCAAACGCCGAAGTGACGGTCGTAGCCGGGAACGGGGCAAAGGAACTTGACCTTTTCCTCCTTAACCCAGGGACGCACGCTGCCGACAACGCCGTAGAGCATGGCGCGTGCCATCGCATCATACATCAGGTTGAGGGAGGAGTTACCGCCGACAATGATGTTTGCGGCAGGCAGGTCAAGCAGGTCAGCAAAGAGCTTCTTTGCCTCGGGAATACCGTCAAGCACGCCGTAGTTACGGTTGTCAAAGCCGTTTTCGGAACGGCAATCTGCAGGGGTTTTCAGGCAGGTGAGCATATCGGTCAAAAGGTCAATCTGCTTGCTGCCGGGTTTGCCGCGGGAAAGGTCAAGGGAAAGACCCTTCTTGCAATATGCCTCGTATTGTGCGGTCAGTGCGGCAAGCTCCTTTTTGAGGTCAGCCGCGCTCATTTGCGTGTAATTCATGATGATACTCCTTTTCTAAAACGGACTTTTCCGCAAATTTTACTTGCAAAAGTTGCAAAAATCGCCCTAACTGCCAAATATTATAGCATATTTACGCAAGAATTGCAAGCGAAAATTGCATTTTGCCATTATTTTTTATGATAAAATTATTTCCTTTCCCAGAAAGCGCGCACACGGTGCGCAAGCGATTGCACGTCGCCTGCCGCCACCATTCCCTGCCAGTGTGGCGGATAGAGGTGGAGATAGGGCTCCTCGGCGTAGCGGCTGTCAATCAGCACCACGATGCCTGTATCCTCCTCGCGGCGAATGACGCGTCCCGCCGCCTGCAGCACGCGGTTCATACCGGGGTAGGTATAGGCGTAATGATAGCCCTGCTCGCACTTGTTTTCATAGTAGTCGCGCAGGATATTCCTTTCGTTGGAAAGCCCGGGGATACCCACGCCGACCACGATTGTACCAATCAGACGGCTGCCCGGAAGGTCAACGCCCTCGGAAAAGCTGCCGCCAAGCACGGCAAAGCCGACGCGCAGATGCCCCTCATCGGCGACAAAGGCAGAAAGAAATTCCTCGCGTTCTCTTGCGGTCATGCCCTGCCGCTGTACGATACAGGTGACATCGGGGTAACGCGCGGCAAAGCGCTGCCTGACCTCGGTAAGATACTCATACGAGGGGAAATAAACCATATAATTCCCCGCCCTGCCGCTGACCGCTGCCGCGATATACGCCGCCACACGCTTGTAGGATTTCTCCCTGTCCTCAAAGCGTGTGCTGACGGTGGGCACCACCGTCAGGCAAAGATTTTCGGGGTCATAGGGCGAGGGCAAGGAGAGGGTGGTTGCCTTTTTTCCGCCGCCGAGCACATCGGCAAAATAATCAAGCGGTGTGAGGGTTGCCGAGAAATAGACGGCGGCACGCGCACGCGCGGCGGCAACATGCAATACGCCTGCGGGGTCAAGGCAATAGGCCTTGACCGAAAACTGCCCATGACAAAGCTCCGCATAGGTCAGAAAATGGCTGTCATAATGCTCCCCGATTGACACAAAGCGCCTGAGGGTGCCCGACAGCTCGGCAAGCTCGCCCGCCAGCGGGTGGTCGGGCAGGGTGCGTGTGATGACGTCAATTGCCTTGCGGCAGCTGTCTGCCATATCGCTCAGCCTTTCAAAGGGTGCGCGGTTGAGATAGTAGCCACTCTCGGTGCCGTCCTCGTGCTTCACGCGGTTCTCGGTGCAAAGCTCCGAAAGGCGGCGCAGATACAAAAGAAAGCCGCCGAGGTCGGTTTCCAGCTTGGCATCTGCCACGGGGTCCACACGGGCATAGACCGCCTCAAAGGGGGCGACAGCCAGCTCCGCCGAGTACATATCCCTCGCGCGGTCGGGCAGGTTATGCGCCTCGTCCACCAAAAAGACATATTCCCCGCCCTCACCCTCCTCGCGGTCAAAGTAACGGCGCAGATAGACGTGGGGGTCAAAGACGTAGTTATAATCGCAAATGATGATTTCGCAAAGCTCCGAGAGGTCAAGCGACAGCTCATAGGGGCAGATGCGGTGCTTTTCCGCCATTTTGAGAAGCGTCACGCGCGGAAAGCCGTTGCCCGAGGCAACCAGCTCGGCAAGTGCCGCGTCCACGCGGTCATAATACCCCCTTGCATAAGGACATTCATCGGGATTACAGCGCGATACCGCACCGCGCTTACAGCCCCCTTCGTTGGGGCATAGCTGCTCCTTGGCGTAAAGCACCACGGTGCGGAGATTGGCGCCCTCCGCAAAAATTCTGCCTGCGGCAGCATACGCCTCGCGCCTGACGCTGGCGCGCGCGGTCAGGTAAAAGATGCGGTCGACATATCCCTCCCCCAGCGCCTTGACAGCGGGATAGAGGGTGGACATCGTTTTGCCGATGCCTGTGGGCGCACCTGCGAACAAGCGCTCCCCCCGCCTGACGGCACGGAACACGCGCTCGGCAAGCTCGGTCTGCCCCTCGCGCGGATTGTCGTAGGGGAATTTGATGCTCCACACCGAGGGGATACGCGCCGTCACGCGCTCTGCCTCCAATTTGGCAAAAAAGGACACGCGGGAAAGGAGCGAGAAATAAAATTCCCGCAGCTCCGACAGGGTTGCCACGGTGCGCATATCGCGCACGGTGTCGCTCTCGGTATCAAGAACGCGCAGCACGAGCGTAATCTCGGAAAGGCGCCTTGCCTCGGCAATAAAATAAGCGTAGCAACGGAGCTGCGAATAGGCATCGTCCCTTGCCGACACACGCCCGCGCCCTGTTTTGATTTCCTCCACCGTGACCGACTTGCCGTCATCGGTAATGCCGTCGGCACGCCCTGTGACGGTATAATAAAGCCCCTCAAAAAGCGTGGTATTGGTGAGTGGCACCTCACTTTTATAGTGAGGGCCGCGCCCTGATTGCAGCCTGCGGTGCGCTTCACTGCCCTTTGCCATAGCATCAAGGGGGCGGCGGGGACGGCGTGCATCAATGCTGCCGCTTTTGTGTGCTGACAGGCAGAGCTCACGCACCGAAAGCTCTACGGCTGCCGTTTCGGCATTGTAACGCATACACCCACCCCTTTCTTAATATAATGCTATATATTATTTTATCATAAGCGGCACCGAAAGTCAACGCGTGCGCGTGTAAATTACCATTATTTTAGGGGTAGCCGAATATGCGGCAATCGATTATAATGATAGTATCCGAAAGGTGGTGATTTGGTGGAATGGATTCGCATCAGCGAGAATAAAATCAAGGTGATGCTCTCACCTGAGGACGTGGCGCATTATGCCCTGCCCACGGTGCCCACGGAGGGGGCGAAGGGACTTGCCCGCACCGCCTTCCGCGCCATTCTCTCCGATATGCGCGAGGCTGCCCAATTTGATGCGGGCGAGGATAAGGTGTACGTGCAGCTCTACCCCTCAAGCGAGGGCGGCTTTGAGCTCTTTATCACCAAAATGGGGGTTTCACTGCACGAGGAGCCCCACGCACTGCACCTTACATATCAAAAAGAGGAAGAAAGGCGCGTGGCGCTCCTCTTTCCCACGCTATCCGCACTGATTGCCGTCTGTCGCCGCTTGTGCGCGCGCGGCTTTATCGGGGAGAGCTGCAGCTTTCTCGACGATACCCGCCGCTATTGGCTTTTTCTCAGCGAAAAAGCACCACAGGCAAGGACACGCGAGGACTATCGCTTCGCGCTGGAATACGGCGAAATTGAGGCGGCGGACACGGCAAGCCTGCTCTTAGCCGAGCACGGCAGGTGCATCTGCGAGCAGCACGCCGTTGAGCAAATCGGCAAGCTGTAATCCTCTTTTTCAGACAAAACACGCACTTTGCCCAAACGGATTTGGTCATTTTACGCGCGTTGCATAGTGCGCGCGCGTATGATATCTGTTATAATATAGAGGTATTATGGTAACTGCTATATTTTAACGGAGGAAGCTATGGGAAAGTTTGACAATCAGCCCAACCGCAAGCGTTGGTTCAAGGCCTTCAAGCACCTGTTGACAGGCCGCTATAAACGCCCCGAATTTATCTACCTCGGGGAGAAATTTCAGAAAAGCTCTATCATCATCAGCAATCACGAGGGCACCGATGCCCCCCTGTCGCTGGAATTATACGGCGATGTGCCGATGCGCTATTGGGGCGCGCACGAGATGAACTCGGGACTTATCTCGATGTATCGATACCAGACGAAGGTCTACTACCACCAGAGAAAGCACTGGAACATACATTTGGCAAGGCTTTTCTGCCTGCTGGCAACGCCCCTCACCAACCTCTTTTACAAGGGATTAAACCTCATCTCGACCTACCGCGATGCACGCTTCCGCCACACCCTGCGCGAAAGCCTGACGGCGCTTGAGCAGGGCGAAAGCATTGTGGTCTTTCCCGAGGACGCAAGCAAGGGCTATTTTGCTGAGCTCGAGGGTTTCTTCTGCGGCTTTGTGATGCTTGCCGAGGTGGCGGCACGCCGCGGTATGGATTTGCCCATTTACGTGACATATTTTAAGAAAAAGGATTTACAGTACGTTGTTGACGCGCCTGTTTACTACTCGGAGCTCGCGAAAAACGGCGCCACGCGCGAGGAAATTGCCGCAAGGCTCTGTGACCGCTGCAACGCCCTTGGCAAATTGCAGCTTGCACAAGGCGAAGCAGTGGCAGAAAACGCCGCGCCCGCCACGGCAAGCAAAACCGCCTGAACATAAAAAAGCACCGCCCAACGGGCGGTGCTTTTTTGTGAACAAATGATTTGTGACCATGGAAAATAGGTCATGTCCTCAGCGCAGGTATGTTAATTTTTTACCTTCTTCGTAGGGACGGGGTTGCCCCGCCCGTCTGTGTCCTTCGCGTAGCCCCTTTTTAGATTCCACCTCGCGTTGCTCGGTGCTGCTTCGCAGTTCGATTACGCAGCGCGCTTTGCGCGCAGGCTCCACTCAGAATGACAAAAAGGGGCACGCGTCCGCCTGTCATTCTGAGCGCAGGGCGTAGCCCGTAGTCGAAATTTTGCGCAGCAAAATCGCCGTAGGCGGAATCTCAGGCGGAAATTTCCACCCTTGGCGTTTTCTTTTTTTCGGGAGGGGGGACCCCTCCCCTACGGGTCAGTCGCGAATGCAGGGGGGAAACGTACCACCGCGGGCAGGGAGATTCGCCCTGCGGTATTCAGAACTCCTTACCGAGGGCACGGGCGACCTCCCTGCCGATGCGCTCTGCCATGCGGTAAAAGCCGAGGTCGTTGGGGTGGGTGCCGTCCACGGTGCAGGCGTCCCAGTCGTTGCCTGCAAACAGCTCGCCGCCGTCTACAAAGTAGACGTTCTTATCCCCTGCCGCAATCGCGTTTTCGTAAGTCTTACGGATAATCTCGCGGCGCGCGGTAAAGCGACCGTAGGAGAATTTTGCATCGCCTGCAAGCAGCACGTTGGGGGCGCTGACGATGATAATGGGTAAATCGGGGTTTGCCTCGCGCACGATGCGGAAGAACTGCTCGTGGGTGGCGGTGAGATGCTCCTCGTTATTGGTGTTGTGGTCGTAATCCAGCACGAAGGCGCTCATCGAAAGCCCCTTGATGTACTCTGCCATTTTCGCCTCGCCCTTGGCAGAGCCCGAAAAGCCGAGGTTCACGTGGTCAACCGACAGGCGGCGGCTGATGATTGCCTGATAGGCGTTACCAGGTCTTGATGCGCAGCCGCCCTGCGTGATAGAGGAGCCGTAGTAAACCACGGGCTTTTCAATCTCATAAGGCTCAGGCTCACTCAGGTGCGCTGTCTTTTTCAGGGCAATATACAGCTCCTTCACGCCGTCATAAAGGGGAAAGTTAATGGTATGGTCGGTGTAGGTGCGTGCAATCCACTTGCCCGAGGAGTAGCCCTCGGTCATGCCGCGCGGCGGCACGTAGGTGGTCACAAAGGTGTCGCGCCCATCATCGCGCACGCGATAAATATCAAAGCCCGACTGACCTGTCAGGGGCATATGACACATGGGAGAGCCGTTTTTCATGACGGCACGGATTGCAATAAAGGGAGAATCGGTCTTGAAACGCACGCGACCGCCTGCGGTGCAGCGATTCAGGCTACCCGAAACACTGGCGGAAATATCAGCGGCAACCGCCTGGGGCATACGGACAAAGCAGCCCATTTCCGCATCATATTGCACGCCATAGAGCTTGAAGGGCGCCTCGCGCACGTCAAACCACACCAGGTCAGGCTCGGTAATATCGGTTTCTACCACTAAATTCTTATCAATATCTTCAATTTTCATATGAAATTCTCCAATCGGATATGATTATACTATCATAGTAGCATACTAACATTAAAATGTAAACCTTTTTTTACAAAAAAGAGAAACAAATCAAGCAAAACACGCTGCCCTGCCCTTGCAAGCCAATAGAATTTCTGTTATAATGGATAGGACATTCCTGAAGGGGGCATAAAAAGATGAACAATGAATGGGAAAGCCTGAAAAACGCCTGTGCCGCCTGCACACGCTGTGCGCTGCACGAAACGCGCACGAACGTGGTATTTGGCAAGGGGAGCGAAACAGCAAAAATCCTGATTGTCGGAGAGGCTCCCGGTGAGCAGGAGGATTTGTCGGGTATGCCCTTTGTAGGTCGTGCGGGCAAGCTGCTTGACACCCTGCTTGACGAGGCGGGCATTGACAAAGCCGACATTTACATCGCCAATATCCTGAAATGCCGTCCGCCTGAAAACCGCGACCCCGCGCCCGCAGAAATTGCCCTCTGCACCGACTATCTGGAGGAACAAATCAGGCTACTGAATCCGCGCGCTATCGTTTGCCTTGGCAGAATTGCCGCCGCGCGCCTGATTAAAAAGGATTTCCGCATTTCAAAGGAGCACGGCGCATGGTTTATGCGCGGAGAAACACCCATTACCGCCATTTATCACCCCGCCTACGTGCTGCGCGACCCGCGTAAAAAAGGTGATGTACTTGCTGACCTTGCCTTGATTCACGAAAAATTAAAGGAGCTTTGAGCATGGATACCACAACCTTTTTCAACCTGCTGACCATTATCGGCGTGCTCTTTCTCGTCATGGCGGCAGGTTATATCTGCCGCCTGCGCGGCATCATCGACGACAGCACCTCCAAGCACATGTCCAAGCTGATTATTGAAATCGGTCAGCCGCTTTTAATCATCGGCTCACTCGTCGGCAAGGCGTTCAGCTGGGAGTTATTGAAATCAGGTCTTGTCTACCTGCTCATCGGCTTTCTGCTCCACCCCTTCATGGGGCTTTGCGCGCTGCTTGCAGGTCGCTTTTTCCCCGACCCCGATGAAAGAAAGCTGACAGAGTTTGCCCTTACCTTTACCAACTGCGCGTTTATCGGTTTCCCCATTCTCGCCGCAGTCTTCCCCGAAAACGGTACCTTCTACGGCTCCTTCTTCGTCATTGGCTTCCATATTTATATCTGGACCCTGGGCATTTATATGCTCTCGCGTGGGCGTGATGACATCAAGCTGACCCCAAAAAAGGCATTTATCAATTTCGGCACCGTGCCCTGCGCCATCGGTCTTGCCCTTTATCTCTTAAAGGCGGTGCTGCCGATGCCCGCACTCCTCACCGATTTCAGTGGCTATATGGGCGGTCTTTGTATGCCCATTTCGGTGCTGATTACAGGCGCCCTTCTTGCCACGCAAAGGCCGCGCGATATTCTCACCAACAAGCGCCTTTACCTCTTTAACGCCATTAAGCTGATTGCCCTGCCCCTTTTGGTCTGCGGAATCACCAAGCTGGTGACCCTCGGCATGGCAAGCAGCTACGAGATTGTGATGTTCTGCACGGTTATCTCTGCCCTGCCCAGCGCGGCTACGATTACCATGCTCTCCGAGCTCTACGACATCAAGCCCGGCTACGCCGCGCAGACGGTTGGCTCCTCCTCGCTCCTGACGGTAGCAACCCTGCCCCTGATGTATTTCCTTGCCGACCTGGTCGCAAAGCTTTAAGAAATGAGATAAAAGGAAAACAGACACCCATATTGGGTGTCTGTTTTTTGTGCGGTGTCGCCTGCTGCGAGCGCAGGTAAGTCTGCGGTGCAAATATTGCAGACGACCAATGGTCGCCCCTACAAGGGTGCGATGCAATTTACGGGACGTCCGGGGGCCGTCCCCTACGGTTGGTGCGTTAATTTTTCGCCTTCTTCGTAGGGGCGGGGTTGCCCCGCCCGCCTTTGTATGTTTTTTCGGGAGGGGGGACCTCTCCCCTACGGTTGGTTGCGGAAAACGGACGACCAATGGTCGCCCCTACGGTACATAATAGCCTCCTTGTAGAGGGACGTTTCATATTTGCAAAAAATCAGGGCTGACCGAGGTCAGCCCTGATAGGGGTTTTGATTTGAAATTACCAGATAATTTCGGGGATTTCGAAGTTGGTGAAGGGATCATCAACGTCGTCACCACTCATAGCCGGCTGATTATTCTTGGGATAGGTAATCGGGAGCGCAGCCGCATAGTTCTGGCGACCGTAAAGGAAGCCGTTACCCGAGTAGCTGCTGCCGTTGAAGTTACCCGTGCCGAAGGCGATGCCAGACGCGTTCATTTCAGTTTTGGAGTGCGACCAACTGACCGAAAGACCGTAGTTCTTAATCGTTACCGTTGTGTTGATAGAATACATATTGGCAAGAAGCGCTGCCTGAGCCGTTTCCTGCTTGCCGTCAAGTGTTTCAGGGGCATCACCCTCAAGCCTGCTGTAAAGACCCGGGAAGCCGTCCTTGGTCATCTTGACGGTCAGGTTCTTATACTCGTTTTCCGTCATATTCTTGGACAGCGGATTCAGGGTGAAGATATAAAGCCATCTGGTGTTATTCAGCATTGCCACGTTTTCCTTGACGTAAGCCGTGGCGGAGTAGGCATCAGTATTCGTCTTCATGTTATCGGCGCTGTGCGTCCACCAGATAACCTGTGCATCAATGTTGTAGTAAAGCTCTGCCTCAACGCCGTTGCCGCCGTGGTGCGAAAGCTGTACCATATCGGACTTCAGGTAATCACCGTATCTTGCACGCATAACCTGGCTGCCGCGCACCTGCAGGTCACCGAGAATCATATTGCTGACAGCCTGGCTACCTGCCACGGGCTTGCCGTCACCGTTGGTATAATGCGCGGTCAGACGGATAACCGTACTGGTGTTGTTGTAGAACTCAACCGCCCAAGGATGAATATCCTCGTGCGTGTAAAGCACCTCAAACTCCATATTGCGAATGAAGAATTTCTGACCCGTGTGTACCTTGTAGTAAGGAATTGCCGTAGAGCCGTTCTTGTAGGGGCTGCCATTAATGTAATTGTTACGCACCGTGGGGTTGGGGTCAAATGCGTTGTAAATCTCGTCATTCGAGGGGAAGTTGTGGATAATTGCCTCAACCTCTACCTTCTTATTGGAGCCGCTGACGTACTCGCTCATAAAGGTATCCATCGTGCCGTAGTGGTCACCGTGACCGTGAGAGAGGTACCATGCAGCAATCTTAATTTTATTGCTCGTGGAGGGTGCGCCGAAGAGCTCGGTGTGCAGGTTAACAAGGGTGTTGTAAATCAAACCTGCATTGATACTGTTTTTGCTGACAAGTCCTTCGCGTTCACCGCCGCCACCGCCGTCCAGGACGATAAAGGAGCCGTCCTCCAGCGTGTAAATGTAGCAGTAGCCAAAGGAATCGCTGCTAATCTGCACGTTGGTAATTCTGGTATCGGTCTTCTTCGTGTAGGTCTGCAGCTTGTGATACTTCGTGGGCAGAAGGTTGACCAGGTTGTTATCCACCTTCGCGGCAATCACGCGTAGGGTGGGGGTAAACATCAGGTCAAGCTTGTTTGCGGTGTTTGCATCGGACACCGCCTCATCATCTGCGTGTGCGTACGCATCGTAGATAAGATGAACGGTTATCGTATCACTGCCAATTACCTTGGTAAGCGTCACGTAACGGCTGCCCTCTACCTTGCGCTCGTCCATGTAAACCGTGAAACCATTGTCGTTTACCAGCTTGTCACGGTATTCATTATAGTTGGAAAGGCCAACGCCGTCATTGTAGTAGAGCTGCAGGGTGTTGTCGCCCACGTCTACCGCGCCCGAAAGGTTGATGCCGTCGGGACGGGGCAGGTTGTTTACGACAAAGGAGAATTTGCCAAGTTGAGTAGAGGCATCATTGTTGGAGCCCTGTGCGGTTTCATACGCGTAAAGCGCATTTACGGCACCGGTCAGGCCCTCGCTCTTATAGAACTCATATTCCAGGTCAGTGGGAATCTGATAGACACCGTCAACCAGGAAATCTGCCAGGTTGTCAATAAAGAGCTGCTTTGCCAGACGCAGGGTGGGGTCATCAAATGCGGTAATGGTAATCTTGCCGTCCTTGATAGCGTAGCCGTAGTAGCCAATCTCCTGACCTGCAAGCACCTTGGTGCGTGCGTACTTGGTCAGACCCACCTCGATGTGGAAACTGCCTACCTCAAAGTTGTCGGGAATAAAGCTGTAAACGTAGCCGTCGGTAAAGTTGGCTGCATTACCGCAAGCGGTGAGGGCTGCGCCAATCTCAATGCCCGCAACGATGGGATAGTCAACCAGCTTGCCCTCCTGACCGCCCACATAGCCGTTCAGTTCCTTATTGTAAAGGTGATTGTAGCCGCTGGTAGAGAAGGCGACATTATAATCAGATGCAATTGAGGGGTTGGTAATCGGCAGCTTGAAGTTGCCGTCACGGGTGTAAGCGAAAACAATCGGAATATCGCTGTTCAGGGTGATGACCTCTGTGCTCTTGTGCACGCGCTCATCAATCGAAACGGAGCCTTCCTTGAAAAAGCTCTGCTCAAACACCTGTGCTGCCTGGAGTGCAAGCGGGTTGCTGGTACCGACAGCGAGAACGTAGCGGGAAACATTCGCAAGCTCGTTGTCGG
>JAFQMP010000061.1 GCA_017396225.1 Clostridia bacterium | reverse complement strand
GGCACGTGCCGTGGAAAAAGAAAAATTAGATGCCATTCTCGCCGCCGCGCGCCTGGCGCCCTCGGCGTGCAATGGGCAGCCCTATCATATTACCGTTTGTAAGGGCGCGGCAGCAAGGGCGGTTGCGAAAGCCACGCAGGGCATGGGTATGAATAAATTCGCCACCGATGCACCCGTGCTGCTGGTGATTTCGGAGGAGTCCTATGTCGCCACCGCTGCGCTCGGCGCCAAGGTCAAGAAGAACGACTATCGCTCTATTGATATCGGCATCGTTGCCGCCTATATCACTGCCGAGGCGACTGCGCAGGGGCTCTCCACCTGTATTCTCGGTTGGCTTGACGACAAAGAAATTCGTGAGGTCTGCCACCTTACCGCCCCTGTCCGTCTTGTGATTACCCTTGGCTATGCCAAGGAAGGCGACCCCCTTCGCCCCAAAAAGCGCAAGGCGCTTGATGAACTGGTCGGAGAAATTGAAAATTAAAAAGCAGGCGCGTCCCAAGGACGCGCCTGCTTTTTATATATTCAGTAGCAGCGCCCACGCAAGACCGTAGTAGCTGATGACTGCCACAAGGTCGTTGATGGTGGTAATCAGCGGCCCCGATGCAACCGCGGGGTCAACCCCGAAACGGTACAGGCAAATCGGAATGGCGGCGCCCGTGAGGCCTGAAATCGCCATGGCAAAGCACATGGCAAGTCCCACGCAGCCTGAGGCGGTGAAGATAAACGCCGTGCCGTAAGAGGCAAAAGCAAAGAGATAACCGCTGACAATCAAAAACGAAATGACACCGAGCACTGCGCCGTTCAGCAGTGCCACGCGCAGCTCCTTTAATATGGTGACAAGCTGTCTTTTCCAATTGTTGTTTTCCTTGTCGTTCAGCGTTCTGACTGTCACCGCAAGCGACTGTGTGCCTACGTTGCCGGCCATGCCGAGAATCAGGGATTGAAAGGATACAATCATGGGCAGGGCGGCAACCACGTTTTCAAAAATACCCACAACAGCAGAAACCGCAAGCCCCATAAAGAGCAGCGCGACAAGCCACGGCACGCGCTTTTTCAGGCTGGTAAAGAGGGGCTCGTCAGGCTCCTGCTCTGCGGTCATTGCCGCCAGCTTTGCGTAGTCGTCGCCGCGCTCCTCGTCAATCAGCTCGGTGATATCCGTGGAGGTAATGACACCAAGCAGAGCCTTGCTTTCAGCAGAAATGACGGGAATCATATTCTCGGAATACCCGCGCAGGCGCTCAATGCTTTCGGAGATGATGTCCTTGTCGTAAACAAAGGGGAAGGTGGTGTAAATCAGGTCTTCAAGCGGCACGTTGCTTCTTGCTACAATCAAATCCTTCAGGTTGATCGCACCGTAAAACGAGCCGTCCTCATTCACGGCAAATATGGTATACACATTGTCGTTTTCGGCGGCCTCGCTGACCAGCGTTTTCATGGTTTCCTTAATGGTTTGCGTGCGCTTGACGGCGATAAAATTTGTGCTCATGCGACTGCCGAAGGTATCGTCCTCATAGGAAACAATCATTTCGATATCTTCCTTGATTTCGGGGTCCTCAATCAGTTCAAAAATTTCGCTGCGTGTTTCCTCGTCAAGGTCCTCTAAAGCTTCAACGGCATCGTCAGCGTCCATTTGCTCGATGATTTCCGCCGCATCATCGGCATCAATTTCGGAAAGATAATCGCCTGCATCGTCGAGATAGGCAACAATCTCTGACATAATTTCACTGCCGAGAATGTCAAGCAGATGCTCGCGCTCCTCGGGGGACAGCTCGGAAAAAACACCCGCAATATCGTTTTCGTGATATTCCTCTAATTGCGCCTTGATTTCGCTGTCATCGGCATTGCTGCGGATAATGCTGAGAATTTGCGCGCTGTAATCCTGCTCGGGCAGCAGTATTTCAATTTTTTCTTCCATAGGGCATACTCCTTCCCTTGGTGATACTATTAGTATAGCACTGTTTTTGCGAATTGTAAAGAATATGTGGTATCAAAAGAGAAGGAAATGGCGAGGGGGGGAGCAAACATATCAAAAAGCCGCACACCCAAAGGCGTGCGGCTTTGATGCTTGTGGCGGAAAGTGAAACTGTTCCTATCAAGCCCTGTTTTTGCGAAGGGCGGCAAGCGCGCGGTGAAACCAGCGGTTGCCTTTGCTTGTGGTGATGATATCACATACCGTGAAAATAATCAGGTAAAGAACCAACGCCACTGCGGCGATAATGGGATAGCGCAGGAAGGGAAGACCCTCAAAGGGGGAGTGAATGATAAACATGGAGTTGACGTCGTAGGCCTTTTCTGCCGAAACAAGTGCGCTGAAAATGAGATTGCAGTAGAGACCGATGACGTACATCGCCAGTACAGATATGACCATGTTGCGCATATTGCGGAAGAAACTGGGGCGCAGCAGACCAAAGACGGGAATCAGCAGCACGTTAAAGAGGAGCGTAGCGTGTGCCACAATGCTTTTTGTGACCTCGTAGTCGGTCAAGGTGGGGTTCATAATAAAGTCGACGTTGGCAAACATACCTACCAGAGTTGAAATAATGCCAAACCAAAAGAGGTAATCGGAAAGCAGCGTGGCAAATTTGCTTTCTTTGTTTTTGAAAAGACCGTAGACAAGGGCGCACCACATCACCACGTTGCAGGGGTAAATCGGCAGAATCAGATTGGGTGTTTCGCCAACGTACGCCACGCCCGCACCTGTGAAAAGCAAATGATACAGGAATGAGCTGTAATGAAACAGGATAGTCACAAGCGGTGCCAGCAGGAAAAGTGCGCGTTTTGCCCGCTCGCTACACACCCACCTTTTTGCGGCAATCAACAAGCCGACAATCATCAGTATCAGAATGGTATTAAAAAGGATAAGCGTTCCCATATTTTCTCCTTGATGTCTGCGGTAAAGCGATAATAAAGCAATTATAGCATAATTATTTGCGTTTGTAAAGGAGAGGGGAGATATAAGCCCAAAGGTTTACGTGGAAAGTAGGGTAATCGCCCCATTTTGCCCTTTTTTGGAATATGTGGGAAAGATGATAGGAAACCGATAGAAAAGGACGATGCCAAAGGGCCTTCTCCTTGCCGATTATTGTACATGCTTGTCGAAAATACGCATATAATGGAATGGCGCTTCAGACTTTTCAAGCCTTGACACGATGAAAGATGCGAAAATTTATTGCCGCAGGGCTTATGAGTCCGAATTCCTTGCGCCTAACCAAAATCCGTAAAGGAGTAATTATGATGAGTAAGCAAAATCCATTTATGCGAAGCTCCGACAACCCTTGCTGTCCATGTGAGCCGCAGGTCTGCCACGGCCGCAGAGGTTGCGACAACGATAAAGATAAAAAAGAGCCGTGCGTGATTTGTCCGCCCGGCCCAAGAGGGCCGATGGGGCCGCGAGGCCCACAAGGTCAAAGAGGTGAGATGGGCCCCGTGGGACCGAGAGGTCCTGCCGGTGAAAGGGGCTTTACGGGC
>JAFQMP010000060.1 GCA_017396225.1 Clostridia bacterium | reverse complement strand
GTATCCAGCTATGAGATGCCTGTCAATGCGCTTGCAGTCGGCATGACCAATACGACAATTCTGGAAAATGGCAATATTTTGGTTCAGTATCTCGTTCCCGAGCCCGATGATGCGAAGAAGTATTCCTTTACGGTGATTGGCGCCAATGCAGGCGGAATGACCATGATGAAGGTTACCCTTGAAACCGTACTTATTAAGGCCAAGAACGGTAAAGCAAAGAGCATCAATTGTGACTATTTCTTTGTAGATGACGTTATTTGTGAGGCTTTTGATGCAGATGAACTTGAGGGCCTTAAGCCGTCGTGCCTGGCATGGGGCGTGGAATTTGATAAGGATACTGTTTTGAACCTTGCAAGCTTGGACGAGGAGCTGTTGACGCTGGTGTCCATCAATAAGAAGGGCAAGGTCAAGGCGCTCAAGCAGTTTGAAAACGAGAAGGTGACTTATATTGAGATGGTTGCCAAAAACCGTTGGGTTGTTGAAACCGCAACCGGCCACGAATATCTGATTGACGAGAGTGCTGAGGTGCTTGGTGATATTGCCAGCGCATATAATTATCACGAAACCTTCTTCATGGGTGACGACGGCAAGGTTTACAACTGGAGCATAAAAGAGCAGTACAACTTCCGTGCACAGAAGCAGACGGTGTATAACTATATGAACAATGCGATTGTTTTCCGTGGTGAAGAGGGTGAATACACGCTTTACTACGACGGCAAGACCAGCACCATTGTTGCTGCCGGCAGTAGAACGCAGTCGCTTGACAGGGTTGCTTCTAACTATTATGTTATCAGAAATACGGAGAGCCTTGAAACCTCCTATACCTTCTACAATGAGGCAGGCGCAGAGCTGAAGACCCTCAGAAGAAGCTACAGTCAGGTTTATTCCTTCGAGGATTACGTGCTGATTAAGACCACCAACAGCGATAATGAGGATATTTACTATCGCATCAGCAAGTAATACGGTATGAAATTCCCCCGCACGGCAATGCCGTGCGGGGGGCTTTTTATTTTTGCAGGGCGCGGCGTTTTTCACGGCGACGGCGGTTGATGTGCCGTTCAAAGTCGCCGCTGCCCAAAAGCTCGGCAAGCACCAGCTGCTCAAAGGTTGGTACGGTGCAGGCGTAAAAGCCGCAGCGCTCCTCAAATTGTGCAAGTAGTGTGAGTGGGAGCACCATATAGCCCACGCGCAGAGAGGGGGCAATGGTCTTGGTAAAGGTGTTCATATAGATGACGCGTCCTGTGTGGTCGAGAGAAAACAAGGTATCCTCCATTTTGGTGGATACGGTAAATTCCGAATCAAAATCGTCTTCAATGAGGTAGCCGTTCTTTGCTGCGATAAAGGCGAGATATTCCCGCCTTTTGGACGCGGTGGCAGTCACGCCGCTGGGATAGCTGTGGTAGGGGGTGACGTGCAGAACGGTGGCGTTGCTTGCGGCAAGCGCCTCGCTCCTGATGCCCTCTGCACCCATGGCAAGCGCCTCAAAGCGTGCGCCCTGCGCGCGGTAGACGGCAGGGATTTTTTCGTAGCAGGGGTCCTCGATGGCAAAAATATGCTCCTGCCCCAAAAGCTGCAGGGTCAGGCCGTAAAGATATTCGGCACCTGAGCCGATGATGATTTGTGCGGGCGTCACGCTCATACCGCGGCTGCGGGCGAGATAGCCGGTAACCGCCTCGCGCAGCGCCTCGGTACCCTTACTTGGTGAGCGCAACATCATTTCCTTGCCGTAATCGGAGAGCACGCGGCGCATGGTACGTGCCAGTACCGTGTAGGGGAGGGCGTCCTCTGCGGTTTCACCGTGCGGGGTGTGCTTGATGTGGGTATGTGTGGGGGCAGGGGTGACAAAGCCGTCATCGGCGCGGTAGGTGACGAAGCACCCGCTGCGCTCGCGCGTGCCTGCGTAGCCTTCGTCACAGAGAATGGCAAGCGCGTGCTCCACGGTGACGATACTGATGCCAAGCTCTGCGGCAAGCAGGCGCTTGGAGGGCAGCTTGCTGCCAAACGGATAGTTGCCTGTCACGATGTCGTGGCGGAGGTGACGGTAGAGCTGCAGATAGGTTGGCTCACTTGCCGTGCGGTCAAGCTTGTATTGCATCTGAAATCCCTCCTCAGGTCAACCCGTCGGCGAGGTTGATAAGCCTGACGCCCTGCTTGAGTGCATAGGAGCAGGTGTAAAGTGTGCCGCCGCGATTGTGGGTCAGATATGCTACGCAGGTGTCGGCACCGTCCACCAGCGCACGGTTGCGCAGGTGCATACAGTCAGGCGTGTAGCGCTCGGTGATAAAGCGCACCTCGTCTGCCTTGTTTAGAATATCCTGCCAGATGAGGCGCTCGCCCTCCTGCCAGGCGTTGGCTTGGTCAGGGCAGGGCAGAATCAGGGAAAGCGTTATTTCGGGGTGGCTTTTTTTCAGGTGCAGCACGCGCAGGGCGGCAAGGGTATCAAAGCCCCTGGCACCGCCGCAGCGGAAGATGGTAAAGCCCTCCGCCAAAAGCAGAGAGAGGGTGCGGTCTAATTGTGCGACAAGCGCAAGACGCTTGCTTGCGGCAATTGCGCGGTGACCTGTAAAGCAGCAGATTTTCAATTTGCCTTCCCCCCTTCTGTGGATTTCTTGCTTACAGTATAGCATAAAAGGCTGCGGTAAAAAAGGCTTTCTTCAAAAATATTCCTCATTTTCTCTGAAAAATATCGCAATTTTCGACAGGCACGAAAACGGAGTGCTTTTATTCGCGATGATGTGTGTGAATCCCCCCGAAGTCGCCTGAAAGGGGCAGCGGATTGCGGCAGATTTCAAGTCTTCCTCTGCCGTAGAATAAAAGCAAAAAACGGAGGACGATATGACAAGACAAAAGGTTACACCGGAGGGGCGTGCTGCTGCGGATACGCGCAGTGTGGGTGAGGTGCTCCTCTACCATGCGGTTTTTTTGGCACTTGGTATGCTGCTCGGCAGTGCCGAGCTGTTTCTCGGCGTTTATCCCTTCGGGCTTGCCCTGAGTGCGGCGGCAGGGGGGTATTTGCCTGCGGTTGCGGGGGGCGTGCTCCTGGTATCGCTATTTGCGGAGCGCTATCCGCTTTCTCTCGCAGTAATTGCACTTGTGCTGCTGCGCGCGCTTATTTCGGTTTGCACGCGTGGCAGACGCAGCGTGAGAGAGGCACTGTTTTGTGAGCGACTCTCCTACCGTGTGACGGTGGCGGCGGTAGTGGCGCTGGGACAGGGGGTGTTTGCGCTTGTGACAGCGGGCTTCCGCTTTTATGAGCTGTTTGGTGTGCTTCTGGCAGTTGCGGCGGCACCGCTTGCCTGCTTTTTGTATCTTGGATTCTTTTTGCCGCGGGACAAGCTTTTCCGCGGAAGCTTTGAGGTAGGACTGGGCGCTGTCATTATGACGGGCATTTTTGCCCTGCGCGCGGTTTCCTTTTTTGGCATTTATCCCGCCGCAGTGATTGCTGCGGCGGTGGCGCTGCTGCTTGCCTCGCATCGCGGCGTGTTGGTCAGCACAATCGGTGGTGCGCTTGCAGGCCTTTGCTTCGATTTCCGTCTCGCGCCTGCCTTTTTGCTTGTCGCGGTCGGGTTTTCCTTGCTGCAAAAGAGCAGCCGTGGCGGCGGTGTCGCGGCAGGTGCCTCGCTTGCAACGGCGTATGCATATCTGATTTATCGCGAGAGCGGTATTTTGCTTTTGCTGCCCTCCTTGCTGGTGGCGGGTGCGCTTTTTCTTGCTTTCGACAGTGCGGGGCTTGTCGAGGGCGCCCCTGCAAGGCATTTGCTGCTCAGCCGTCGTCGTGCCGCAGGACAGCTGGCAGGGGCGGCGCGTGAACGCTACGGCAGAGAAAAAATTTCCTCGCTGTCGGGGGCGTTTCTCGATCTTTCCTCAACCTTTTATGAGCTGAGCGCGCGGACGCGCCGCCCCGGCGCGGGGGAGCTGAAACGCCTGTGTGACAAGGCCTTTGAAAGTGTCTGCGCGGGCTGCCGCAACCGCGAGCTTTGCTGGGGAGAGCGCCGCGCGGAGAGCCTGTCGGCGGTGGAGGAAATGGCGCGCAGGCTCTATGAGCGCGGTGCGCTGACCGTCGGTATGGCAGGGGGAGCGCTTGCCACACGGTGCAACGAGCTGCCAAGGATTGTTTCTGTGATTAACAATGGCGCTGTGGCGCTTGCTGAGGAGGCGCTGAACGGCGACAAAACCGCCGTCGTGGCAACCGATTATGCCGCTATGGGGCGCCTGCTTGCCGATACGATTGCAGAGGGCGAGGCGGCTTTTTCCTGTGATACGGCGGCGGGGGAGCGTATTTTTGCAAGGCTTTTGCGTATGGGATATGGCCTTGAGGCTGTGGCTGTTTGCGGAAAAACACATGGGCGCGTGATATTGCGCGGTGTGCGCACGCAGGGGAGAAGCCCCAAGCTGCGCGAGATACGGACTGTGGTAGAACGGCACTGTGGCTTTGCACCTGGCGAGGCGCGGGTCACACAGAGCGAGGGGCTTTGTGATATTGTGTTTGAGGAGCGCCGTACGCTTTCTGTCAAAACAGTGAAGCTGACACGCCCGAAGAGCGCGCGGGGGAGTGCCTATTGCGGTGACAGTGTGGCGGCGTTGATTGCCGAGGAGGGTATGGCATACAGCTTTATCTGCGACGGTATGGGAAGCGGCAAGGAGGCGGCATTGACCTCGGCGCTTGCCTCGGTATTTTTGTCGCGTTTTTTACAGGCGGGCAGCCGTGCTGAGGGGACGCTCCGTATGCTCAATGGCTTTCTTGCGGCGCGCAGCCGCACCGAGGGGGAGTGCAGCACCACGGTTGACTTGTTGGAGATTGACCTTGTCGGTGGTGAGGCTGCGCTTTACAAGTGCGGTGCAGCGGCAACCTTTTTGCTGCGTGACGGTAAGGCTTCTCGCTTTTTCTCGCATACGGCGCCTGTCGGTATTTTAGAGGCGCTTGATGCCGAGCGCATCGGCTTTACAGTACAGCCGGGCGACCTTTTGGTGCAGGTGAGCGACGGCTTCACCTTGGGTGAGGAGGATTGCCCCTGGCTTGCCGATATGCTGGAGCGCCGCTATGACGGTGATACCGAGGCCTTTGCTCGCCTTGCGCTCAACCGCGCCTCGGGGAAAAATGATGACGACCTTTCGGTGATTATCACCGAGGTCGGGGCGGCCGCCGCCGTAGGTAGCACAGAAAGGGAAACGGCATAAAGGGTATAACAAAAAGCGGGAGACGATTCGCCTCCCGCAATAAAAAAGCCCCCAACGGGGGCTTTTCCTATTTTATCTCTGTTAATTGAAATTTCGGGCTTCTGACCAAAACACCGTTTTTGGTTAAAATAATTTCTACTTGTTTTTGAAGACCAAGGGCTTCACGAAATTCTTTGGGAATCACCAATCGTCCCAAAGCGTCAATTTCTTTTGTAATACCAACAAGCTCCTTCATGCTTCCCCTCCCTGAGTATAACTAATTACAGTATACATCTTACATCTTATATTTCTATTATAACTCATTTATAATAAAAATGTCAATACTGAAATGCGGGTAAAAACAATGAATGAATATGGAACGATAAAAATCAAGTTGGACGAGCTTATCAAGAAAAAGGGTATCAGCAAGAGTAAGCTTGCCCATAAAGCAGAGCTGCAGCGTACGCAGTTGAACAAATTCTGTGCAAATAAAATCACCAGACTTGATATTGATGTGCTGGCGCGCATTTGTGCGGTAATGGAATGTGATATAGCGGATTTACTTGAATTTATCCCCGCTGCGCAGGCGGAGCAGGAAAAATTTTAATCAAAAAAGCCCCCAGCAGGGGGCTTTTTTGTTATTTTGCCGTCAGTGACGCGATAACCTCTGCGGCAAGCAGGAGGCCTGCTGTGGCAGGGACAATCGAGAGGCTTGCGGGGGCGTGTCTGCCGTTTTCGGCGGTGACGGTGCCCTTGGCGACCTCGGGGGAAAAGACAACCTTTAATTTTTTGATGCCCTCGCGGCGGCAGATGCCGCGCACGGTGCGTGCGAGGGGGCAGCCCTCGGTTTTATGAATGTCGGTGACGCGCAGCGCCGTGGGGTCAAGCTTGCCACCTGTGCCCATTGCGGCAATTACGGGCGTGCCCGCTGCTGCGGCGCGTCGGTAAAGCTCGATTTTGGCGGTGACGTTATCAATCGCATCTACGATATAATCGTAGGCGGCAAAATCAAACTCGTCTGCATTTTCGGGCAGAAAAAGCATCTTGCGCGGTATAACCTTGATTGTTTCATCAATATCGCGGATACGCGCTGCCATAACCTCAACCTTGGGCAATCCAACAGTAGAGTGCAGAGCAATAATCTGGCGATTGAGGTTGCTCTCGCTCACGGTGTCGTGGTCAACCAGCGTGAGTGCGCCAACGCCTGCGCGGGCAAGCGCCTCGGTGGCGTGTCCGCCGACACCGCCAATACCGAAGACGGCAACGTGTGCCTTGCGGAGCTTTGCAAATGCCGCCTCACCAATGAGGCCAACGGTGCGGGAATATTGCTCTTTCACGGTTGACCTCCTTTTGGCGAGCTGTGTGAATTACTTGTAAAGCAGCAGGTTCTTGTGGGCCAGCAGCTTGATAAACAGACCGCCCTGCACGGTACGGTTGCGGAAGCTCTTCAAAACGCCCTCGGTGTGCTTGGGGTTGTAGCTCTTGCTCTCGTAGGTGGTGTGCAGACCGTCATCGGTGTTGTACCAGTCGGACATCGGCACGCGACCTGCGGTGGTGTGGAAGGCGTTCCACATCGGGGCAACGAATGCCTCAAACTCGGCGCGCGCATCAAAGAGTGTACCCGTCCAGACAAGCCAGTCGCTCTTGGTGTAGGTGGCGCGATTGTCAAGCGGCATACCGAAGGGGAGCATACGGCGCAGGTAAGATGCCTTCTCTGCACCCATGAGTACGGGGGGCATCACCTCGGTGCCGAAGAGCTTATCCCAAACGATGTTATATTTCATTGAGAAGGTATCCTCGCAGTCAAATGCCAGGCGGTAGGTGCCGTCCTTATTGGCGGCGCGCTTTGCCCAGTCAAGTGCCATTTCGCGTGCCAGTTCAATGTACTTCTTCTCGTCCTTGGCGCTGCCAAGCATACCGCGGAGAATACCGAAGGAAGCAAGGCCCATAATCGCTTTGAGAGAAAGGTTGCAGTTGTGTGCAAGGTGACCTGCAAAGTCATCGGTGCAAAGCTGGTTTTCAGGGTCGCGACCGTTGTTGATGAGGTACTTGACCCAGTTTTCAAGCACGTTCATGTGTGCGGCGGAGAAGGAGGCATCGCCTGTGGCAATGGCAACAGCAGCTTCAATAATCAGCATATTGCCACACTCCTCAACAGGCATCTGCATCTCGTAACGCAGAATACCGTTCTTGTAGCCGTACATCTGACCGTTGAGAATTGGATAGCGGCCTGCATCGTGAGGGGCAAAGTCAAACTCCCACGCATCGCTTGCCTCTACGCGGTAGATGGGGCGGAGCATACCCTTAACCAGCTCGGGGTTATAGAGCAGGAAGAGGGGAATGGAGGGATAGGTGACGTCAACGGTTGCAGCGCAGCCGTTGGAGTAGCACTCCTTGGAAATCCAGAGGATTTCGCCGTTCTCGTCAAGCACAAGCTTGTGTGCGGCAATGGTCTGGCGGTAGGCAAGCTCCAAAAGCTCTGCATACTTTTCGCCACCTGCGCGACAGGCATCAATAAAGAGCTTGTCGCAGAAGGCGCGCACGCGTGCCATGACGGTGTCGTAATCGGCGTATGCTTCCTTGATAGCGGTGGTGATAGGCTTGCCGTTTCTGTTCCACCAGGAACGGAGATTCTTGTGGAAATACTGAATCGAGCAGTTGTCGTCATAAGCGAAGGTCACGAGAAGCTCATTTGCCATGTCTGCCTCAAGAGTGGCAAAGGTCATCGTGGTGTCCTCATCTGCGCGCTTGAAGCCGTTGTGGGTCAGCACAGTCTTGGTTTCAAAGCCTGCCTTGGCACCTGCGGCGTTGGTGGAGAGGTAGAAATAGCCCCAGTTGATGCGGTGGCAGTCACCCTCGCGGTCAAGCATAATCTGGTTTTTGGAGCCCATTTTGGCACTGGTGATGTCGTCTTCGGCAAGCACCTCGGTGACAATTTCATCATCGCCGGGCATATCCAGGCAAATCTGCTCGGAAACCTCAAAGCGCACCTTTACGGTATGTGCCTTGCCGTCAAGCGACTTGCGCGCAATATGCAGGTAGGTGACAGGACGGGTCAAAAGCTCGTAATCGTCAAGGAAAAGGGGAGAGGTAAAGCGCAGGGTAAGCGCCACACCTGCCGCCTCAAAGGTGTAGAAGGTGTTCATCGCGTCGATATCGCGTGCGGTTTGGCGCATGACAGGCAGGGACTTGTCTGCACCGATAAAGCGGTAAGCCACACCGTCAATCTCTGCGGTGGCGCGAATGATGTTGGGGAAGTCGGTCCAGTGTACCGTATCGGTGTCGGTCAGGCGGTCGGCAGGCGACCAAACGCTGAAGAAGGGGTCAACGGTAATCAGCGGCACTGCGGGTGGACGAAGCTGCATAGTAATTCTCCTTTATAAGTAAAAGTTGGCTTTTTGCGTTCTCATTATAGCATATTTTTTCCCAAATTACAACCAATTTTGCTTTGCATTTTGTCCTGAAATTATATTATTTTTTAAGAAATATAGGAAAAAGGTGCCCGACAACCGTCGGGCACCTGCTTTTGCATATTATGCAGCCTTCTTTTTGTCAATCAGGCGGTGAATCAGCTTGACGAGCTCAACAAGGGGAATGATAAGGAAGCCGAGACCCATGGCGGTGGCGTACTCGACAAAGCCGATGGCAACCATGCCGAAGAGCTTGGCAACAGGGTTAATCAGTACGACCACAGAGGTCAGAATCAGCGAGAGAATACCTGCGCCCCAGAGCCACTTGTTCTGACCCTTGAGGGTGAAGATGGAGCCGCGCAGCGAGCGCATATTGAAGGAATGGAAAATCTCACACATCGCAAGGGTAAGGAATGCCATTGTCGTGCCGTGCACGCTGTCGGTAATCTCAAAGTTGCCTGTTTCAAACCAATGGCCGAGGAAGTAGGAGGCAATGGTAATCAGGGTGACCAGCACGCCCTGGTAGGCAACGGCGGCACCCAGACCGCCTGCAAAGATACCCTCGCGTGAGTCGCGCGGCTTGCGGTTCATGACATCAGCCTCGGGCTTTTCCATACCGAGTGCAAGCGCGGGGAAGCAGTCGGTAATCAGGTTAATCCAAAGGAGCTGGACAGGCTGGAAAATGGTGAAGCCGATGAGGGTTGCAAAGAAGATTGCCAGCACCTCGGAGAGGTTGGAGGCAAGCAGGAACTGGATTGCCTTACGGATATTGTCGTAAATACGGCGACCCTCGCCTGCGGCGGAAACGATTGTGGCAAAATTGTCGTCAGCCAGAATCATATCTGCCACGTTCTTGGTGACGTCAGTGCCCGTGATACCCATACCCACGCCGATGTCGGCATTCTTGATAGAGGGCGCATCATTGACGCCGTCACCTGTCATGGCGGTGACACGCCCCTTCTTACGCCATGCGTTGACGATACGGGTCTTGTGCTCGGGCTGTACGCGTGCGTAGACCGAGTAGCGCTCCACGGCGGTTTCAAACTCCTCGTCGGAGATTTTGTCAAGGTCAGCGCCTGTGATTGCCTCGGCGGCGTCCTCGATGATGCCAAGCTCCTTGGCGATTGCAATTGCGGTATCCTTGTGGTCACCTGTAATCATAATCGGGCGGATACCTGCGTGGCGGCACTCGTCAATGGCGGGGCCAACCTCGGGACGGACGGGGTCAATCATACCGACCAGGCCGATATAGCAGAGGTCACATTCCACGGTTTCGGAGTCATAGACCTCGTAAGGGGCGGTGAGGTCCTTCTTGGCGGCGCAGAGCACGCGCAGGGCGCGGTCTGCCATTTTCTTGTTCTCGGCAAGAATGCCTGCGGCAATTTCCTCGGTCATGGGAAGGAGCTTGCCGTCTACAAGCGCTTTGGTACAGCGCTTCAGCACCTCGTCCGGCGCACCCTTGGTGAACTGAATCAGTGTGCCGTCGGCGGTACGGTGGACGGTAGACATCATCTTACGCATTGAGTCGAAGGGAACCTCGCCCACGCGGACAAAGAGTGCCTTTTGCTCGTTTTTGTCGAGTCCCAGCTTGGCAGCGTAGTTAACAAGTGCACATTCGGTGGGCTCGCCGATTGCAGTGCCTGCCTCGCGGTCAAGCTCCGCATCGGAGCAGAGTGACATGGCGTTTGCCAGCAGCGCCTCGTCGGAGCCGACGTGGTCAACAACGGTCATCTTGTTCTGGGTCAGCGTACCTGTCTTATCGGAGCAGATAATCTGTGTGCAGCCAAGGGTTTCCACGGCGGTCAGGCGGCGGATAATGGCGTTGCGCTTGGACATATTGGTTACGCCAATCGAAAGCACAATCGTTACAACGGTTGCAAGGCCCTCGGGGATAGCGGCAACTGCCAGAGAAATGGCAAGCATAAAGGAAGAAATGATGCTGTCAAAGCCGACACCGTGACGAATGAGCTGTACGCCGAAGATGACGGCACAGATGCCGATGACGAGGTAGGTGAGAATCCTCGAAAGCCCCGCAAGCTTAATCTGCAGGGGCGTTTTGCCCTCCTGTGCGTTGGCAAGTGCATCGGCAATCTTACCCATTTCGGTATCCATGCCGGTGCCGGTGACAACAGCCTTGCCGCGACCGTATACAACGGTCGAGCCCATAAATACCATATTCTTGCGGTCGCCGAGCGAAACATCGCCATTGGCACCCGCGGCAAGCGCCTCTGCCTGCTTGGTGACAGGAACGGATTCGCCTGTGAGCGCGGCCTCCTCAATCTTCATCGAGGCACATTCGATAATGCGTGCATCTGCGGGGACGGCATCGCCTGCCTCCAGCACGATGATGTCGCCGACAACCAAATCCTCGCTGTGAACGGCAATCTGCTTGCCGTCACGAATAACCTTGGAGGTGGCGGCGGCAATTTCCTGCAACGCCTCAATGGCTTTTTCCGCTTTGCTTTCCTGCAGCACGCCCAGGACGGCGTTGATAATAACAACCGCCATGATGATGACAACGTCGGCAGGGAATTCCCAGTGACTGTTTGCGATGCCGTTGTAGATTTCCACGCCTGCGGAAATAATGGCGGCAACAATCAGGATAATGGTCATGGGCTCGGCAAGCTGCTTGAGGAAGCGCATCACAAGACTTTCCTTTTTGCCCTCAGCCAGCTTGTTTTTGCCGTTTTTCTCAAGGCGCTCAACAGCCTCTGCGGTCGAAAGACCGTCAAAAGAGCTGCCTGTTTCCTTCAAAACGGCATCGGTTTGCTCAAGATAGTGCTTCATAGTGCTCCTTTCCTTCGCAGGGAAAAAAAGACCCACGGGGCAACGCGAAAAGGGGTCGCCCCGTGAGTCTTGTCGATGAAGATAGACCAAACCTTTCGGTTAGTGTTGTTGACCTATCACACGTATACGCGTCAACTACTCCCCCACGGAAATACGAGTGAATTATAGCACAAGTTTTTCCATTTGTCAAGGCTTTTAGTCGGGGGAGTGGAGAAATTTGCGCGCGCGCGTGATTTTTCCTTAAAATTCCGATTGTCGGTTGTTGACTTTTTAATATTTTGTATGCTACAATAAACTTGTAAGACAAATTTCGACAAGGGGAGATACAGATATGTTTGGTTTTGGCAAGAAAAAGAAGAAAAAGGCTGAGGCTGCAGCAAAGGCAGCGGCAGAGGCAAAGGCAGCGGCAGAGGCAAAGGCAGCGGCAGAGGCAAAGGCAGCGGCAGAGGCAAAGGCTGCGGCGGAGGCAAAGGTAGCAGCAGAGGCAAAGGCAGCAGCAGAGGCAGAGGCTGCAAAGAAGACCACGAAAAAGGCACCCGAAAGAAAGGCTGCTCCCGCCAAGGCGGCAGAGCCTGCACCCGCAAAGAAAACCGCTGCAAAAAAGGCAGCTCCCGCTAAGACGGAGGAGCCTGCTGCCGATGCGCCCGCACCGTTGACCGGTGCGCGCTTTGAAATCAAGCGCACGGCAGACGGCAAGTATGTGTTCAACGTTCGCGCTGCCAATACGCAGATTATTGCAAGGTCGCAGACCTACAGCTCTATGGCGGCTTGCCGCAATGGCATCGCCAGCGTTGGCGCAAATGCCGCCGTTGCTGCCATTGAGGACCAGACCCTGCAGACAATCAATGAGGAAAGATGCCCCAAATTCCAGATTTACTATGATAAGGCAGGTCAGTTCCGCTTCAACCTGATTGCCACCAACGGGCAGAATATTCTTTCCTGCACGCAGGGCTATACCCAAAAGGCAAGCTGCAAGAACGGTATCCGCAGTGTAATTACCAATGCAAACGCACCCATTGAGGTTCTCCGCGAGGAAAAGTAAAACAAAAAACGACCGCCCACGGCGGTCGTTTTTTATGCTTCGGGGAACAGTGCGGCAACGGCGCGCTTGTACCCCTCCTTGTCGGTGATGATATTGAGTGCTGCAAGTAATGCGTTTGGGGTCATATCGGGGGGGAGCATGAAATGTGCGGCAAGCGCGTTTCGCCTATCGGTTGCCCCTGCCTGACCGGAGAGGCCGTCCTCGTAAAAATCTACCTTGGTGATGTCGCTCTTTCTTGTGGGGGTATCGCCTGCAAAGGGGGCAAGCAGCCCATAAAGCAGCTTCTGCTCCTGACCCTCAACGCCCAGAAAGCCTGCGGCGGAGGGGGTTTTTTTTCTTGCTTCCACGCCCTTGGTTTGCGGCACGTACAAGGGAATGATGCGTTCCTTCGGGATTGCCGAGGTGATGTGCGCGCGAATGAGCGTGCCCGCGCCGTCGGGGTCGGTCAGCACGATGATGGGTGTGCGCGCGGCAAGGGCGCGTAAGAGCGAGAGCTTTTCCTGCTTTTTGAAGATGCCGAAGCCGTCTGTTGTCAGGATTTGTCCCTCAATCATCGATAAGAGGCGCAGACGGTCATATTTTCCCTCAACCACAATGGGGTAGGGGATTTTCAATTTTTCCATGCCGTTGCTCCTTTCGGTTGTTGTCAGAGGAAATACCACAAAAGCACCAGGGTGCCAAGAGAGATGCGCCAGATGCCGAAGGGCGCAAGCCCGTGGCGGCGCACAAAGTCGAGCAGAAAGCGAATGACGATGCGGGATACCAGAAACGCGGTCAGCGTGCCGAGCGTTAAAAGCAGCCATTCGGCGGTGGACAGGGTGTGTCCCGCCAGAAAAAATTGCAGGCATTTGAACAGCCCTGCGCCCGCCATGGTGGGAATGGCGAGGAAAAAGGAGAACTCTGCGGCTGCGGGGCGCTGCACGCCGAGCAGGCTGCCGCCAAGCAGCGTTGCCCCCGACCTTGAGGTGCCGGGTATCAGGGCAAGCGATTGAAAAAGCCCAATGCCGAGGGCTTTTTTGGCACTCACGGTATCAGAGGGGCTTTTTTTCTGCCATACGCGCGGCGGAATGAGAAAGAGAATGCCGTAAAAAATTAGTGTAATGCCTACCGTTAAGGGGTTAAACAGGTAGGTATCAAGGAAATTGCCAAGGAGCGCGCCGAGCAGGGCGGCGGGCAGGGTGGCAATGAGAATTTTGCCCCAAAGCTGCCACGTATGCCGCTTTTCTGCGGCGGACTTGCGCCTTGAAAAGGGAAACAGGCGTTCCCAAAAGAGGAGCATCACGGCGGCAATGGCGCCTAACTGTATGACAACCTCAAAGAGCGAGAAGAAGGCATCGTCAAAGGTGACGGGCAGCAGGGCGCGCAGTAAAATGAGGTGTCCTGTCGAGGAAATGGGCAACCATTCGGTAATGCCCTCAATCAGCCCGAAAAGCAGGGCAAGCAGCAGACTGTAAAGCATAAAGCGCTCCTTTACGGTGTTTTTTGTTTTACGTCTGTTTTTGCGTCTTTGCTTGGTTATTCCTTCTTTTTACCGCCCTCGCGGCGAATGGTAGCGGCATAGGCGGAAGCGGCCTGCTCGGTCTTGTTGTCGCCGTAGGTGTAGTATTTCTTGCCTGCCAGGTCGTCGGGCAGGTATTGCTGCTTTACGTAGTGGTAGGTGTAGTCGTGCGGATAACGGTAGCCGCGGAACAGCGGGGATTGCAGATGCGTGGGCACCGTGTTGCCGAGGCCTGCATCAATATCGGCACGCGCGGCGGCAACCGCCAGATATGCCGAGTTGGATTTGGGTGCGGTCGCCAGCAGAATGGCGGCGTTTGCCAGAGGGATTTGTGCCTCGGGGAAGCCAAGCTCCATGGCACTCTCACAGCAAGCGCGCGTGATAGCGGCTGCCTGCGGATAGGCGAGTCCCACGTCCTCCGAGGCAATCACCTGCAAGCGGCGGCAGAGCGAAATCAGGTCGCCTGCGGCACAGAGCTTTGCCACGTAAAAGGCGGTGGCATCGGGGTCGGAGCCGCGGATTGATTTTTGCAGACAGGATAAGAGGTCATAATGTGCGTCGGTATCAAAGTTGCCGACCTTGACGTGGAAGCTGTCAACTGCCTCGCGCGTAATCGCGTGCGATGCCCCCTCGCCGCCTGCGGCAAAGTAGGCGTTTTCGAGAAGTCCGATGCCGCGGCGCACATCGCCGCGCACCAGTGATGCAATATAGGTCAAAATCTCCTCGTCGGCAGTCACGGCGGTGTTGTTTTCCTCGTTCAGCCTTTTCAGCGCACGCGACAGTGCGGGGGGCATTTCTCCCGCAGGGACGGGCTTGAACTCAAAGAGAGAGGAGCGCGAAATAATCGCGTTGTAGATGTAAAAGTGCGGGTTTTCGGTGGTTGAGGCAATCAGCGTGACGCGTCCGTCCTCCATGTATTCCAGCAAGGATTGCTGCTGCTTGCGGTTGAAATATTGAATTTCATCAAGGTAGAGGAGAATACCGCCTGCGCCAAAGATATTGTTGGTTTCGGCGAGTGCGCCCTTGACCTCGGCAAGGGTTGCCGAGGTGCAATTGAAGCGGCGGAATACCATACCCGACATTTTGGCAATAATGGCGGCAGCGGTGGTTTTGCCCGTACCGGGGGGGCCGAAGAAAATCATATTGGTGACACGGCCACTCTCAACCATACGGCGAATGACACCGCGTGGGCCAAAGAGATGCGTTTGCCCGACAATGGTATCAAAGCTATCGGGGCGCAGCAGGTCTGCCAGCTGTTCGTTTCTCATAGCGTTCTCCTTTAATCTCCTGCGCGCAGAATATCACCCTCTGCGACAGGGATTGGCAGTCTGACATAGAAAATCATCATAGGGTGGGGGGCGGATTCAATGGGGTTGCCCGCTTCGTCATAAAGCTCGGTAATCGTTGTGGGAATACCAACCCGACCGGGGGTTAACAGCTCAGTGCTGTCGCCCTTTGACAGCTTGTTGCGCTGGCGGAAGCGGTAGAGCGTGCCGCCTTCGGTTACGCGTGCAAGCCCTGCGGGCAGGTCACCCTGTGCGGTGGCGATGCCAAAGTAGGCCTTTTCGCGGATATAACCGAGGGTGCCGGTCATATGCGGGGTATCAAGCGGGTTGTCAAACCAATAGCCCGTGCAGTATTCACGGTGCGATACGCTTTCCACCTCGCGGTAAACAGCCTCGTCAAAAACATAGCCCGCGGGGTCTTTCAGGTAGGCATCAATTGTCATGCGGTAGGCGTTGGAAATCACGGCGGTATAGTAAGCGCTCTTCATACGCCCCTCAATCTTAAAGGAGCTGACCCCCGCTTCAATCAGCGCGGGAATATGGCGGAGCATGCACATATCCTTGGAGGACATAATGAAGGTGCCGTTTTCGTTTTCAATGACGGGGAGATGCTCGTCGGGGCGTTTTTCCTCGACAATGGTATAGCTCCAGCGGCAGGGCTGTGCGCAGGCGCCGCGATTGGCGTCGCGCCCTGTAAACTGATTGGAAAGCATACATCTGCCGCTGTAGGAAACGCACATGGAGCCGTGGACAAAGGCCTCAAGCTCGACCTCGGGGGGGAGGGCGGCGCGGATTTCCTTGACCTCTGCAAGGGTCAGCTCTCTTGCCAGCACCAGACGCTTTGCGCCGAGCGCGGCGTAGGCCCTCGCCGCCGCAGGGCTGACGATGCTTGACTGTGTGGAAATGTGAATTTCCATATCGGGCAGAATTTCCCTTACCGTTTGCAGTACGCCAAGGTCTGTGACAATGACAGCGTCAATGCCGATATCCTTGATAGCTGTCAGATATTCCCGCAAATGGGGATATTGCGCACCGTGCGGCATGGTATTAACGGTTAAATAGATGCGCTTGCCTGCGGCATGGGTGATTTTTGCCGCCTCCGCCAGCTCCTCATCGGTAAAGTTATCGGCTGCGGAGCGCATACCAAAGGATTTGCCTGCGAGATAGACGGCATCAGCACCAAAGCGCAGTGCTGCGCGCAATTTTTCCATATTCCCCGCAGGGGAGAGTAATTCGGGCCTCATACTGCCGCCTTTCCGCCAAATGGCTTAATATTCTTATATATTATAGAATATTTTGAGGCATCTGTCAAGGAAAAGAGCGATGAGACGTTGAATTTGGGCGCGGACCGCTTGACTTTTCCCGCCCTTGCGTGGTATAATGGGTAACAGAGGGTACGGTCACACGCGGCGGCGACCGCCTTTTGTATTTTATGAGTTTTTTTATTATGCTATGTCAAGGAGATTTGCATGAAATATCAGGCCTGGTATCAGAAACATACGACATCGCTTGCGGGGCGGGTGGCGGTTATCACGGGCGGCAACAGCGGCATCGGCTTTGAGGCGGCAAGGGGATTGCTTTCGCTTGGCGCAGAGGTTGTGCTTGCTTGCCGCAATGCCACGCGCGCGCTGGCGGCACGCGAAAGGCTGCTTGCGGAGTTTCCCATGGGCACCGTGCGCGTGATGCTTTTGGACCTTGCAAGCAACGCTTCGATTGATGCATTCGTTATAGAAATTGGTAAACGGTATGAGAAAATTGATGTTTTTCTCCATTCTGCAGGCGTGTATTATCCCCGCGGTGCCGAAACGGCAGACGGCTTGCCGTTGACCGAGGGCGTGAATTATCACGGCACCGTGCGTGTAGCAGAGGGGGTATTACCCCTGATGGACGGCGCAGGCAAAATGGTGTTTACCTCCAGTCTTGTTGACCGTTTTGGACGTGACCGCGCCGTAAGGGGAGAGGGGTATGCCGCCTATGCCAAGAGCAAGCACCTGCTTTCGTGTTATGTGCTCCAACGCGCTGCCGCGCGCACAGAGAAAGAGCCTGCCTTTATCGCGGCACACCCCGGCATTACCGCGACTGACCTGCTTTCCCCTGAAAAGACGACACATAAGCCTTTCTTTTCCCGCCTGGGGCACGCCTTTTTGTATCTGTTTACACACTCGCCCGAAAAGGCAGCGCTGACCGATATATTGGCGGCGACGAAGGGTCGAAACGGTGAGTTTATCGGTCCGCGTGGGCTTTTTGGCATTAGTGGCTATCCGCACAAAACGCATTTCTGCCGTGCGGTGCGAAAAAGGGTGCAAAAACTCGAAAAATAAAAAAGCACTTGCTCCGTGCCCGAATTTATGATATACTAATATTTGCTATTGAAATTGTTTCGGGCATTTGCCCGAATGAGGAGGATATTTATGTTTCGCATCGGCTTTGACAATGAGGAATATATCCGCAGGCAATCGGCGCATATCCGTGAGCGTATTGCACAGTTTGGCGGCAAGCTCTATCTGGAGTTCGGCGGTAAGCTTTTTGATGACCACCACGCCTCGCGTGTGCTGCCCGGCTTTGCCCCTGACAGCAAAATCCGTATGCTGGTTGAGCTGGCGGCTGAGGCGGAGATAGTCATTGTTGTCAATGCTGCCGATATTGAAAAAAACAAGGTGCGCGGCGACCTTGGTATTACCTATGACCAGGATACGCTGCGCCTGATTGATGCCTTCCGTGATTTTGGCCTGTACGTGGGCAGTGTGGTGCTGACGCGATACACGGGCCAGCCCGCTGCAGCGGCATTTGCCAAGCGGCTTGAGGCGCTCGGCCTGCGTGTTTATCGCCATTATCCTATCGCGGGCTATCCTTCCGATGTGCAGAAGATTGTCAGCGATGAGGGCTATGGGCAGAATGAGTATATCGAAACCAGTCGCTCGTTGGTGGTTGTAACTGCACCGGGCCCCGGCTCAGGCAAAATGGCGACCTGCCTGTCGCAGCTTTATCACGATAACAAGCGCGGCGTGCGCTCCGGTTATGCAAAGTTTGAGACCTTCCCCGTGTGGAATCTGCCCCTCAAGCACCCTGTGAACCTCGCCTATGAGGCGGCAACCGCCGACCTGAATGACGTGAATATGATTGACCCCTTCCATTTGGAGGCGTACGGAAAGACCGCTGTCAATTATAACCGCGATGTGGAGATTTTCCCTGTTGTGAAGGCAATGTTTGAGCAGATTTACGGTGAATGCCCCTACAAATCTCCCACCGACATGGGTGTAAATATGGCGGGGTACTGCATCGTGGATAACGATGCCGTTGTCGAGGGCGCGCGCGATGAAATTCTGCGCCGTTACTACGGTGCGCTTTGCGCAAAGCGCAAGGGTGACAGCGACGGCGCCGATGCCGATAAAATCAAGATGCTTATGCAGCAGATTGGACTGGATAGCGCGGCACGCCCCGCCATTGATGCGGCAAAGCTGCGTGCGGAGGAAACAGGCGCGCCTGCGGTTGCCATTCAGCTGCTTGACGGTCGCGTGGTGACGGGTAAGACCTCGGGGCTGTTGGGTGCTGCCTCGGCAATGCTTCTGAATGCCCTCAAGGCGCTGGCGGGAATTTCCAAGGAGGTCAAGCTGATTTCTCCTGAAATTCTGACCCCTGTATCCAACCTGAAGGTGGAGCGCCTTGGCAATCAGAATCCCCGACTGCACGTAGAGGAGGTGCTGATTGCACTTTCGATTTGCGCTGTGCACGAGGAGAATGCAAGAAAAGCACTGGACCAGCTCGGTAAGCTGCGCTGGTGCGATGCACATTCCACCGTCATTCTTTCTCAGACCGATGAGAGCGTGCTGAAAAAGCTTGGTGTGCAGATGACCTGCGAGCCCGCTTATCAGACCAAGCGTCTGTATCATCGTTGAATCGGAGTGCGTTATGGCAAAAAGAAGCACCCGTAACACCAAAAGCCTGATTGTTGACGCCGCCTGGAAGCTTTTTTATGAGCAGGGCTATGAGGATACCACGGTAGAAGAAATTATCGCACTTTCCGGCACCTCCAAGGGCTCATTTTATCACTATTTCGGCAGCAAGGACGATTTGCTCGGCTCGCTTGCCTATCTCTTTGATGAAAAATATGAGGAGCTTGCCGCCGCGCTTGATGTCAACGCGCCCGCGCTTGACACGCTGCTTTTCCTGAACCGCGAGCTTTTCTCGATGATTGAAAATCGCATTGATATTTCGCTTTTGTCAAGGCTTCTCTCTACGCAGCTCACGCTGCACGGTACCAGGCAGCTGCTTGACCACAACCGCGTTTACTTTAAGCTCTTACGGCGCATTGTGGTAACAGGGCAGGAAAGGGGAGAACTGACAGGGGATATGAGTGCCTCGGAAATGGTGCGTCTTTATGCCATGGCGGAGCGTGCGGTGCTTTACGAGTGGTGCCTTTGTGACGGTGATTTTTCGCTGCCGCGATACAGCGCACGCGTGCTGCCAACGCTGCTCAATTCCCTTAAAAAATAAAAGTTTGTTTTTCGTATATTTTTTGTTTTGAAAACCGTCTATTGAAAAACTCTTTGTTTTCAATGCGTCTTAAAGAAAATAGAGAACGCCGTACAGAATTTAGTCTGTACGGCGTTCTCTATTGCATTTCTTATTTATTTGTGTTATAATGGCAACATATTATTATTAGGAAGGACCTTTTATTATGTGGCAATTCTCAGCATTTATTCTTTATTTTGCGCTGATGCTCGGCATCGGCATCTATTTCTTCCTGCGTGACCGCAGCAAGAGTGACGCGGATTATTTCCTCGGTGGTCGTCAGATGGGCCCCTGGGTTACCGCAATGAGCGCGCAGGCGTCCGATATGTCGGGCTGGCTTCTCATGGGCTTCCCCGGCAGCATTCTTGCCTTTGGTATGGGCAAGGTGTGGATTGGTATCGGTCTTGCACTCGGTACGGCTGCAAACTGGCTGCTTGTCGCCAAGCGCTTGCGCAATTTCTCGCAGGCATCGGGTGATGCGATTACGCTCCCCCAGTACCTGACCAATCGTTTTGCAACGGCAAACCCTGTTTTGAAGGTGACCTGCGCCGTTATCTTCCTCATCAGCTTTACCGTTTATGTAGCCTCTGCCTTCAATGCAGGCACGGCTGTGTTCGTGGCAGTGCTCCCCGACCTCTTTGAGGGACGCGAGCTGCTTGCGATGGCAATCTTTGCTGTTATCGTGCTTTCCTACACCTTCCTTGGCGGCTTTAAGGCTGTTTGCTGGACAGACTTCTTCCAGGGCCTGCTGATGCTGATAGCGCTTCTTGCCGTGCCGATTGCAATGGCAATGGGTACGCACGCAGAAATCTTTACGGGAGCGTTTGCCCCCGGCGTAACCGCCTTTAATGCAAATCCCTTTACTGCCTCCTGGCAGGATATTGTGTCGGGCCTTGGTTGGGGTCTTGGTTACTTTGGTATGCCTCATATTCTGGTACGCTTTATGTCTATCAAAAAGGCATCTATGGTGAAAAAGTCTGCAACCGTTGCGATTTCCTGGCTGGTTGTTACACTGTTTGCCGCCATTATGATTGCTTTCCTTGGCAGAACCTATGTTTTTGCTGACGGCAGCTCTCTTGCCGCAATGCTGTTGCCTGCGGGTAAGCAGCAGAACATCTTTATCTCGGTTGTGCAGAGCATTTTTCCCGGCTTTATTGCAGGTCTGCTGCTTGCCGCCATTATTGCAGCCTCGATGTCCACGGCAGACAGCCAGCTGTTGGTTGCATCTTCTTCCTTTGTTTCTGACCTTTATAAGCCCCTTATCCGCAAGAATAAGGCAAGCGATAATGAGGTGACCTGGGCAAGCCGTATCGTCGTGCTTGTGGTTTCTCTGGTGGCGTTCCTGATTGCCGCATCGGGTCTGAATGGCGAAAACGCCTGGGCGTCCGATATTATGGCGATGGTAGAAAACGCGTGGGGCCTGTTTGGCGCAGCGTTTGGTCCTGTTGTTATTCTCTCGCTCTTCTGGCGCCGCTTTAACTATAAGGGCGCCGTCGCAGGCATCATCGGCGGTGCGGTTGCGGATATCGCGTGGCTGCTCCTCTTTACCAATGCGATTGTAAAGAATCCCGTTGTCGCAACCGGTGTTTACGAGATTGTTCCCGGATTTATTGTCGGTGCGATTGTTGCAATTGCTGTTTCGCTGCTGACCGAAGCACCCGATAAGGCTGTTACCGACATCTTTGATGCTGCGGTTGCGCCTGAGACCGATGAGGTCGTGACAGAGGCTGTTTGATAAAATGTGAAAGGGCATTGTATTTGGTGATATTGTATGTTACCAATTTGCTGCCGATTTCTGACGGCAGCTTGCAGCCTGTGACTATGATTTTGACTTAATTGACAAAAAAAACACCGCCCATGGGCGGTGTTTTTTTATGCTTAGTTCTGGCTATCAAACATACGCTGCATCTGTGCTGCAAGGTCGTCCTCAGCGGAGGCGCCACCCTGGGGAGTAGCGGGCTCCTCCTGCTTGAAGCTCTTTTCCTTGGCGGGAGCAGAGTACTCGGGTGCAGAAGATGCCGGTGCAGAGTAGGCAGGTGCGGAGTAGGCGGGCGTTGCGGCAGGTGCGGGGGCTGCGGCGGGCGCACCACCCATAGAGGTGTCGATATCCTCATCATCGCTGCCTGCAAGGAAGCGCTTTACGCCGTCGGGGAGAATCTTGTCGGTCAGCTTGGGAGCAGCCTGGTAAAGAATCTCAAGGACAATGACGATGACAAGCATTGCAATGGTGCCTGTACGCAGGCCGGTATCATTGTTTTCAAGCGCATCAAGGCGGAGCTGCAGTTTGTTCATATAGCGCTCGCCCATTTCGATTTCAAAGGAGAACTCTTTTCTTTCCTCCGCGTCATCGATGTCGGAAAGCATTTCTTTTGCTTCTGCGATTTCCTCTTTCATTTCTTCGATTTCCTCGCGGAGCTCATCGCACTCCTCTTTGATGCCGGAGTCCTCAAGTCGGTGGTCGTTCCAAAGAATCTTAACACCGCCGTCCTCGAGGTAAGCATCATCTCTTGCGGTAACGGTGAAAACACCGAGCGTGCCGGTAAAGAGTACACAGAGGAGCAGCAGAACGGCAACCACATAATGAGCGCCGCATTTTTCTGCACTGTAGGAGCTCTTGAAATCGTCGTTGTTCTCGCGCAGACGGTTGAGAGAGAGCGAGAAGAGGACAAAGGCGAAGATGCTGACGAGCAGCACGGCACCAATCAGGTGGAAGGCGTTCTTGGTAAGAATCTCGGTAACGTGCGCCTTTGCAGCAGCCTCAGCACTGTATTTGTGGCTGCTGAGGCTGGCGCCGGGGTTTCTCAGGAAGGACTGGGCGAGCGCCTCTTCAAATTTGGCATCGTATACAGTCTCAAGGTGAGCCTCGTTACTCTGGTAGTATGCCTCAACAAGGTCCATATTGGTGATGTTGTTGAAGATGCAAAGAACGAAGATGAAGGAGAGAAGGCCAATCAGCACTCTTGCAATGTGCTTGGGGTTGCGCTTTTCCTTCAGCATAATCTTGTTGGCAGCGCGGAGAACGCTGATGATAATGGTGACGATGAGAATCATCCAAAGGCCTGCACCCATAACAAATCTGCTGCCAAACATAGCCTTGGCAAGGGTGTAGAAGAGGAAGGTGGGCATCAGGGCGGTGATAGCCTTGCCTGCGTAAAGGCTCTCGAGCTTGCGCAGGTTAATCTTCTTGAAGCCGACGGCAAGGGAAATGACTCTCTTGAGCGCGGATACCAATGCGATGATAGCAAAGACAACAACGCAAATCATAAAGCCTGCAAGGAAAATCATACCGAAGATAACGGTGAAGATGTCAAGCGGGTTTTGCTCAAACTTGTAGTTGTCGCCGCTGTTTCTGTCAACGGCATCGGCAAAAATGCTGATGAAGCCGATTTCGGCGTACATCGCATTCATAAAGCCCTCGTCCATCATAAGGTCGGTAAGCTTCTCCTGCTCCTTCTCGGTCAGGCGGTCGATAACCGCATCAAGCTCCTCTCCGAGCTCTGCGATTTCCTCATATTTTGCCACAAGGTAATCCTGGCTGGGGTCTTCCATCTCAGCGATTTGCTTGTAGATGTCGTTGATGCGCTGGGTCGTGAACTGATACTTGTTGATGACTGCTACGTATTTTCTGTTGGCAACGAGCTTAAGCATATTGCCGAAGCCGATTTTGGCCTCGTCAAGCTCATACATGCCGGTGGGGCCGTCCTCAAATGCCTCTGCCGTGTTGACGGTGCCCATATTGACTACAAAAATCGGCATAAAGGTGCCGACAAGCAGAAGTACGGACAGAACAACCATGACAATGGCAGAAACAAGAGAGTAAATCTTCTTTGCTGTTGTGTTCATAAGATGTAAATCCTCCTATTAAATTATATGTTGACATACAACATCATCATTATATGATGTTTTTTTGAAAAAGTCAATTCTTTTTTCAGAAAAAGAACACAAAACCATCAAAATCCCCCTTGATATGACGGCGGATTTTCGCATATTGTACGGTGAATAAGATACAAAAAGCCGCCGACCTGTCATTTTGCTGGCAGGTCGGCGGCCTTTCGGTTGGAGATTTTAATAGAAGGTGGCAACGGTTTGCTTAGGGGGAGAGGTGAGCGCCACGTCGGTGGCGTACAGTATCGGCCCCTCACCGCCGTAGAGCTTGTGTCGCTCCACGCGGAGCTTGGCGGTGATAATCGCCCAGGCGCCCGTTTCGAAGCTCACGTCGTGGGGGAAGGTGCAAATCATACCCTGGTAGGCGATATCGTCCTCACAGCAGGTCATTACGTGACGGCCAATGACAATGCCGCGGCGACCAAGTGCGCGGTCGCGCGCAATCAGCCCCTTGAATTTGACGGTTTTGCCGTCGTAGCTTTTCAGCTCATCGGCAAGGTCACGGTAGAACAGGGCATAGTCCTCATCGGCAATCGTGACAATGGGCGCTTCCTTGTCAAAGGGCAGGGGGTCCTCAATTTCATCGTATTCAAGCTCCTCGCCCTCGGTGTTCTCAAAGGCGATACGCGCACGGCGGCTGATACCGCGCACCAGCTTGTGCAGCGCCATACGGTCAGCGCCCTCGGCGCGGTTGAAGATAACCATTTCTGCGTTTTGGAGTTTGTCCACCATTAAAGCGCGCATATTGGCGTTGTAGACCTCTGCGGTGGTGGCATCGGCAAACAGGACCTCCTGGAACAGAAACCACGTGCGAGGCAGGCTTTCATAGAGTCTGTTTAACTGCCACATGCCGTTATATTCCACCATGACGCGGTCGATGACGTAATCCTTGTTAAATTTTGCAAGGAGTGCGGGGGTGAGGTCGCTTTCCCTTTCAATGACAACCTGACGGACATTCTGTCCCCAGAAGCGGGTGGCATCGTATTCCTCAATACCCTCCTCGCAAACAATGAGCAGGATTTTGCAGCCATCGTTGAAGCTTTTATCCTCCAGCGCCTCCTGAATCATTCTGGTTTTGCCCGCCTCAAGAAATCCCGTAAAGAGATAGACGGGAACATTTTGATTGTGCATAACAACTCCTTATTTCAGTTCTACACCAAAGAGGGCGGAAAGCGCGGGAATATTCAGACCTGCGCCGATGATACAAAGGCGACCGATGATGGCGGCAGTTCCCTCGCGCACATCAGGCTCGCCGGGAACATAGTCAAAGTGCAGCCACAGGCCGCCCTCGCCTGCCACGATGCCCTTGGCACGGAGTACGTTGCCGTAGGTGTGTTCGTCGGTGAGGCACGCAAGTGCCTCGCGGAGTGCGGCGGCATCAAAGCGTTTTGCGGTTTCCGCGCCGCAGCTGATAAATATGTCCTCTGCGTGGTGATGGTGCTCGTGGCAGTGACATTCCTCGCCCTCGTGGTGGTGATGCTCGTGGTGCTCGTGGCAGTGACATTCCTCGCCCTCATGGTGGTGATGCTCGTGGTGCTCGTGGCAGTGACATTCCTCACCCTCGTGGTGGTGATGCTCGTGGTGCTCGTGGCAGTGACATTCCTCGCCCTCATGGTGATGGTGCTCGTGCCCGTGGTCGTGATGATGACCGCAGGTGGGGCAAGGGGCCTCTGCCTGCAGACGGGAAAGCTCTGCTTCCAGGGTGTCGGTCTTTTCCATAGCAGCAAGAATCTGCGCGCCCGTGAGCTGCTCCCAGTCGGTGGTGACGATGACGGCGTTCTCATTGTGTGCACGTACGGCCTCTATGGCGGCGTGCAGCTTTTCCTGGGAAAGTCCCTTCACGTGGCTGAAAATGACGGTGCCTGCACTTGCCAGCTGGTCGCCGAAAAACTCGCCGAAGTTGCGCAGGTGCATCAGACATTTTGCCGCATCGGCAATCGTGACAAGACCTGTAATTTCAAGCTTGTCGGGGGCGGCCTCTTTTACGGCGCGCACCACGTCGGAGAGCTTGCCGACGCCCGATGGCTCAATCAAAATGCGGTCGGGGTTGTATTCGGCAAGCACCTTGCGGAGTGCCTCGCCAAAGTCGCCGACAAGACTGCAGCAGATGCAGCCCGAGTTCATTTCGGTTACGTTGATGCCAGCGCCTTCAAGAAAGCCGCCGTCTACACCGATTTCACCGAATTCGTTTTCAATCAGTACAAGCCTTTCGCCTGTAAAGGCCTCCTTGATGAGCTTTTTGATGAGGGTGGTTTTACCTGCACCCAGAAAGCCCGAAAAAATATCTACCTTAGTCATTTTTTTGTCCTTTTTTCAGAATTTTGCGCGGATATAAACGGTTTCCAGCGTTTCAAACGCCTCATCGAGCAGCTTGTCTACATCAAGCCTTGCCTCCTGCTCCAGCACCTTGGTAAGCTCGGGGCGCGTTTTGGGGTGTTTGGGGGTGAATACCGTGCAGCAATCCTCGTAGGGGAGAATGGAGGTTTCAAAGGTGTCAATCATGCGTGCAATCTGCACGATTTCCTCTTTATCCATGCCAATGCAGGGGCGGAAAACGGCAAGGTCGGTTGCGGCGTTTGTGACGTTAATTGCCTGCATCGTTTGCGATGCCACCTGACCTAAGCTTTCGCCCGTAATCAGTGCCTCACAGCCGCGGAGTGCGGCGGTGCGGGTAGCGAGCTTCATCATAAAGCGGCGGAGAAGCAGGGTGAAATATTCCTCGTCACAGTGCTTGACAAGCTCCTCCTGAATGTGGGTGAGCGAAATGACGTTGACCTGCATACTGCCTGACCACCGCGCGACAAGCGCGGCAAGGTCTAAAACCTTTTCGCGCGCCTGTTCGCTGGTGTAGGGCATGGATTCAAAGTAAAGTGCCTCGAGGCGCACACCGCGCTTCGCCATCATCCAGCCTGCAACGGGGGAATCAATCCCACCCGAAAGGAGCAAAAGAGCTTTGCCGCCTGCACCAACGGGCAGACCGCCCGCGCCCTTTAATTGACCTGCGTGAACGTAGGCTGCATTGTCGCGCACCTCTACGCGGACTGTTACCTCCGGGCTGTGGACGTCTACCCTCAGGTGGGGGCAGACGGAAAGCAGTGCGCCGCCTGTCTCGCGGGAAATTTCGGGAGAGGAAAGGGGGAATAATTTATCCGAGCGTTTCGCTTCGACCTTGAAGGTCTTTTTGCCCGCAAGGGTGGGTGCGAGATATTCCTTTGCCACAGCAAGAATGCTTTCCATATTCTTTTCGGCAACAGCGGCACGGACAACACCTGCCACGCCAAAGAGGCGTCTTGCTGCCTCTAACATACCCTCAAGGTCGGCAAAGTCATTAAGCGGCTCAATATAGAGGGTGCTTTGCGCATAGCGTACCGAGAAATTGCCAAAGCAAGCGGCGCGGTACCGAAGCTCCTTGGCGAGGGTGTCCTCAAAGAAACGGCGGTTGGCACCCTTGAGCACGATTTCGCCGTATTTGAGCAGTAAAATTTCCTTCATTCGTCCACGACCTCGCTTTCTTCTTCGCGGAACAGTGCCTCGGCCTCAGCCAAGCGGTCAGTCGGCACGTAAATATCAATCGCGGAGAGGGTGCCACCCATAATGATGCGCATAGCACCGCCTGCACCGCGGTCCTTTTTGAGGAAGGGGATTTCCGCATCGCGCAGAATTTCCTCGTACATGGTGGCACTGATGTCGTCGTACAGGGTTGCAAGCAGGGAAATGCCCTCATCGTGCAGGGCAGGGGAATCCAGTCCGAATAAACGGTCCATCAGGTGACCTCGCTTTCGTAAAAGTGTGGGAACAGAGTATGGAATACCAGACGGCACGCCTGTGTGCCGGCTGCCGAGGTGTGCGCCTCACCCTCCCAGGCAAGGGAGAAATGCGCCATGGCATCGGAGAGGGAACGGTGCACAAGGTCAATGCCGTGCTCGTGAATGTAAGAGGAAAACTCTGCTGCGCAGTCAATCAGCTTGGCGCGCAATCTGCCCTGCTCGGTGCGTGTTTTATAAATGCGGCGTAGGTGAGAGTAGTCGGTGGAGGTGCCAAAGGCAATCAGGTGCTTTGCACCTGCAAAAACATCTACCAGCTTGGGTGTCAGCTCGGTCATTGTGGGGGCGTTCTGCACCATATTGGGAGTGATGCCGTGAATTTTCTCGGTGCGTGGCCAGCGGCGTTTTTTCAGGGGGCGGACAAGGGTGTCAAGCACCGTTTCGCCAAGACCGTTGATGATGGTAATGGAAAGCACCTCGTCGTGGTCGTAAACGCCTGTGAGCTCCAAATCAAAAAAGAGCACCTCCTGTGGCTTGCGGCCATAGTATGCGGCACGTCTGGCATCGCCCGCACGGCGCTTTTCGGCAAGCTCGCGCTCGTAGCAGGTGCGGCAGAGCTTGGCACGGTAACGCACCTCGTTACCGCAGCGGATACAGGGCATCGGCAAGCGGCGGCAGGTTGCTTTTTCGTAGAGCTCCACGCGGGTGCCGTCCTTACGCAGATAATAGGCGATTGGCTCGTCGGTGGGCTCATAGTAGCTGCGGGTCAGTGCCTCGCGGGAAAAGAGACCAAGCGCGTCGGCACGGCGTGCGCTGATGCGCGGCAGCTCGCCGTTTTCATCGCGTGTGGGAAGTGCGGGGCGCTCCTTTGCAGTGGGGGTGGCAGGCTCGGCCTTGCCCGAGGCGGCTTTGACGTGATTGGGGTCAAAAAGCGGAATTTCGGTGCCGTCCTCCTTTTGCAGAACCGCCACAGGTGCAGCATCGGTGGAAAGCCCCAGCCTTGCGAGCATGCCGCGCGAAAGCAGTCCGCGCCGTTTGGCATCTGCTACGCTGATTACGGGGAGATGATGTGATTGTTTGATAGCGGTATCCGGCATAGGGGCCTCCGTAAAACATACTTGTCCATTATAGTTATCCTTGCTATTATAGCATATCTAAGCGGAAAATACAAGGATTTGCGAAAAAAACCGCAGCATTCCTCGGCTTTTTTCGGGAGGACTCGCGTTTTTTTGCATAGGCTGATAGGGAACGGGGCAGTTCATTTTATCATCTCTCCAAAAAGCGCGGCTTTGATGATTAAATTGTCACCCTGCGGCAAAAAATAAGAGCAGTCTGAAAAGGGAGGTTTTACCGTGAATCAGGTTAAACGTGGAGATATTTACTATGCCGATCTCAGTCCTGTGGTCGGCTCGGAGCAGGGTGGTGTGCGCCCTGTGCTTATCATACAAAACGATGTGGGAAACAGATACAGTCCCACTGTGATTGCGGCAGCGATTACCTCTCGTATGAGTAAGACAAAGCTGCCCACGCATATTGAGGTTTATGCGACCCGTGCAGGGCTTTCGCGCGATTCGGTTGTGCTGCTTGAGCAGCTGCGCACGCTGGATAAGCGTCGCCTGAAGGAGAAAATGGGTCACCTTGATGAGGGCGTAATGCAGGAGATTGACAACGCAATTGCGGTCAGCCTGGGGCTTTTTCCCCACGCGGTCAGGGCCGATGAGCGCGGTGGTGCGGCGCCCGCCGCACCTGTAGCCCTGGGGGCGCCGCCCCCTGCCGCGGTGGCGGCAGTTACCGTATCGCAGACCACGACAATCCGCCCGCAAGGCGGGGAGAGCGCAGAAAAGGGGAGCGTACTGGGGTAAAATTTGAAATTTTTGTCGAAAGCCCTTGATTTTTCAGAGGAATTTAGGTAAAATAAAGATTGGTAATTATTTCACATAAAAAGGAGATATGAAAATGGCACTTGTTACCACGAAGGAGATGTTCCGAAAGGCATATGCCGGCAAGTATGCAATCGGCGCTTTTAACATCAACAATATGGAAATCATTCAGGCTATCACCGAGGCTGCTGCTGAGGAGAAGTCCCCCGTTATCCTGCAGGTTTCTGCAGGCGCACGCAAGTATGCAAAGCACGCTTACCTGCTTGCTCTTGCAAAGGCTGCAATTGAGGATAGCGGCGTTGACCTTGCCCTTCACCTTGACCACGGCGCAGATTTTGAAATCTGCAAGTCCTGCATTGACGGCGGCTTTACCTCTGTTATGATTGACGGCTCTCACCACTCCTTTGAGGATAACATTGCCCTCACGAAGAAGGTTGTTGAGTACGCACACGCGCACGGCGTTGTTGTCGAGGGCGAGCTTGGCGTGCTTGCAGGCGTTGAAGATGACGTTGTTGCAGAGCATTCCTCCTACACCCGTCCCGAGGAGGTTGAGGAGTTTGTTGCCCGCACTGGTGTTGACTCGCTCGCTATCTCTATCGGCACCTCTCACGGTGCATACAAGTTCACTGCAAAGCAGTGCACCCGTAACGAGAAGGGTATTCTCGTTCCCCCGCCTCTCCGCTTTGATATTCTCGCTGAGATTGAGGAGCGCCTCCCCGGCTTCCCCATCGTTCTCCACGGTGCATCTTCCGTTCCCCAGGAGTGCGTAAAGGAAATCAACGAGCTCGGCGGCAAGCTCCCCGATGCAGTCGGTATTCCCGAGGAGCAGCTCCGTCAAGCTGCCGGTATGGCTGTTTGTAAGATTAACATTGACTCCGATATCCGTCTTGCAATGACCGCAGGCATTCGTCGCGTATTTGCAAACGAGCCCGGTGTATTTGACCCTCGCGGCTACCTGACTGTTGCACGCGCAGAGGTCAAGAAGATGGTGCAGCATAAGATTAAGAACGTGCTCGGCTCCAGCGGCACGCTTTAATCAAGCAAAAAAAGCGCGAGTTGCGGCGTTGCTCCTCGCAAACGACCTCGGCGTACGCTATGTACGCCGTCGCCCGTTTGCTCCGGTGCGCCTGGCCCTCGCGTTTTTTATCTTGATTTTGTAATTTTGAAACAAGCATAGGCGGCGTTGCTCCTCGCGTTTTTGTTTTAATTTTGCAATCAAAAGCTTCAAAGCAGTAAAAAACACCCCCGTTTGGGGGTGTTTTTGCTTATAGTGTGTTTTAATCTGCGCTAAAGACGTAGCCCTTATTTGCCCATCATAATTTCGGAGATGGTATCGAGCACCTTCTGGTGGCAACCGCCGCAGCCCGTGGAGCAGTGCGTTTGCTTCTGAATTTCCTCAAAAGCGGTAATCACGCTGTCAAACTTCTCGTGTGTATCCAGCGCATCGGCGATATTGGCATAGCTAACCTGCATGCAGTTACAGATCATGTAATTTTCCTTCATGGCAATTCTCCTTATTTTTAGATATTAACCGAAGTATCTCTTGAGCAGGCCCTCAAATGCCTTGCCGTGGCGAGCCTCGTCGCGTGCCATCTCGTGTACAGTGTCGTGAATGGCGTCAAGGTTCAACTGCTTTGCCATTTTTGCAAGCTCAAACTTGCCTGCGGTTGCGCCGTTCTCGGCAGCAACGCGGACGGTCAGGTTCTCCTTGGTGGAGGTGCTGACGCATTCGCCGAGAAGCTCTGCAAACTTTGCAGCGTGCTCAGCCTCTTCCCAAGCAGCCTTCTCCCAGTACAGGCCGATTTCGGGGTAGCCCTCGCGGTGTGCAACGCGTGCCATTGCCAGATACATACCAACCTCGGTGCACTCGCCCTGGAAGTTTGCGCGCAGCCCTTCGATGATTTCCATAGGAACGCCGTCAGCCTTGCCAACGCCAACCTCGTGCTCAGCAGCCCAGGTCATACCTTCCTCAACAACCTCAACGAATTTCTCGCCGGGCGCCTTGCAAAGGGGGCATTTTTCGGGGCGGTCGCCCTCAACAATCTCACCGCAAATCGTGCATCTCCATTTTGCCATAACTATAATCTCCTTTTTCATGTTAAAAAATTCTGTTTTTAGGTGTTCTTTTTTAGAACAATTCTATTTTATCACACTTTTTTTCAAATTGCAAGAGGTTTTTGAAAAAATTTTTATTTTGCAAAAATAGAAATAAAAAGAAGAGGAACGCACGTGCGTTCCTCTTCTTTTTATGTGCGCATACGTTCGAATCAGACTCTGTCTATAGTGATGACTGCAAAATGCTTTCCGTTCACCGCGTGAATAACCGAGGAAACTGCGCGAATCAGCTCGTCATCGCTCATCTTTAATTCAAAGGGTGCAGCGATGTCAAAAATCAGATTGGTGTGCGTCAGACCCGGCACCATACGGAAATCGTGAATCTGCAAGCGCTTATCAAACGCCTGCACCATTTGAATGATGCGTTCGCGCCATTCGTCCACCTTGGGGTCATCGGTGATAATGGGGTCCATGTGAATGGTGGCGATGATGTGCTCCTCCTCGGCAAGACGGCGCTCAATGAGGTCAATCACGTCGTGGGAATAAAACATATCCGCCTTGCCGTCAACCTCAACGTGGAGAGAAGCAAGTGTTTTGCCGGGACCGTAGTTGTGTACGACAAGGTCATGGATACCGAGGGCGGCAGGATATTCACCCACAATACGGCGGATTGCAGCCACGGTTTCTTCGGTGGGCGCCTCGCCGAGGATTGAGTTTTTGGTGTCGTTCAGGACGCGCAGACCTGCCACAAAAACAAGACCTGCAACCAGAATACCCATAATGGGGTCAACATACTGTGAGGCAGCGTCAGGTAGAATCAGGCCAAGGAGATTGGCAACAAGCACTGCCGAGGTGGCGGCGGCATCGGAAAAGCTGTCGGCAGCTGTGGCGCGCATCACATCAGAGTCAATATGCTTGCCGACACGGCGATTGAGGAAGGCCATCAGGAGCTTGCAAAGCACCGATACGGAGAGAACGATAACGGCAACCAGACGGAATACGGGCACCACGGGTGTAAAAAGCTTGCCGAAGGCGTCGCGCACCAAATCCACGCCGATGAACAGAATAAAGAAGGAAACAATCATCGAAGCCACATACTCAATGCGTGCGTGCCCGAAGGGGTGCGCGCGGTCGGCGGGCTTTGCCGAGATTTTGAAGCTGATGAGTGTGACGATTGATGCGGCGGCGTCAGAGAGGTTGTTGACGGCATCGGCGCGAATGGAAATCGAGCCTGTCAGCGTGCCGACAATGAATTTGCCCGCAAAGAGCAGGAGATTCATCACAATGCCGAAGACAGATACGACGGTGCCCCACGCGCGGCGCACAATGGGATTTCCGTAATTTTCAAAATCCTTGATGAAAAGCTTTCCTAACAGTCGTTCCAAAATGATATACCTCGTCTATAAAATTCCCCTTAACAGTATATGTGGGGTCTATTAGAATCTGAAATATAAAAAGGGGGTGAAGCTGTCGCTTGCCAGATAGCAAAGGGACAGGCAGAATACCGCCAGAGGCAACGCGACCGTGGCGAAGGTTGGCAGCTGCTCTCTGATTTTTTGATAGAGTCTTTTGGGTAGCGGTGTGGCGCCAAAGAAGGCGAGGGCAAAAAAGGGAATGTGGCGCAACAAATGAAAGAGGTCGGCTCCTTCCGCAAACCCGAAAAGACCAATCAGGCCACCGAGCAAGCGGGGGAGTGAGGTCAGGGAAAGTGCTGCACTGCTGCCGTCCGGCAAAAAGAGCAGCCAGCCGAAAAGCACGCCGAGGAAGGTCAGCGTGCGCCTTGCGCCAATCGGCAACCGTGTAAGCTTTTTTGCGAGCAGGAATTTTTCAAGCAGCAGGAACAGGAAATAATAGAGCCCCCATAAAAGAAAGTTCGGCGCAGCGCCGTGCCAGAGGCCCGTGAGGCTCCAGACCACGAAAAGTGCCAGAACGGTGCGGGGAATGCCGTTTCTGCTCCCGCCCAAGGGGATATACACATAGTCCCTGAAAAAGGAGGAAAGCGAGATGTGCCAGCGCCGCCAGAAGTCGGTAAAGCTTGTAGCAGTATAGGGGTAATTGAAGTTTTCCGGTGTATCAAAGCCGAAAATTTGCCCCAGCCCGATTGCCATATCCGAATAGCCTGAAAAATCAAAGTAAATCTGTACGGTAAAGGATAAAAGCAGCAGCCAGGCGGCTACGGCGGAGGGGCTTTGCGTGACCTTGCCGAGCAAGAATTGCAGCAAGGCGCCTGCAGGGCCTGCAATCAGCATTTTTTTGGCGAACCCTGCAATAAAACGGCGTGCGCCGTTTGCTGCGGCGGTTGCCGAGTGGGTGCGTGCCGAGAGCGCCGTCTCCATTTGATTGTATTGCACAATGGGCCCTGCAAGCAGCTGCGGGAAAAAGGTGATATAGACGCCGAATGTGATGAGATTTTCTGCTGCTTTTGCGCGTCCGCGATAGACATCTGCAAGATAGGAAATGACCTTGAAGGTGTAAAAGGAAATGCCGAGCGGCAGGTGCGGTCGGGTAACGGAAAGGCCGAAAATCCCACAAAAAAAGGCGCTGTATTTGAAATAAAAAAGTGGGAGCAGCGTTGTCGCGATACAGGTAAAGAAAACGGCCTTCGGGTGCCATTTGCGGGCAAGCAATCTGCCGCCCGGGTAATTTATCAGGACGGTCAGTAGCATCAGCAGCAGATAGATTGGCTCACCCCAGGCGTAAAAAAGCAGACTCGTGACGAGTAAAAGCAGATTTTGTGAGGGGAGTGCTGCGTGCGGCTCGTGTCCCTTCAGGCGATAAAGGATTGGAAGTGCAAAATAGAAAAGCAGGGTAATCGGCAGAAAGAAAAAAAGAAATGTAAACGAGGAAAAGAGCATCGCTGGCCCCCTTTAGAGCGCTTTTTGATAGTTTTCCTCGCGGCGTGCACGATTATGCGGCAGGTGTCCGCGCTGCTTGCACATTAGTAGAAAGTATAGCAAAAAAGTGCGCTCGATGCAAGAGCTTTTTGCGGCATGGTGGCAAAAATGCGCTTTTTCCCTCGCTTTTTGTGTGTTATTATAATAATATAATAAGAATTTGTGCAATTTGACTATTGCCAAAGCGAGCAAAGTGCGGTATAATTTTCCCATATCGTCGGACTAACCAAAGGTTAACCCCGATAAAATTATTTTCCATAAAGGAGAAAACATCATGAAAAAAATCATTGCACTTGTAATGGCGCTCCTCATGATCGTCGGCTGTGTCGCAGTATTCTCTGCCTGCGGCAAGAAGGACGAGGGCACCATTAAGATCGGTCTTTCCGGTCCCCTTACGGGTTCCGCTGCTCTTTACGGCAACGCTGTAAAGAATGCTGCTGCGCTTGCCATTAAGGAGATTAACGAGAAGGGCGGCCTGAAGAATGGCGTTAAGCTTGAGCTTCTCACTTATGATGACAAGGCAGACGGCGCTAATGTAGAGGCCGGTTACCTTTCCATGCTTGAGAACGGCATGCAGCTTTCGCTTGGTTGCGTTACCTCCGGTGCAGCGCTTGAGTTCAAGAAGCTCTCCAAGAACGACAATCTCTTCTTCCTGACCCCTTCCGCTACCGCCGACAAGGTTCCTGAGTTTGACAACGGCTACCAGATGTGCTTTGCTGACTCCAACCAGGGTGGTGAGGCTGCTAAGTTCGTAAACAGTCTGAACCTGACTGAGATTGGTATTCTTTACCGTTCTGACGACGCTTATTCTATGGGTATCTACGAGCAGTTCAAGGCAAACCTCAATTCGAGCATTACGACCAAAGATGCAGCCTTCACCGGTGAGAACCCCACCGATATGAGCGCACAGATTACGCTGCTGCAGAACTGCAAGTTCATTTTCTGCCCCATTTACTATACGCCCGCTTCCACCTTCATGACCCAGGCTAAGGATATCATCGCTGCTGACGCTGTTTACTATGGCTGCGACGGTTTCGACGGCATCGAATCTGCTGAGGGCTTCAATATCAGTGTGATTCCCCAGAAGGTTACCATGCTTTCTCACTTTGATTCCAAGGCAACCACTGGCGTAGCAGGTGATTTTGTAAAGAGCTACACCGCTGCCTACGGCAAGGATACGCTCAATCAGTTTGGCGCTTCCGCATATGACTGTGTTTACGCACTGGTAGGCGCACTCAATGCTGCAATTGATGCAGGCAAGGAGGTTTCTTCCGAGACCACTGCTTCTGATATGTGCAAGCTTTTGCAGGAGCAGTTCAATGGTGGCTACAAGTTCACCGGCGTAACCGGCACCGATGTTACCTGGCAGAAGAACGGCTACGTTTCCAAAACTGCAAAGTATATCGTAATCAAGGAAGCTAACGCACAGTAAGTTGCTTCTTCATATAAGCGATGATTTGCTGGCACGGCATATGCTGTGTCAGCAAATTGTTCTAAATAAGAAGTTTGGTTCTATGTGATTGACATGGACCAATCAAGAGGTACATGTATGAATTTTATTGTTGCAATCGTAAACGGCTTAAGCCTTGGCGGCACCTATGCCATGATAGCAATCGGCTATACAATGGTTTACGGTATTGCTAAGATGCTGAATTTTGCACACGGTGATGTTATCATGGTAGGTGGATATGCAATGTATATCACGCTGCTTTTGATGGATTTGCCGATTGTTGCAATTTTGTTTGCGGTTCTGTTTTGTATGATATTGGGCATCTGTATTGAGCGCTTTGCTTACAGGCCCCTGCGCGGTGCATCGCCGTTGGCGGTGTTGATTACTGCCATTGGTGTGAGCTATCTGCTGCAGAGCTTATCGCAGATTATTTTCGGCTCTGCACCGAAAATGCTGATGAAGCTGCAGATTTCCGGCTTTGTGGCAATGGGCGAGCTGCGTATTGCATACAGCACGATTCTGACACTGGCGCTGACCGTTGTGGTCATGGTGGCACTGACGCTGTTTGTTAAGTATTCCAGGACGGGTCGTGCGATGATCGCTGTTTCCGAGGACCGCGATGCGGCGCGTCTGATGGGTGTCAATACCAATGCCATTATTGCAGTGACTTTTGCGATTGGCTCGGCGTTGGCAGCGGTGGCAGGCTACTGCATGTTGATGAAATCCCCCAGTTTGGCGAATACACTTGGCGCAATGCCCGGTATCAAGGCGTTTACTGCTGCGGTTATCGGCGGTATCGGCTCGATTCCCGGTGCGATGCTTGGTGGTATTTTGCTTGGTATTATTGAGAGCGTTTCGCTCGGCATTCCCGCGATTGCACCCTTTACCGATGCAATTGAGTTTTCAATCTTGATTGTCATTTTGCTTGTAAAGCCCGCCGGTCTGCTTGGGAAGGCAAGGAGGGAAAAGGTATGAGTAAAATCATTGCATTTTTCAAAAAGCCGTTTTTCCGCCGGTATCTCAATTACCTGGTGATTGTCTGCGTTATTTTGATTTTTGCCGTTGCTTCACTTTCCGGTGTTAAGGGACTCGCAAAAGCTTCTACGCTGAGCTTGCTTGAGCGCATCGGCATTGCCATGGTGCTTGCACTGTCGCTTTCTATGGTGGTCGGTTTCCTGGGGGAGCTGTCGCTCGGTCACGCAGGCTTTATGTGTGCGGGCGCATATGTCGGAGGTAAAATTGCCTCGGCTTTGACAACCTCTATGCAGGTTGGAGAGAGCAATCTGGCGGTATTGCTGATTGCACTCCTTGCGGGCGGCGTGGTTGCAGCCGTATTCGGTTTTATCATCGGTCTGCCTGCGCTCCGCTTGCGCGGTGACTATCTTGCTATTGTGACTCTTGCATTTGGTGAGATTGTGCGTACCATTGTTATGAATCTGCCAAGCAAATGGTTTGGTGGCACGTTGGGTATGGAAACGCCGCGTTTTAACCGCAACTACTTATTTATTATCATTTTTGTTATGGTGCTTGCCTGCCTTGCTGTGACGCAGAATCTGATGCGCTCCAAGCATGGTCGTGCAATTGTTGCTATCAAGGATAATGAGATTGCAGCGCGTGCAATGGGTGTGGATATCACGAAATACAAGTTGTTTGTGTTTGTAATTTCCTCTTTCTTTGCGGGTGTTGCAGGTGTGCTTTACAGCTACAGCAACTATACAGTGCAAAGTGCGAATTTCGATTACAACTATTCGATTGAGATCCTTGTAATGGTAGTTCTTGGCGGCATGGGCTCTATCAACGGCTCGATGATTGCTGCTGCGCTGATCACCTTCCTTAATGTGAAATTGCAGACAACGCTGACGGGCGATATGGCTGTTATGAAGGATTTGATTTATGCACTGATTCTGATTCTGATTGTCATATACAAAAACGCGCCCGGTCTGAAGAATTTCCGCGAGAAATACAATATGAACACGCTTGCCGCGTGGGTGAAGCGGCGATTTGGCAAAAAGGCTGCTCCTGTGGCAGCGGAGCAGGGGGTGACAGGCGATGAGCAATGATATCGTACTGAAAACAGAGCACCTGTCTATCCAGTTCGGGGGTCTGCGCGCCGTTGATGATGTCAACCTGGAAATCAGAAGGGGCGAGCTTTACGGTCTGATTGGCCCCAACGGTGCAGGTAAAACCACCTTCTTCAACCTGATTACAGGTGTTTACAAGCCCACCTCGGGCAGAATTTTCCATGACGGTCGCGAGATTACGGGTAAAACGCCGATTGAAATTAACCGCGGCGGTATTGCAAGAACCTTCCAGAATATTCGTCTTTTTAACAACCTCACGGTTATTGAAAACGTGATGGTTGGTCTTGCCAATCAGATTCCCTGTAATGTGGCGCAGTCAATTTTCCGTCTGCCCCGCCATAAGAAGAGCGAGCGCGAGTTTTACAACAAGGCGCTGGAGCTTCTGGAGATTTTTCAGCTTGCGGAATATAAGGACTACCTGGCGGCAAACCTGCCCTACGGTAAGCAGAGAAAGCTGGAGATTGCGCGTGCCATGGCAACGAGCCCCACGCTTTTGCTGCTTGATGAGCCCGCTGCGGGTATGAACCCCAGCGAAACGCAGGAGCTGATGGACGATATTGCCTTTATCCGCGAAAAGTTTGACATTACCATTCTGCTGATTGAGCACGATATGCGCCTGGTTGGCGGCATCTGTGAGAAGCTGACGGTACTCAATTTCGGCACCGAGCTTGCCAAGGGTCAGACGGCTGAGGTGCTGGCAAATCCTGCCGTTATCAAGGCATATCTCGGTGATTAAGGAGGCAGACATGGCAGAGCAAATTTTGAAGGTTGAAAACCTAAACGTATATTACGGTATGATTCAGGCGCTCCGCGGCATTTCCTTTGAGGTTAACCGCGGTGAGATTGTTTCCTTGATTGGTGCAAACGGCGCGGGTAAAACCACCACGCTGCACACCATTACCGGTCTTATCCGTCCCAAAGAGGGCACCGTTCTTTACAAGGGCGAGGATATCACCCGCGTTCCCGCGCATAAGGTTGTGTCGATGGGTATGGTGCACGTGCCTGAGGGCAGACGCATTTTCCAGGGTCTTTCAGTTTACGAGAACCTGTTAATGGGTGCGTATTCCCGTAAGGATAAGGCAGAGATTGCGGAGAATATGGAGCGCGTGTTTGCGCAGTTTCCCCGCCTTGCTGAGCGCAAAAATCAGCTTGCAGGCACTCTTTCGGGTGGCGAGCAGCAGATGCTGGCAATGGGGCGCGCGCTGCTTTCCAATCCTGAGCTGATTGTGCTTGATGAGCCCTCTATGGGCTTGTCGCCCTTGCTCGTGGGTGAGGTGTTTGAGATTGTCAAATCCTTCCGTGAGGCAGGCAAGACGGTGCTTCTGGTAGAGCAGAACGCCAAGAAGGCACTTGCGGTTTCCGACCGCGCCTACGTGCTTGAAAACGGTGTAATTACTATGTCGGGCAATGCGGCAGAGCTTGCCGACGATGAGAGGGTTAGAAAGGCCTATCTCGGCGCGTAATTCGGCTGGTAATTTTGTGCGCAGCGGCGTTGCTCCACGCAGACGACCTTGACGTACGATAAGTACGTCTGCGCCCGTCTGCTTCCGGTGCGCCTTGCCGCACGCAAAATTTCGGCGCCGAGGGAAATGCGGCGCGCGTAATTCGGCTGGTAATTTTGTGCGCAGCGGCGTTGCTCCACGCAGACGACCTTGACGTACGATAAGTACGTCTGCGCCCGTCTGCTTCCGGTGCGCCTTGCCGCACGCAAAATT
>JAFQMP010000059.1 GCA_017396225.1 Clostridia bacterium | reverse complement strand
TTCAATTCTTCATAATATTCCTTGACATACCGCCCGAAATGGGGTAGAATATACTATATACAATAAAAGGAAGGGAGGCGTGTCGCATGACCGTACAGGAAAAGGCCTATCGCAGTGTTATCAGTCGTTTGGGCGTATCAATGCTCGTGTTGTTTGGACTGATTACCGTATATCGCACGGTGGCGCTGGAATATCTGCCGCAGATTTTGTCGTTTATGCCGCAGGTGGTGGGCAGAATTGTCTATGAATTGGCACTGGCGCTTGTCTATGCACTCACCTTCCTCGCCCCGGTCTTTATCTTTTACGGCATCTCAAAAAATAAGCCGCACGAGCCCTTTGATGCGAAGCTGTATCTGCCGCGCGGCACGCTGCTTTATCTTTTTGCCGCCCTCGGCATTGTTGCTGCCGCGGCGCATTTGAATACCTATATCGTTAATATCTTTGATGCGATTTCTTTGATTCGGAGCGAGCCGACTGCTTCCACACAGTCTGTCCCGCGTGCAAGCTATGAAATTTTGCTGGCATTCATTTCCACCGCCGTTGTTCCTGCCTTTGTGGAGGAGGCGCTTTTCCGCGGCACCGTGCTGAAAAATCTGTTGCCCTTTGGCAGAACGACCGCCGTGTTTGTCAGTGCGCTGCTCTTTGGTATGATGCACCAGACCGCAACGCAGTTCTTCTATGCCACTGTCGCAGGTCTTGTTATCGGGTATATTTATGTATACACCAAGTCCATTTGGTGTGCGGTGCTCATTCATTTTTGCAACAACGCCCTGTCGGTGCTGCTCAGTATCCTGTATGAGCGCTTGCCGATTGAACGTGCCGTACTGGTTGAGGGCATTTATTACCTTGCTATTCTTGCGCTTGGCATCATTGCCGCGCTGGTGCTGATGCGTATGCACCGTGAGAATGGCGACGCCCTTCTGTTGGAGGGCGCTTTTGAGCGCGATGTCCCGCCCGATGCCGAATACGCGGAAACGCCTCTGCCTATGGCACGCCGTGTCAAGGTCTTCTTTACGCCCCCGATGATTATTTTCGTTGCACTCTGTGCCGTGCAGGTGCTCTATATGCTGCTTTACGCAGTGCTTTACTGAGGGGGCTTATGATGTACGATACCGATATGGATTTTATGAGGCTTGCCTTTGCTGAGGCAAGAAAGGCAGCCGAGGAGGAGGAAACCCCGATTGGCGCGGTTGTGGTGAAGGACGGCAAGGTCATTGCCGCCGCCCACAACAAAAGGGAAGCGTGGCGTGATATTGCCGCCCACGCGGAGCTGATTGCCGTGCGCGAGGCAGAAAAGCTGCTTGGTGACTGGCGCCTTTCGGGTTGCACCGTTTACATTACCCTTGAACCCTGCCCGATGTGTGCAGGGGCACTCCTTGCCGCGCGCGTTTCGCGCGTGGTTTATGGCGCAAAGGACCCTGTGGCAGGCGCCTTCGGCACCGTCCTCAATCTGCCGCGCTATCCGCTTGGCAGCGCGCCTGCCGTGACGGCGGGCGTGATGGAGGAGGAGTGTCGCACGCTCCTGCAGGATTTCTTCCGCACGCGCCGCAAGTAAAAAAAGAACCGAGCATTGCTCGGTTCTTTTTTATGTTCTTTACGCCAGCTTTGCGGTAAGACGCTCGCGGATAGCCAGAATAAAGTCCTTGGAGTTTACGGCGGTAGTCTTTGTGCCGGGGACAACGAGGCCCACCAAATCCTTGGTCATAATGCCGTCCATCAGGGTGTCAATGCAGGCAGCCTCAAGCTTATCGGCAAAGTCAACCAGGTCAGCAAGACCGTCAAGCTCGCCGCGCTTGCGGAGTGCGCCCGACCATGCGTAAATGGTTGCCATGGGGTTGGTAGAGGTGTTCTCGCCCTTGAGGTAGCGGTAGTAGTGACGGGTAACGGTGCCGTGTGCGGCCTCGTACTCATACTTGCCGTCGGGGGAAACCAGCACGGAGGTCATCATGGCAAGAGAGCCGAATGCAGTCGAAACCATATCGCTCATTACGTCGCCGTCGTAGTTCTTGCACGCCCAGATGAAGCCGCCCTTGCTGCGAATCACGCGTGCAACGGCATCGTCAATCAGGGTGTAGAAATACTCAATACCGGCAGTCTCAAACTTTTCCTTGTAATCGTTGTCATAGATTTCCTGGAAAATGAGCTTGAAGGTCTGGTCGTACTGCTTGGAAATGGTATCCTTGGTAGAGAACCAGAGGTCCTGCTTGGTGGAGAGTGCATAGTTGAAGCAAGCGTGTGCAAAGGAGCGAATAGAGCTGTCCTTGTTGTAGGAGCCCTGCAGCACACCGGGGCACTCAAAGTCGTAAACAGGCTGACGGAAAAGCTCAGCGCCTGCGCGGTCGGTAAATACAAGCTCAGCCACGCCCTCGGTGGGAACGCGGAACTCGGTTGCCTTGTAAATGTCGCCGTATGCGTGACGGGCGATGGTAATGGGTGCCTCCCAGTTTCTGACAGCAGGCTTAATCGTGTCAATCAGAATGGGGGCGCGGAATACGGTGCCGTCGAGCATGGCGCGAATCGTGCCGTTGGGGGATTTCCACATCTCGGTGAGGCCATATTCCTCTACGCGCTGCTTGTTGGGGGTGATGGTCGCGCATTTCACGGCAACGCCGTACTTCTTGGTGGCGTTTGCACTGTCAATCGTTACCTGGTCGCGGGTCTTCTCGCGCTCGGGCAAGCCCAAATCATAGTACTCGGTTTTCAGGTCAACAAAGGGGAGAAGGAGCTCGTCCTTGATAATCTGCCAGAGCACACGGGTCATTTCGTCGCCGTCCATCTCGACAAGCGGCGTGGTCATTTTAATTTTTTTCATAGTTCAATACCTCCGAACAGTTTGAAAAATTTAATACAACAAAGTCAGTTATTCCACAACCTCAATGATTTCGTGGATATTAATGCGGTCAATCGAAACATAGGCGCGACCGTTTTCGTAAGTAAAGGCAAGCTCCTTACCCTCAGGCTGCAGCAGGAGCTTTTTGGGGGCGCTTGGCAGCTCAATTGAGAGCTTGACGTCCACCACGGGGGGGATAAAGTCCTCGGTAGCGGAGTTGGGGTTGGTGTGATTGCCGTTGCCGTTTACCAGCTGCAGCATCAGCTTGCCGTCCTTGCAAAGCGTCACGATTTCCAGCAGTCCCAGTGCACTTTCCAACTTGCAAATGGGTGTATACAGCGCGTCGCTGACAGATTTCATCAGGTTTCTCTGCAGGTACTGTGCAGATTCGTAGTATTGCTCGCCAACGTCAAAGCCAACGGCTGTGACGGTACCCTCGCCAAAGGGGATACGCACCACAAGGGGCTTCGGCACGTCGGTTACGTCGCGCAGCACGGTGGCTACCGTGGTGCTGTTTGTTGCAAGCGGCGAGGTGGGGCTGAAGAGCGCGCCGTAGTAGCGGTCGTCCTCGGTAAAGAAGTAGGCGCGGTGCTTGGGCTTTGCCATTTCACCGTGTCCGTTATCGCCGCCGTTGTCGTAGGCCTTTTCACCGACGCCGAAAAACTCGGGCAGGTCGGCAAGCGTGTAGGGGGCGCCGTTTTGGGCAAAGACCTCACAGGTCTTTTTGCCAACCAATACGAGGTTGCCGCCGTTCTTGGCATAGGAGAGAAGGTTAGCGATGGTTTCCTGCTCCAAGCCCTCGTAAAGCTCGGGGACGACCATCATTTTATAGTCGGCGAGATGCTTTTTCAGGGTGTGCTCGCTGACGATTTCAAGTGATTGACCGATGTCGCAAAGGAGCGCGGTCATGCCCATTACATGGGAAAATCCTGCGCGTGTGTAGGGACGCTTATGGTTCTGTCGGTTGCGGTCGTAGGTGGAAAGCAGCAGGGCAGCCTGATGCACGGGCGTGCCGCGGAAGCAGTAGTCCTTGCGCGCGCGTACGAAATCAGCAAGCTCGGCAAGATTTCTTAACTCGTGCATCTGGGGCGAGCCGTCGTTGTTTTGCATCACGTAGTTCTGGTAAGCGCCGCCAAGTGCGATAACCGCGGCGGCCTCCTGCATAATCTGCGTTTTGTGCTTGGAAACGCAGGCGGCGCGGTCACCCACGGCGATGCGGAAGTTCCAGGACATCAAATCCCATGCGTAGCCCTCCTGGCTTGCAAGTGCTCGGCCTGCATAACGGGCAGAATTGTAGGCATTTGCAGGGTTCAGGTCACCCGAGAGGTAATCCACGTCTGCGCAAACCGCCTCCGGCATATGGTCACTGAAGGCCCAGTTGGAGCAAATCTGCAAACGGGGGAATTTGGCGTGCAGCGTATCAACGTAGTGGTTGAGGTATCTGCGGAAGAGCACACGGGTGTACTCCATGTATTCAAAAAAGTAGGGGTCCTCGGGCTTTGCGGGGACGTTACCCTTCAAATCAATACCCGTTTCCTTTTCAAACTTGGCAAGGCTTTCGGGGTGATAGTCGGGGCGCAGGCGCCAACATTCGCCGTCAATCCAAAGGCCGTCAATTTCATAAACCTCGGCAAGCTCGCAAAGCTGGGGAATCAGGCGTTCGTCTACGTATTTGCCATCAGGTCTGGTCGTGCCCTCATCGTAGGTGCCATCGGCATTCAGGGTACACTGGTCGGGGTTTTCCTCGCAGTATTTGATATCGTACACGCCCGAGTAGTGCATGTAGAGTGCTACACCCTCCTCACGGGTCACGCGACGCCAGAGGGCTAAGGGGTCACCGACAAAGTGGGGCATCGCGTTGCCGATTTTGGTGGGGTAGGAGGCCCAACCGGGGTGTCCCTTGCAGTCAATCTGAATAAAATCGGGCTTTAACGTGCGGCAGATTTCGCGGATATCCTCCTCGCGGAGTCCGCCGCCGATGGTATCGTTTTTGGAGGGCTTTGCGTGAAAGTCGCAGTGAATACCAAAAACGGATTCTCTTCTTGTTTTCATGGTGTGCTCCTTTCAGATTTTGGAGGTTACGGCAGCAACGGCGCGCTCGTAAGCAAAGCGGTAAAAGCCCTCAGCGCCCATCGCGCGATAGCGGTCATGGTCGTTTCGACCGGGCTTGTTGGTTACGGAAAGTTCAAAGAGAATAGGCCCCTTGTAGGGCGTTTTCTCAATGCGTGCCATCACGCCCGCAAAATCCACAATGCCGTCACCGGGCACCAAATGCAGGTCGTTTTCCCATGTAAGAGTGGGGTCGTAAACGCCAAGGTTATCGTTGAAATGCGTGTGGCAAAGCTTGTCGCCGTAAAGTGAGAGCATATCCTTGCCCTCGTTGTAGCAAAGCTCGTGCCCTGTGTCAAGGCAAAAGCCGCAGGCGGGGGAGTCCCAAAACCGCTTCATCAGCGCGGCAAGGTATTCTTCACCCTCCACGTTTTCAAAGCCGAGTGTGATGCCGCATTTTTCCGCCGCCTCTACGATACGGGCGTAATTGTCAAGTCCCACCTGCGTGGGCGTGTGGTCCTCGAAGCCGATGAAGGGGTGAATCACCATTACGGGCACACCGTGGTCGGCGCAGTCCTTTACGCAGTCAATCAGTCTAACTGCAACTGCACGACCCTCCTCACCTTCATTCCAAAGGTGAGAAACAAGGCAGCGGCCGCTATTACTGAAGGGTGCGTGAATGGATTGTACGAACAGACCAAGCCTGTCGGCTTCTCTCATCCACGCCGTGGTTTCGTTTTTGTTCCAATTGAAAAAGGTTGCCTCGAAGCCTGCGTTTCTGATGTGACGCAGGTCGTCAAGTTTGCTTTCGCATAAGCCCTCAACAGGGGCTATACCAATCATTCTTTTCAAGTTCTTTTACCTCTCGGAAATGCAACGGTGAGAATATTATTTGCTCTGTGCGGCGTAGTAGTTCATCAGGCAGCCTTCAAGAATGATTTCCTTCTCATCGTCAGTCAGACCCTTGACGTAAAGGGTCAGCGCCTCGGTGCTGCCGTTGGCGCGAATGACCGTTGCAGGGAAGATTTCCTCGCCTGCGGCAATTTTGGCGCGCACGTCGGGGACGAATACAAAGTCGCCCTCCTCATAGGTAAAGGGTGTGCCCTCTGCAAGCGTAAAGGGAAGAATGCCCCAGTTGATGCAGTTGGAGCGATAGCGCTTGGTGGCAAACTCGTAGCAGATGTTGGCAAAGCCACCCAGCACCTTCTGGCAGGAGGCAGCCTGCTCACGGGCAGAGCCGTCGCCGGGACGGTTTGCAAATACGCAGGAGCCAAACTGGGTTTTGGGTGCAAGCGTCTGCGCATCGCCTACGGCGGAGAGGGCCTTGACAAGCTTGTCGGAAAGCTCACCTGCGCGGCGCTTTGCCTCGTCTGCGGCAACCGCCTTGGAGCGCCCCACATACTGCGGGCAGCGGCGGGAAAGCGCAAACTCAGAAAGGCGCAGGGGATTGGAGCGATAGGAGGAGGTTTCACCCGAGGGGATCAGCTCATCGGTGGTGGTAACAGGGTCGTGAATGACCGCAGCAAGCTCTACAAGGAGGTTGTCGGAGAGGGCGTACATCTTGGGCCAGTCAGTGATGTTGGGGCCAAAGATAAGGTCGGCGTCCTTGTCCGCCTTGCCAAAGCCGAAGTAGCAGCGCTTTTCGTATACCGAGCGATCATACTTATATGCGTGTGCCTCGTGGGTGTATTCCACATCGGTTGCGGCGGTGATGATACCGCCGTTTGCGGCAGTTGCGGCAATCGAGCGGGCGTCCATAAGGGCAACGCCCGAAAGCTGTCCCTCACCGGGCTTGGAGCCCTCGCGGTTGGGGAAGTTTCTCGTGGTGTGGCGGAGCGAGAGGCCGTTGTTGGCGGGGACGTCACCTGCACCGAAGCAGGGACCGCAGAAGGAGGGCTTGATGACAGCGCCGTTAGCCAGCAGGTCGGCGGATACGCCGATGCGCGTCAGCTCAAGCGACACAGGAATGCTGGTGGGGTAAACCGAGAGCGAGAAATAGCTGTTGCCCACGTTACCTGTTCTTAGAATCGAGGCAGCCTCATCAATGCTGTCAAACATACCGCCTGCACAGCCTGCGATAATGCCCTGGTCTGCCATTACGCGACCGTCGGGCAACACCTTGCTGACAAGGTCAAGCGCTGCCTTTGTACCGAATTTCTCCTTTGCCTCTGCCTCTACCTCTGCAAGCAACTCCTTCGCGTGCTCGTTGAAGTAGTGAATGGTGAAGGCCTTGGAGGGGTGGAAGGGCAGGGCAATCATGGATTCCATTTTAGAAAGGTCAATTTCAACCATGCGGTCGTAGTAAGCCACACGACCGGGCTTCAGCTCGCGGTAGTCCTCAGGGCGACCGTGTGCGCGGTAGTGCTCTGCCACAACCTCATCGGTTTCCCAGATAGAGGAAAGACAGGTGGTTTCGGTGGTCATAACGTCAATGCCGTTACGGAAGTCAATGGGCAGCTCGGCAACGCCGGGGCCGACAAACTCCAGCACGCGGTTCTTGACAAAGCCCGATGCGAAGGTGGCACCCACCAGCGCAATCGCCACGTCGTGCGGGCCGATACCCTTCTTCGGTTTACCTGTGAGATATACAAGCACAACCTCGGGGCAATTGATGTCGTAGGTGTTTCTGAGCAGCTGCTTGACAAGCTCAGGACCGCCCTCGCCCACTGCCATGGTGCCGAGTGCGCCGTAGCGGGTGTGGCTGTCAGAGCCCAGAATCATCGCGCCGCACTTTGCCATTTCCTCACGTGCAAAGGAGTGAATCACACTCTGGTTGGCGGGCACGTAGATGCCGCCGTATTTCTTTGCCGCGGAAAGACCGAAGACGTGGTCGTCCTCGTTAATGGTGCCGCCAACGGCACAAAGGGAGTTGTGGCAGTTAGTCATGGCGTAGGGCATCGGGAACTCCTTGAGGCCGCTGGCGCGTGCCGTCTGGATAATGCCAACATATGTAATATCGTGCGAAAGCATCGCATCAAAGCGGATTTTCAGCTTGTCCGCAGAATCCGCCGTGTTGTGTGCCTGCAGAATAGAATAAGCAATTGTGTTTTTGCGCGCCTCGGCAGGGGAGAGGTCAGCAGTTGCTGCCACCTTGCCGTCAATGAGGTACACGCCGTGTTCAGTCAGTTTAACCATAGAATAAGGCCCTCCTTATATACAATAGATATATTATAAATCATTTATAAAGTAAAGTCAAGAAATGGCGGCAAATTTTTGCGATTTTTTCGGGGGCTGCGCGCTGCTTTGCGCATTTTCCACGGTGTTTGCAGGGAGATTGCAGCGCTCGTTACAGCATATTTCACAAAGCAGGAAAAAATTTGAAAATCGTCTTGACAAAAAGCCCCTTTTTGTGTATAATTCAATTGTTAGGTAACACTAACATTTGCAAAAATGAAAGGGAGTATGTATGAAAACGCTGAAGGATATCGCAGTAGGCAGCACCGTTAAGGTTGTCAAGCTTTACGGCGAGGGCGCCATCAGACGCCGCATTATGGATATGGGACTTACCAAGGGTGTGTCGGTTACAGTGCGTAAGCTCGCCCCCCTCGGCGACCCTATGGAGCTGACAGTGCGTGGCTATGAGCTGTCGCTCAGGAAGGCAGATGCCGCGATGATTGAGGTTGAATGACTTTTTTAAGCAAGGTGTTAGGTTAACCTAACAGTGGGAGGATTTTATGAGTTTGAAAATTGCACTTGCGGGCAATCCCAACAGTGGCAAGACAACGCTTTTCAATGCACTCACCGGCTCCAACCAGTTTGTCGGCAACTGGCCGGGGGTGACGGTGGAGAAAAAGGAGGGTCGACTAAAACATCACGATGACGTCATCGTGACCGACCTGCCCGGCATCTATTCGCTGTCGCCCTACACGCCCGAGGAAATTGTGGCGCGCAAATATCTGATCGAGGAACGCCCCGATGTCATTCTCAACATCGTGGACGGTACCAATCTGGAGCGCAATCTGTACTTAACCACCCAGCTTTCGGAAATCGGTATTCCCGTGGTGGTTGCCATCAATATGATGGATATTGTCCGCAAGAATGGTGACAGAATTGATATTGAGGGGCTTTCCCGCGTGGTGGATTGTCCTGTGGTTGAAATCTCTGCCTTAAAGGGTGATGGCGTGGAGCGCGCTGCAGAGGTTGCCATTGAGATGGCAAAAAAGAAAAAACGGGCACGCCGTCAGTATTTTTCGGGTATTGTGGAGCACGCGCTTGCACATATTGAGGAGGCGGTTGTGCATCACCTGCCTGATGATATGCAGCGCTGGTATGCTATCAAGATTTTCGAGCGCGACCGCCGTGTGATTGATAAGCTCTCTATTCCTGCTGAGGTGTTGACACATATTGACGCTGATATCAAAACGGTGGAGAGGGAATTTGATGACGATACCGAGAGCATTATCATCAATGAGCGCTACAATTACATCACCGAGGCCTTGAAGTCCTGCTATAAGCGTAAGCACGTGGGGCTTTCCGCCACTGAGAAAATTGACCGCGTGGTCACCAACAGATGGGCGGCATTGCCGATTTTTGCGCTGGTGATGTTCCTTGTCTACTTTGTTTCTGTCACGACCGTTGGCACCTGGGCAACCGATTTTATGAATGACGGCCTGTTTGGTGAGGGATTTTCGCTCTTTGGCAAATGGGTACACGGCGTGCCTGTGCTTGCAGGTCGTCTGATGGACGTGCTGCACGCAGCACCTTGGGTGCGTAGCCTTGTCGTGGACGGCATTGTCGGCGGCGTTGGCGCCGTGCTCGGCTTTGTCCCCCAGATTTTGGTGCTCTTTATTTTTCTTGCGTTTCTCGAGGCGTGCGGCTATATGTCGCGTATCGCCTTCGTGCTTGACCGCATTTTCTGCAAATTCGGTCTGTCGGGCAAGTCCTTTATCCCGCTGCTGATTGGCACAGGCTGCAGTGTGCCCGGCATTATGGCAAGCCGCACGATTGAGAGTGAGGCTGACCGCCGCATGACGGTCATCACCACCTCCTTTGTCCCCTGCGGTGCCAAACTGCCCGTGATTGCCCTGATTGCAGGCGCACTCTTCGAGGGGGCGTGGTGGGTTGCACCGCTTGCCTACTTTATTGGTATTGTTGCTGTGGTGGCATCGGGTCTGCTTTTGAAGAAAACAAAGCCCTTTGCAGGCGAGCCCACGCCCTTCGTTATGGAGCTGCCTGCCTACCATATGCCCACCTTCAAGAGCGTGATGCGCTCAATGTGGGACCGCGGCTGGGCATTTATCAAAAAGGCAATGACGATTATCCTGGTTTCCACTATTGTTATTTGGGCGCTCTCCCATTTCGGTACCGTGGACGGAAAATTCGGATTTAGCCTTGATATGGTGCTTGAAAACAGTCTGCTCGGCTATTTCGGCAAGGGCGTTAAGTGGCTTTTTGTACCGCTTGGCTTCGGCTCTATTGAAACGGCGGTCGCCACCTTTATGGGACTTGTCGCCAAGGAGGAGATTGTTGCCGTGCTCGGCGTGTTTGATTTCCTCGATATGACCCCCCTTGCAGGCTTTTCCTTCCTTGTATTCAATCTGCTCTGTGCGCCCTGCTTTGCGGCAATGGCGGCAATCAGACGCGAGATGAACAGTGCAAGGTGGACGGCGTTTGCCATTGGCTACCAGTGCACGCTTGCGTATGTTTGTTCCTTTATTGTCTATCAGCTCGGCGCGCTCTTTGTCAGCGATGTGGCGGTAAGCCCTGTGGGTGTGCCGATTGCCTGCGTCCTTGCGGTAGCGCTGCTTTATATGATTTTCCGCCCCGTCCGTGGGGTAAAATTGCCTGCAACCGCAGAAAAGGGTGCCGCGGGTGAGCGTGATGCGTGATTGGCTTTTGGCAAACTGGGGCAATATTCTCATCATCGGCGTGCTTGCGCTTGCGGTGGGCGCTGTCGTAGTTGCCCATATCTGTGCGAAAAAGAAGGGCAAGAGCACCTGCGCGCACGGCTGCACAGGGTGTGCCATGCAGGGGCTTTGCCACGAGAAAAAAAGCAATTAGTGCCATATTGGTGCGATTTTGGAGGAGTTATGATAAAAACCGTATTGAAAATTGAGGGTATGATGTGCCCGATGTGCGAGGCACATGTAGCAGGCGCCCTGCGTGGCGCGTTTCCTGTCAAGGACGCCACCGCGTCGCACAAGGCAGGCACCTGCACACTGACAAGTGAGGCGCCGCTTTCCGAGGAACGCTTGACCGCTGTTGTCAGCGGCATGGGCTATACCGTGCTCTCTGTCACGGTTAGCGAGGAGGAAAAGCGCGGTCTTTTCGGCAGACGCCGCAAATAACAGGTAAAAAACGCTCCGTTATGGGGCGTTTTTTACTATCCATGCGGTTCTTTTCAAAAAAATATGCCTTTGCCGCACAATCTGACAAAAAAAGATTGACGGTTGACGGAAATGTTGGTATAATAAAGTAAAAAGCAATTTATCCTTTGGAAACAGAAAGGAACGGATATGGGAATTCGTATCGGTATTTTTGGCTACGGCAATCTCGGCCGTGGTGTGGAATCTGCAATTATGCAAAATGAGGATATGGAGCTGGCGGCAATCTTTACCCGCCGTGACCCTGCCTCGATTGTGCCCCGCACCGAGGGCGCGCTTGTCCTGTCCGCTGACCGCGTGCTGGAAATGAAGAATGACATTGATGTTATGGTGCTCTGCGGCGGCAGCGCTACCGACCTGCCCGAGCAGACCCCGATGCTTGCCGCGCATTTCAATGTGGTGGATAGCTTTGATACGCACGCCCGTATTCCCGAGCATTTTGCAAACGTGGACCGCGCCGCCAAGGCTGCCAAAAAGGTTGCCGTGATTTCTGTCGGCTGGGACCCCGGTATGTTCTCGCTCAACCGCCTGATGGCATCTGCCATTCTGCCTGAGGGGGAGGAATATACCTTCTGGGGCAAGGGCGTCAGCCAGGGGCATTCCGATGCCATTCGCCGTATCGAGGGTGTGCTTGATGCCAGACAGTACACCGTGCCTGTGGAGAGCGCTCTTGAGGCAGTCCGCGCAGGGAAGGCTCCTACGCTGACGGCGCGCGAAAAGCATACCCGCGAGTGCTTTGTCGTGGCAAAGGAGGGCGCAGACCTCGCCCTGATTGAAAAGACAATCAAGGAAATGCCCAACTATTTTGCCGATTATAATACCACCGTCACCTTCATTACCAAGGAGGAGCTTGCCCGCGACCATGCGGGTATCCCGCACGGCGGACGTGTCATTCGCAGCGGTCGCACCGGCGTGAACAAGGAAAACGGTCACGTGATTGAGTATAGCCTGAAGCTTGATTCCAATCCCGAGTTTACCGCCTCGGTGCTGGTTGCCTATGCGCGTGCTGCTTACCGTCTTTGTGCCGAGCGCCAGAAGGGCTGCCGCACTGTACTGGACGTCCCGCCGTCCTATATCAGCGCCATGGCTCCTGCCGAGCTTCGCAAAACCTTACTTTGACAAGCAAAAAAGCACTCCGTGGCGGAGTGCTTTTTTGCTTGGAATGCTTACGCACCGAGAATACCCTTCAGGAAAATGTAAATGCCAATCACAATGAGAATCGAGCCGCCGAGAATGGTCGCCTTGCCCGAAAGACCTGCACCGAACTTTTTGCCGATGAAAAGACCGCCCATGCAGATGGCAAAGGTGACGCCGGCAATCAAAAGGCAGGCGACGAGCGCTTTGACAATGTCGTACTCGGCAATGGTAAAGCCGACCGAGAGCGCGTCAATCGAGGTGGCAACACCCTGTACCAGCAGTGCGGTGAAGGAGAGCCTTGCGGCGGCTGCGGCACATTCGTCACAGCCCGCGCGGCAGGCCCTGATACCCTCGAACAGCATCTTGCCGCCGATGAAGGAGAGGAGTGCCAATGCAATCCAGGGAATGAATTTACCAAACACCTCAAACTGCTCGGCAAGGGTATGTACGCAAAGCCAGCCGATGAAGGGCATCAGCGCCTGAAAGGCGGCAAAGGTGCCGGCAATCAGGCACATACGGCGGCGCTGCATGCCGTGGTCGGCAAGACCGTTTGCGAGCGAAACCGAAAAGGCGTCCATGGCAAGCCCCACGCCAAGCATGATATTGGTGAAAAAGAAAGCAAAGCCCATTGTTTTTCTCCTCTATAAACAAAAAGCCCCAAATGCGGCGTCCCGCCACATCTGAGTCTCGTCAATGAAAGCATACCGAATGTCATCGCATCATGATGTTGATATGCTGCGCCGACGGCGCTTACCACTCCCTCATAGGGTACCAAAACATTATAGCAAAAAACCCATATTTTGTCAAGAGGCTTTCGCGCACAAAAATTGTGCGTGATTTTTGTGTAAAATGCGTGTCGCAAAATATGATTTTTCCTGATATTTTGCTTGACAAAATATATTTATATATGTTATTATAAAGGGGACGTAAAAAACGGTTTCTGTGACTGACGGAAGCGTGGATTACCACGGGGGAGCAGAAATTTATAGCAAGCAAGGCTTGCGCCGACCGTCTGGGCACACTCGTTTCACAAGGGAACAGTGTGTCTTTTTTACTTTCCTTGGAGGTATAAAGCAATGAAAAAGAAAGTCGGAATTATCATGGGCAGTGACAGTGACCTGCCCGTTATGCGTAAGGCAGCGGATACCCTTGCAGCCTTCGGCGTACCCTTTGAGGTGCACATTATGTCGGCACACCGCACACCGAATGAGGCTGCGGACTTTGCCAAGAATGCGCGCGCGAACGGATTTGGCGCCATTATCTCGGCAGCAGGCATGGCAGCACACCTTGGCGGTGTCATGGCAGCCTACACCACCCTGCCCGTGGTTGGCGTGCCCTGCAAGTCCACTAACCTTGACGGCATGGACGCGCTGCTCTCCACCGTGCAGATGCCCTCCGGTATTCCCGTGGCAACCGTGGCGATTAACGGTGCGGTCAATGCGGCACTCCTTTGCATTGAGATGCTTGCCATTACTGATGATGAGCTTGCCCTCAAGCTGCAGGCAAAGCGTGATGCAGATGCTGCTAAGGTTCTTGAAAAGAACGCGGCTGTCGAGGCAGAGTTTGCTGCCTTCGGCAAGATTTGAGAGGTTAAACGATGGGCGGCTTTTTTGGCGTTGTTGCGCGTGAGAACGCGCTTGTAGATACATTTTTCGGTACAGACTATCACACCCACCTCGGCACTGCGCGTGCAGGCATGGCGGCGTGGGACAAGGAGCTTGGTCTGCAGCGAGAGATTCATAACATTCAGAATTCACCCTTCCGCACGAAATTTGAGCATGTGTTTGAGGAGATGCGGGGCAGCTCGGCAATCGGCTGTATCAGCGATGGGGAGCCCCAGCCCCTGCTCATTCGCTCTCATCACGGCACCTACGCGCTCCTGAACGTTGGTGCAATCAATAATGCCAATGAATTGATTGAGCAGTATTTTAAGGAGAGTGGCGGTCACTTTGACGCGATGACGGGCGGCGCGGTCAATCCCACCGAGCTGATTGCGGCGCTGATTGACCGGGGAAAGGACCTTGTGGAGGGTATCCGCTTTGCGCAGAGCGTGATTGAGGGAACCGCCACCATTCTCATTCTCCGTGACGGCGGCAGCATCATCGCCGCGCGTGACAAGCTCGGCAGGCTGCCCATGCAGGTTGGCAAGGGCGAGGACGCCTATTGTGTCACCTTTGAGTCCTTTGCTGCGGGCAAGCTCGGCTACCAGATTGTCAAGGAGCTTGGCCCCGGTGAGATTGTGGAAATCACCTGTGAGGGTGCCCGCCAGCTTGTTGCCCCCGGCAAGGAGATGAAAATTTGCTCCTTCCTCTGGGCTTATTACGGCTACTCGACCTCAACCTATGAGGGTGTGAACGTTGAGGTTATGCGTTACAGAAACGGCGCGATTATGGCAGAGAACGACCGTGCTGAGGGCAAGCTGCCGCAGCTTGACTCGGTGGCAGGTATGCCCGACTCGGGTACCCCCCACGCCATTGGCTATGCAAACCAAAGCGGAATCCCCTTTGCAAGACCGTATCTCAAATACACGCCCAGCTGGGCGCGCAGCTTCACCCCCACCAAGCAGGTGGAAAGAAACCGCGTTGCCAAGATGAAGCAGATTCCCGTCCGCGAGCTGATTCACGGCAAGGATTTGATGTTTGTCGATGACTCAATCGTGCGTGGCACGCAGCTCAAGAGCACGGTGGATTTTCTCTTTGACAGCGGCGCCAAGTCGGTGCATATGCGCTCGGCTTGCCCCCCCATTATGTATCGCTGTAAGTACCTGAACTTCACCAGTGCCAAAAATGATATGGAGCTGCTTGCGCGCCGTATCATCGTTGAGCTTGAGGGTGAGGAGGGGAACAAGCACATCGCGGAATACAGCGACGGCTCGACCGAGCGCGGACGTAAGCTTCGTCAGGTCATCTGCGAGAAGATGCACTTTGACTCGCTTGAATTTCAATCGCTTGAGGGTATCATCAAGGCAATCGGCCTTGAGCCCTGCAAGCTTTGCACATATTGCTGGAACGGAAAGGAAGACTAATTATGCACAATCAATCTAAATCTGAAAGCTATGCAGCAGCAGGCGTTGACATTACCGCGGGTTACCGCGCAGTTGAACTGATGAAAAAGCACATCAAGCGCACCAGAAACGAGGGGTGCCTTGATGACGTGGGCGGCTTTGGCGGCTGCTTTGGTCTGAATATTGCAGGTATGGAGGAGCCCGTTCTTGTTTCGGGCACCGACGGCTGCGGCACCAAGGTCAAGCTTGCCATTCTGATGGACAAGCACGATACCATCGGCATTGATGCCGTTGCGATGTGTGTGAACGACATTATCTGCGTCGGCGCAAAGCCCCTCTTCTTCCTTGATTATATTGCATGCGGCAAGAATTTCCCCGAGAAGATTGCTGCTATCGTTGGTGGTGTCGCGGAGGGCTGCGTCCAGTCGGGTGCCGCACTCATCGGCGGCGAAACCGCGGAGCACCCCGGTCTGATGCCCGTGGAGGATTACGATATCGGCGGCTTTGCCGTCGGCGTGGTGGATAAAAAGAAGATTCTCAAGAACGAGAGAATGGCAGAGGGTGATGTTGTCATTGCACTTGCCTCCTCGGGTATCCACTCCAACGGCTTTTCCCTCATTCGCAAGGTGTTTAACATTGATGCCAACCCTGCAGAGATTTACGCCCCCTGCGAGGCACTCGGTGGCAAGACGATTGCAGAAACCCTGCTCACCCCCACCAGGATTTACGTGAAGTCTGTTCTCGCTCTCCTTGAGCAGGTTGATGTGAAGGGCATTTCTCACATCACGGGCGGCGGCTTCTACGAGAATATCCCGCGCAGCATTCCCGATGGTCTTTGCGCTGAAATTGATAAGAGCGCCGTTCGCGTGCTGCCTATCTTCGATTTGATTGCCAAGACCGGCAATATCCCCGAGCGCGATATGTTCAACACTTATAACATGGGTGTTGGTATGAGCATCGTTGTTCCCGCTGCTGAGGCTGATAAGGCGCTTGAAATCCTGCGCGCACACGGCGAGGACGCTTACCTCATCGGTAAGATTGTCAAGGGCGAGGACAAGGTGGTCCTGAAATGAAGCAGGCAAGGATAGCTGTACTGGTATCGGGGGGCGGCACCAATCTGCAGGCCCTTATTGATGCTGAACAGGCAGGAATTATCACAAGCGGCAAAATCTCGCTTGTGATTTCCAACAACGCGAACGCTTACGCGCTGACCCGCGCGCAAAACGCAGGCATCGCGACGGCAGTCATCTCCAAAAAGGAGCTTGGCTCGCAGACGGCGTTTGAGGATAAGCTGCTTGAAACGCTCGCGGCGGCTGAGATTGACCTCATCGTCCTTGCAGGCTTTATGGTGATTCTCACCAAGCGCGTGACAGACGCGTACTCTGAGCGTATTCTGAATGTTCACCCCTCACTGATTCCTTCCTTTTGCGGAGAGGGCTTTTACGGCCTGCACGTGCACGAGGCGGCGCTTGCTTACGGCGTCAAGGTGACGGGTGCAACGGTGCATTTTGTCAATGAAATTCCCGACGGTGGCCGCATCATTCTGCAAAAGGCGGTTGAGGTCAGGGAGGGAGATACCCCTGAAATTCTGCAGCGCCGCGTGATGGAGGAGGCCGAATGGCTGATTCTGCCCCGCGCCACCGAGCTGGTGGCAGCAGCGATTGCCCAAAGCAAATAATAGAAAAAGAAAGAGTGGAAAAAACATGGCATTGTTTGACATCAGCAAGCTTTTGAAGGAAAACAGCTACCCCGGTCGCGGCATTATTCTCGGCAAATCTGCCGACGGCAAGAGTGCGATGATTGCGTACTTTATTATGGGTCGCAGTGAGAACAGCCGCAACCGCGTGTTTGAGCGCTTTGCGGGCGGTATGCGTACCAAGGCGTTTGATGAGAGTAAGCTCTCCGACCCCAGCCTGATTATCTATAATCCTTATCTCGTTAAGGATAATATCGACGTTGTCACCAACGGTGACCAGACCGATACCATTTATGACCACCTCGTGGCAGGCAAATCCTTTGAGGACGCGCTGATGACCAGAGAATTTGAACCCGATTGCCCCAATTACACCCCCCGCATTTCGGGTATGGTGACCTACGGCGAGGGCGACTTTACCTATACCATGTCTATCCTCAAGAGCGCAAACGGCAATCCCGAGGTCTGCAATCGCTACTTTTACCGCTATGTGCCTCGCGCAGGCATCGGTCACTTCATTCACACCTACAAGTGTGACGGAAACCCCATTCCTTCCTTCTATGGCGAGCCTGAGGAGATTGCACTCCCCAATACCGCCAAGGAGCTGTCCGACCTGCTCTGGAAGAACCTGAATCCCGATAACAAGGTGTCGCTTTTCGTGCGTGTTGTACCGCTTGACGGCTCCGCACCCACCGAGATTATTATCAACAAGAATAAATAAGAGAGGGCATCAATATGAAAGAATTTGAGCTCAAATACGGCTGCAACCCCAACCAGAAGCCCGCACGCATCTATATGCATGACGGCAGTGAATTGCCCATTAAAATCCTTTCGGGTCGTCCCGGCTATATCAATTTCCTTGATGCCTTTAATTCCTGGCAGCTTGTCAAGGAGCTGAAGGAGGCGCTGGGACTCCCTGCCGTTACCTCCTTCAAGCACGTCAGCCCCACCTCGGCGGCTGTCGGTGTCAAGCTTTCCGATTCCCTCAAAAAGGCTTGCTTTGTTGATGACATTGAGGGGCTTGACGACTCTCTCCTCGCTTGCGCTTACGCGCGTGCACGCGGTACTGACCGTATGTGCTCCTTCGGCGACTGGGTTGCGCTTTCCGACGTCTGTGATGTCACCACCGCGCTGATGCTCAAGCGCGAGGTGTCCGACGGTATCATCGCTCCCGGCTACGAGCCCGAGGCACTGGAAATCCTCAAAACCAAAAAGAAGGGCAACTATAATATAGTAGAAATTGACCCGAACTACGTGCCTGATGCTATCGAGCGCAAGCAGGTGTTCGGCATTACCTTTGAGCAGGGCAGAAACAATTTTGAAATCAACCGCGCGCTTTTGGAAAATATCGTCACCGAGAACAAGGATATGCCCGAGAGTGCTGTCCGCGATTTGATTGTGGCGCTCATCACCCTCAAATATACGCAGTCCAATTCGGTTTGCTACGCTGTTGACGGTCAGGCAATCGGTGTGGGTGCAGGTCAGCAGTCCCGCGTGCACTGCACCCGTCTTGCAGGCGGCAAGGCAGATACCTGGTTCCTCCGTCAGCACGAAAAGGTGCTGGGGCTGCCCTTCAAGGCAACCCTCGGTCGCCCCGACCGCGACAACGTCATTGACGGCTATATCAACCAAAACGAGGAGGACGTCTGCGCTGACGGCAACTGGCAGAAATACTTTACCTGTCAGCCTGCGCCCTTCACCCGTGAGGAGCAGCGCGCTTACCTTGATACCATTACCGGTGTTGCCTGCGGCTCTGATGCCTTCTTCCCCTTCAGCGACAACGTAGAGCGCTGCAAGAGAAGCGGCGTTTCCTATATCGCGCAGCCCGGCGGCTCGATTCGCGATGACCTTGTGATTGAATGCTGCAACAAGTACGGCATGACCATGGCGTTTACCGGTATGCGCCTCTTCCACCACTGATAAAAAGGGTAGGGTACCAAGATGAATTTTTTTGATGAACTTGTTCACTATGACAAAGAGGTGTATGATGCCTGCTCGCTGGAGCTTGGCCGTCAGCGCCATAACATTGAGCTGATTGCCTCCGAAAATATCGTGTCCAAGGCTGTATTGATGGCGGCAGGCACGGTGCTCACCAACAAGTATGCCGAGGGCTTCCCCGGCAAGCGCTACTACGGCGGTTGTCAGTATGTGGATATCGTGGAGGACATCGCACGTGAGCGTGCCAAAAAGCTCTTTGGCGCAGAGCATGCCAACGTGCAGCCCCACAGCGGTGCAAACGCCAACCTTGCCGTGTTCTTTGCACTTGTCAATCCCGGTGACACCGTAATGGGTCTGAATCTTGCCCACGGCGGTCACCTCTCCCACGGCTCTCCCGTCAATATTTCGGGTAAATATTTCAACATTGTTCCTTACAGCGTGTCGGACGAAACCGAGATGCTGGATTACGAGGATATCCGCCGCGTGGCGCTGGAGTGCAAGCCCAAGCTGATTATTGCAGGTGCAAGCGCTTATTCCCGCACCATTGACTTTGAGGCAATCGGTAAGATTGCCAAGGAGGTCGGTGCCTACTATATGGTGGATATGGCGCATATTGCAGGTCTGGTTGCAGCGGGTCTTCACCCCTCTCCCGTGCCCTATGCCGATGTGGTGACCACCACCACCCATAAGACGCTGCGCGGTCCGCGCGGCGGTCTGATTCTCTGCCGTGAGGAGCTTGCCAAGCAGATTGATAAGGCAGTATTCCCCGGCACGCAGGGCGGCCCCCTTATGCACATCATCGCCGCTAAGGCAGTGGCGCTCGGTGAGGCGATGACCGAGGAGTTCCGCACCTATCAGCAGAATGTTGTCACGAATGCCAAGGTGCTTTGCGATGCACTGGTTGAGGCAGGCTTCCGCGTGGTGTCGGGTGATACCGATAACCACCTGATGCTCATTGACCTGCGCCCCTTCGGCATCACGGGCAAGGAAATGGAAAAGCGTCTTGATGAGGTGCATATCACCGTCAATAAGAACGCCATTCCCAATGACCCTGAAAAGCCCTTCGTTACCAGCGGTATCCGCGTCGGTACGCCCGCTGTGACGACCCGTGGCTTCGGTGTAGAGGAAATGAAGCTGATTGCAGGCTGGATGCGCGATGTTGCCGCTGATTTTGAGGGCAACCGTGAGCGCGTCACTGCCGAGGTTATCGCGCTGTGCGAAAAATTCCCGATTTACGAGTAAAGGAGCATTCACGATGAAAGTAATGGTCGTTGGTGGCGGCGGCAGAGAGCACGCAATCATTCGCTCGATTGCCAAGAACCCCACCGTAACAGAAATTTTTGCCCTGCCGGGTAACGGCGGTATGAAGGACGATGCCACCTGTGTGCCGATTGCGGCGACAGATATTGATGCCATTGTCACCTTCGCTTACGAAAATAAGATTGATTACGCCGTTGTTGCGCCCGATGACCCGCTGGTGCTTGGCGCAGTAGATGCCCTGACGGCACACGGTATTCCTTGCTTTGGCCCGAATAAGGCAGCCGCCATCATCGAGGGCAGCAAGGTCTTTTCCAAGAATCTGATGAAGAAATACGGTATTCCCACCGCCACCTATGAGGTCTTTGATGACCCCGCTAAGGCACTGGCATATCTGGAAACCGCTGAGATTCCGATTGTTGTCAAGGCTGACGGTCTGGCACTTGGCAAGGGCGTTATCATCGCCACCACCCGTGAGGAGGCTATGGACGCCGTCCGCTCGATTATGGAGGACAAGGTCTTCGGTAAGAGTGGCAACCAGATTGTTGTGGAGGAGTTCCTGACCGGTCCCGAGGTTTCGGTTCTTGCCTTTACCGACGGTAAGACAATGGTCCCCATGGTATCCTCTATGGACCACAAGCGCGCCCACGATAACGATGAGGGTCTGAACACGGGCGGCATGGGCACGATTGCGCCCAACCCCTATTACACCGCGGATATTGCCAAGGTTTGTATGGATACCATTTTCCTGCCTACCATGGCAGCGATGAATGCCGAGGGTCGCACCTTCAAGGGCTGCCTCTACTTTGGTCTGATGCTCACCCCCAAGGGGCCCAAGGTGATTGAGTATAACTGCCGCTTCGGCGACCCCGAAACGCAGGTTGTCCTGCCCCTGCTCGAAAGCGATTTGCTCACGATTATGCAGGCGGTCACCGAGGAGCGACTTGCCGACTGCGAGGTGAAATTCTCGACTGGCTCCGCTTGCTGCGTGGTTATGGCATCTGAGGGCTACCCCCAGAAGTATGACAAGGGCTTCCCCATTACCATGAGCGAGGAGGCGCGCCCCCACGTATTCGTGGCAGGTGCGGCGCTGAAGGACGGCGCGGTTGTGACAAACGGCGGCCGCGTGCTTGGCGTCACTGCCATGGACGATACACTGGAGGGCGCAATTAAGAAGGCATACGCACGCGTAGCCGAGGTACATTTTGACAATGCATTCTATCGCCACGACATCGGCAAACGTGCCATGGCAGCTTTGGTAAAGGAGTAATCGTATGGTTTACAGAGTATACGTAGAGAAAAAGGCAGAGCTTGCGCACGAGGCAAACGGCCTGTTTCATGAGCTTTCCACCCTTGTCGGTATCAAGGCGCTGACGGGTGTCCGTGTGATTAACCGTTACGACGTGGAGAATATCGAGGAGGCACTGTTTGACAAGGCAGTCCGCACGATTTTTTCCGAGCCGCAGCTTGATATTGTCACCACAGAGCTCGACCTTCAGGGTGGCACCGTCTTTGCCGTAGAGCCCCTGCCCGGTCAGTTTGACCAGCGCGCCGACTCCGCCGCACAGTGCATTCAGCTGCAGAGCCAGGGCGACCGCCCTACCGTGCGCTCCGCCAAGGTTTACGTGCTTGCAGGTGACCTTTCCGACAGTGACGTTGCCGCGGTCAAGAAGTTTGTTATCAACGCGGTAGAAAGCCGCGAGGCTACGCTTGATAAGCCCGAGACGCTTGCCGTCGAGTACGCTGTGCCCGGTAAGGTTGCAGTGGTAGAGGGCTTTATCACGCTTGATGAGAAGGGGCTTGCCGACCTGCTTGACAAGCTTGGTCTTGCTATGGATATTGATGACCTGAAATTCCTGCAAGCCTATTTCCGCGATGAGGAAAAGCGCGACCCCACCATTACCGAGATTCGCGTGGTTGATACCTACTGGTCCGACCACTGCCGTCACACCACCTTTTCCACGCACATTGACGATGTGCGCATTGACGACCCCGCTGTGGCAGAGGCATACAAGCGTTATCTTGCCGCACGCGTTGAGGTTTACGGCGAGGCGCGCGCTGCAAAGCGCCCCCAGACCCTGATGGATATCGCCACGATTGGTGCCAAGACCCTGAAAAAGCGCGGTCTGCTGCCTGAGCTTGACGAGAGTGAGGAGATTAACGCCTGCTCGATTCACGTTACCGCAAAGGTAGACGGCGAGGACCAGGATTGGCTTTTGATGTTCAAGAACGAAACCCACAACCACCCCACTGAGATTGAGCCCTTCGGCGGTGCGGCTACCTGTATCGGCGGCTGTATCCGTGACCCCCTGTCGGGTCGTGCCTACGTGCATCAGGCAATGCGCGTGACAGGCGGCGGTGACCCCCGCCGCGCACTTTCCGAAACTTTGCCCGGCAAGCTGCCCCAGCGTAAGATTGCGCAGACTGCGGCAGCAGGCTACTCCTCCTACGGTAACCAGATTGGTCTTGCCACCGGTCACGTTGCTGAGGTATATCATGAGGGCTTTGTTGCCAAGCGCATGGAGTGCGGTGCCGTTGTGGCTGCAGCACCTGCTTATAACGTCCGCCGCGAGCGTCCCGCACCCGGTGATGTGATTGTCCTTCTGGGCGGCCGCACGGGTCGTGACGGCATCGGCGGTGCAACAGGCTCCTCCAAGAGCCACAATATGAAGTCGCTGACCACCATGGCATCTGAGGTGCAGAAGGGTAACGCTCCCGAGGAACGCAAGATTCAGCGCCTGTTCCGCAACCCCGAGGTAACTCGCCTCGTCAAGCGCTGCAACGACTTTGGTGCAGGCGGTGTATCGGTTGCAATCGGTGAGCTTGCAGACGGTCTTGCTATCGACCTTGATGCAGTTCGCAAGAAGTATGACGGCCTTGACGGCACCGAGCTTGCGATTTCTGAATCTCAGGAGCGTATGGCAGTTGTCGTAGCCGCCGAGGACGCAGACAAGTTTATCGCACTTGCCGAGGGTGAGAATCTTGAGGCTTATCGCGTTGCTGTTGTCACTGAGGAAGCTCGTATGGTGATGACCTGGAAGGGTGATGTTATTGCCGACCTCTCCCGTGCGTTCCTCAATACCAACGGCGCAGATAAGCACACGAAGGTTGCTGTAACGGAAAAGGACCTTTCCGTTCTTTCCCGTGCAATGTACAAGTCCCTGCGTGAAATGGCAGGCGACCTCAAAACCGCCAGCCGCCGTGGACTTGTGGAGCGCTTTGACAGCACGATTGGTGCAGGCTCTGTGACCATGCCCTTCGGCGGTAAGACCCAGCGCACTCCTGCGCAGTCTATGGCAGCACTCCTGCCTGTTCTTCCCGGTCAGACGACTGAGCAGGCAAGCGTATTTGCCTACGCATTTGACCCCGATATGATGAGCGTTGACCCCTATACAGGCGCACACGCCGCAGTATACCATTCTATGGCAAAGCTCGTTGCCGCAGGCTGTGACTACGGCAAGGCTTACCTTACCTTCCAGGAGTTCTTTGAAAAGCTTCGCACCGAGCCCACACGCTGGGGCAAGCCCTTTGCAGCACTGTTGGGTGCTATGGACGCACAGCTTGAGCTGGGTGCCGCCGCTATCGGCGGTAAGGACTCGATGTCGGGTACCTTCCTTGATATGGACGTTCCCCCGACGCTCATTTCCTTCGCTATCGCCCCTGTGCTTGCAGGAGAGGTGATTACGCCTGAATTCAAGGCAGCGGGCAACCCTGTTTACCTCTTTGCACCCAAGGACGGCACTGCCGAGGCACAGAAGAAGGTTTGGGATTGCTTCTACAAGCAGCACAAGGCAGGCAAGGTTAAGGCCGCGTGGGCAGTGGAGAACGGTCTTGCAGAGGCTGTGATGAAAATGGGCTTTGGTAACGAGATTGGCTTCCGGTCTAACGGCACTGTCACCGAGTGGTATAACGGTGCGATGTACGGCTTTATCGTGGCTGAAATTGAGGGCACTGTGGATTGCGAGTGCGCTACGCTGATTGGTGAAACCACCGTCCAGGCCGTGGTTGACCTCGGTGCAGATAAGGAAACTCTGTCCGACCTGCTTGCCATCAATGAGGCTGTGCTTGAGGGCGTTTATCCCACCCGCGCCGTCGCCAAGGAGCAGACCGCACCGACCTTTACCTATGAGGGCGGCTTTGACGTGGCACCTGCCGTTAAGTGCGCGCGCCCCAAGGCGTTGATTCCCGTATTTCCCGGCACCAACTGTGAGTACGATTCCGCACGCGCGCTGATAAATGCAGGTGCTGATGCCGAGATTTGCGTGATTCGCAACTTGACTGCTGATGATGTGGCAAGAAGTGTTGAGGAAATTTCCCGCAAGCTGGCTGACAGCCAGATGGTATTTATTCCCGGTGGCTTCTCGGGCGGTGACGAGCCCGACGGCTCCGCAAAATTCATTACCGCATTCTTCCGCAACCCTGCGGTGAAGGAGCAGGTCACAAGGCTCCTGGAGCAGCGCGACGGTCTGATGCTTGGTATCTGCAACGGCTTCCAGGCGCTTATCAAGCTTGGTCTGGTGCCATACGGTAAGATTATTGATACCGATGCCACCTGTCCCACCCTGACCTATAACGTGATTGGCCGCCACCAGTCGATGTTGGTTCGTACCCGTGTTGCGACCAACAAGTCGCCCTGGCTGGCAAACACGCAGGTTGGTGATATTTACACCGTGCCGATTTCTCACGGTGAGGGTCGCTTCCTCGCAAGCCCTGAGCTTGTTTCTGAGCTTGCTGCTAAGGGTCAGATTGCAACCCAGTACGTTGACCTTGCAGGCAATCCCACCATGGATAGCGCCTTCAACCCCAACGGCTCGATTGCCGCAATCGAGGGTATCATTTCTCCCGACGGCCGCGTCCTCGGTAAGATGGGCCACAGCGAGCGTATCGGTAAGAACCTTTACCGTAACGTGCTTGGCGCGTATGATATGGGACTTTTTGCATCTGCTGTTAAGTATTTCAAGGGCTGAAAAAGCTGCGTAATACTGCGTAGCTCCGCAGTGGCGAGCTCGGAGTAGATTACTACACCGTCGCCCGCCACTTTACGATGCACCTTGCGGATTCGGTTGCGCCCGCCCGTGTCATTCTGAGCGTAGTCGAACCCCGAAGGGGCAAACGGCGCCGCCGTTTGGAATCTCGGGCGGCGATGTGTGTATTACGACAAAAAAGAACTCTGCCGAGGCAGAGTTCTTTTTTGCAAAATCGCGCATTACCATTGACAAACCGCGCGTTTTTTAGTACCATTATAGTAGTAATTTGTAAGGAGTATCTATGATGTGTGATACTGAACTGATATTGGAGCAGGGCAGACCCGCCTCGGTGGCAGGACGTGCGCAAAAGGAAATTGAGATTTACGATTTTCTCGATAATCTCGGTGTGCCTTATGCACGTGTTGACCACGCACCCGCCATGACAATGGCGGATTGTGAGAAAACCGACCAAGTGCTCGGCACCGCGATGTGCAAAAATCTTTTCCTTGCGAACAGACAGGGAACAGCCTTTTATCTGTTGTTGATGCCCGGGGACAAGCCCTTCCGTACAAAGAATTTGTCCGCCGTCCTCGGTGTGGCGCGCCTTTCCTTTGGTACACCCGAGAAAATGGAGGAGCTTTTGGGTGTGCTGCCCGGCTCCGCCACCGTGCTGGGGCTTGCATACGATAGAGAAAAAGTGGTCACGCTTGTCATTGACCGTGCGGTGCTGTCGGGTGAGTATATCGGCTGTCACCCCATGGTAAATACCGCAAGCCTGCGTATAAAAACTGTCGATTTGCTTGAGAAAATCCTACCCGCCACAGGCCACGCGCCCGTTCTGGTCGACCTGCCGCGCGAAACGGAATAATTTTATTATTAAAAAAGAAGGGAGTGGCGGTATGCAATTCGTGATTGAAGCAGGGGATAGTGGCAAGACGGTACGTGATTTTCTGCGCAAGCAGGGCATATCTGCCGCACTCCTTGCAAAATTAAAGCGGCACGAGCAGGGAATCCTGCTTGACGGCACGCGCGTCACCGTGCGCGCAGTTCTGCAGGCGGGGAGTGTGCTCACTCTCGCTGCCGAGGACGAGCAGGGAACCGAGAAAATCCTGCCCCTTGAAAGGGAGCTTGAGGTGGTTTTGGAAACCCCTGATTTTCTGGTTGTCAATAAGCCGCCCTATATGCCCACACACCCCTCACACGGACACTATGACGATACGCTTGCCAATGCGCTTGTCTGGCGCTATGGCAGCACCTTCCGTCCGCGCTTTACCAACCGCCTTGACCGTAACACATCGGGCACGGTGCTGGTGGCAAAGCACCATTTTGCTGCGGCAAAGCTGTCGGGAGCCATGGTGGCAGGGGACATTAAAAAGACCTATTACGCTGTGGCAAAGGGCATAATTGATAGGGAAACGGTGTTAAAAACAGGCATTCGCCGCCAGCATGAAAGCGTGATTACGCGCGAGGTCTGCGCAGAGGGCGAGGGCGACCTTGCCGTGACACACGTGGAGCCCCTTGCCACCAACGGCACGCTCACGCTGCTGCGGCTTATCCCCGAAACAGGGCGCACGCATCAGCTCCGTGTGCATATGGCGTATCTCGGTGCCCCCCTCTTGGGCGATGATTTTTACGGTGGCGCAGATGCGCGCATCTCGCGTCACGCGCTCCACGCGGCAGGCATGCGCTTTCCCGACCCTGCTTCGGGGGAACCGATTGCGGTGCACGCCCCTCTTGCCCCCGATATGGCGGCGCTCATAGAACTGGAATTTGGAAGTGAGGTGTTGGCGCTTGTTTGCTAAAATCAAAGCCTATCTGCCGCTTTATGCTTGGGCTTTCCTTGCATTTGCCCTTCTTTCGGGCGGCATTTATCTTGTTGCCGTTCTTTCCCCCACCTTTGCTGCGTGGTTTAACGGCAGCGTGGGGCACGCCATGCGCACCGTGCTTGCCGCACTCACCGCGTGGATACCCTTCTCGTTGGCGGAATTGCTCCTTTATCTCCTGCCCTTTCTGCTTGCCTTTGTGGCACGCCACGCCTGGCGTCATTATGCGGAAACCTGGGGGCAGACCTTGCGCTTTTTCTGTATTATTCTCACCGCGTGCAGTCTTTTCTTCTCCACCTTTGTGCTTTCCTTTGGTACAGGCTACCATACCGAGGCGCTTGATAAGCGCCTCTCACTTTCCGCGGGCGAGATTGATGCCGCCGCGCTTGAGGCGACTGCTGCCGCACTGGTGAGTGAGCTCAACACCCTGGCACCCACCATAGAATACGGCGCGGACGGCTTTTCCAAAATGCCCGCAACGGTGGCGGAAATGAACGACAAGCTCCTCACCGCCTATGACAGGGTTTCACTTGAATATCCCTTTATCCGTACGATGAAAAGCAGGGTAAAGACCGTGGCGGCAAGCCGCCTGATGTCCTATACGCATATCACAGGTGTCTATACCTACTTTACGGGCGAGGCGAACCTCAACACGCATTTTCCCGACTATACCTTGCCCTTTACCGCGGCGCACGAAATGGCGCATCAGCGCGGCATCGCCAGAGAAAACGAGGCAAGCTTTGTAGCATTTCTTGCCTGCACCGCATCAGAGGAGCCCTATATCCGTTACGCGGGCTATCTCAATCTCTATGAATATGTGACGGCGGTGCTCTATCACGCCGACAAGGAGGCGCATTTCGCGCTCTTAAAGACCCTGCACCCCGCGGTGCTTGGCGAGCTGCGTGCCTATGATGCCTTCTTTGAGGAGTTTGCCGATGCGCCCATGGCGGACCTGTCCGACGCCGTCAATGATACCTTTCTCAAATTAAACGGTAACGAGGCGGGTACCGCCTCTTACGGCCTTGTCGTAGAATTAGCCGTTGCCTACTACCGCAAATAAAGCAAAAAGCGCAGAGCATCGCTCTGCGCTTTTTTATCTTTCTTTCACCTTGCCCGTTGACTCGCGCGGAATAAAGGTCGCAGGGATCACAATGCGCTCGCGCGTGCGGTAATACTGGTTGTCCATTTTTTTGAGGAGCAGGGCAACCGCCTTAAGACAGGCTTGCTCGCTCTCGGTGGCAATCGAGGAAAGAGAGGTTTCGAGATATGGATTCAGGGAAATGTCGTCCATGCCGATAACGGACACGTCACCGGGGACCGAAAGTCCCGCGCGCGTCAATTCCTTGATGATACCAATTGCAATATAATCGTAGGCGGCAAGAATAGCGGTGGGGAGTGTATTCTTGTCCAGCCACCTGCGCACAATTTCTGCACCTGCCGCCTCAAAGCGCGCCGAGCTCACCTGTACGGCGTGTGAGGGTATGGGTAGCCCCGCTCCGCGCATCGCGCGCTTGAAAAGCTCCGCCTTGCTGGCGGTCAGGGGCTCGCTTGCAAAGCCAATGTGCGTATGCCCCAACGTTTTCAGGTGATGAACGGCGTCTGTGATTGCACTCTGCAGGTCGCAGGAAATGCTGTCAATATGCTTCCACGCACGCTCGGAAAATGCCACTGCAGGGGTGTGACCGCTGTTTTCGTGGTCGGTCATGCTTTGCAGTAAAATAATGCCGTCCACGTGGCAATAATCGGCATAGTAGGTAAAAAGCTCATGCTCCTTTTCCTTGTCAAAGTCTGCTATGGAGGTCAGCACAATACCGCCTGCGGCCTCGATTTCACGCGTGAGAAGTGTCAGGCGTCTGCTGTAATATTCACTCACAAGCTCAGGGATGATGACTGCCACTACGTGCTTTTCAAATTTGTTCTTGTTATAGCGGTCAAATACGCCAAGCGTCTTTGCCGCGGCAAAGACGCGTTCTCTTGTGTCGTTGCCAATGTCAGCACTGCCCGAAAAGGCCTTTGATACTGTGGAAACCGATACGCCCGCCGCGCGGGCTATGTCCGTTAAGTTCATTGTATCACCTCTTTTTTTACTATACTGTATCTCCTTCAAAAAAGCAAGTGCCTACGAAAAATTTTCGCGATTTTTTTGTTGACAGTGAAAAGGCGCGGGCGTTATAATGAAATCAATAACTGTAAAGGAGAAACACGATGCAATCTACAAATATCGTTACCGTTGATTTTGCTCGTAAAATGGGCCCTGTTAAGCCGATGCACGGTGTCAATAACGGCCCTGTTTATAAGTTCGGTGCAGACCAGCGTATCACCAACCTTTGGAGCTTCCAAGCTGCGGGCATTCCCTATGCGCGCACACACGACGCCTCATGTTGTTATTCGTACGGCGGGGAGCATACGATAGACGTGCACGCCATTTTCCCCGATTTTGATGCAGATGCCACCGACCCCGCCTCTTACGATTTTGATATTACCGATGATTATATGCGCGTCATTGAGGAATCAGGGGCCAAATGCTTCTACCGCCTTGGATCCAAAATTGAGCATTGGCGCAAAAAGTATGGCACGCTGCCTCCGAAGGATTACCATAAATGGGCGGTTATTTGTGAGCATATCATTCGTCATTATACCGAGGGGTGGGCGAACGGCTTTCACATGGACGTGCCCTATTGGGAGATCTGGAACGAGCCCGATCTTGATCCCGATGACAGCACGCACAAGCGTTGCTGGGGTGGTACCGCCAAGCAGTTTTACGAGATGTTTGGCGTGGCATACCGCCATTTGAAGGCCTGCTTCCCGCACCTGAAGATCGGTGGCCCCGCCGTGGCTACTATGCGTGACGAGCCGTGGCTGAATGACTTTTTTGCCTCGCTTGGTGATATAAAGCCCGATTTCTTTTCCTGGCACGTGTACGGCTCTACCGTGGAAAAGGTTCAGAAAAGAATCCGCCTGGCAAGAGAAATGCTTGACCGCTACGGCCTGACCGAGACCGAGAGTATTCTCAATGAGTGGAATTACGTCAAGGGCTGGCACGACGATGTGTGGGTGTATAGCCTGAAGGCCGAAAAGGGCCTGAAGGGTGCGGCATTTATTGCCGCCGTGATGGAGATGAGCCAGGGCGAGCCGCTTGATAACCTGATGTTTTATGATGCACGCCCTGGTGCGATGAACAGCCTGTTCAATACCGATTTAATCTGCGAGTGCCTGAAGGGATATTATCCTTTTTACATGTTTAACCAGCTTTACCGTCAAAAGGAGTCGGTTGCCGTAGAAACCGAGGGAGATTGTGTATGGGCAGCAGCCGCGGCGGGCGAGGAGCAGTGCGTAATGCTTACTCATTTTGAGGATAATGACGAGGCACCCGCACGTGAGGTAAAGGTTTTGTTTGAAAATGTAGAGAATAAAAACGGCGTGCGTGTGGAGTATTATCTGCTGGATGCGGATCACGATGCGGCGCTTGTCCGTGAGGAAATTTTCACCGCCAGCGAGTTTGCGGCGTATCTTACTTTGCCTTTGTTCTCCACCTATCTTATCAAAATTATTCCGTTGTAAAATAAACAAAGTCGCCTTGGGCACACGCCCGAGGCGACTTTTTCATATACTGCTTTCGAGAGTGTTTCTTTCGGGAGAGTGCTTATGAACAAAATTGTTGTGCGCGGCGGCAAGCCGCTTTCGGGGAGCGTAGAGATAGGCGGGAGCAAAAACGCGGCGCTCCCGCTTTTGTTTGCAGGGATTTTGACGGGAGAGGTCTGCGTATTTTATGCCCTGCCGCGTGTCAGTGATGTTCTCATCACGCTGGAAATTCTGCGTTGCCTCGGCGCGCGTATCCGCTTTGCCGAGGGGGGCGCCGTGACGGTGGATTATACCGATATCCGTCCTGTTTTGCCAAGTCCCACTCTGACAGGGGCCATTCGCGGCTCGGTCTATCTGCTCGGTGCGATGCTCGGGCGCTTTGGCAAGGCATACCTCGCAGGGGCGGGGGGCTGCGATTTCGGCCTCAGACCGATTGACCAACACCTTGCGGGCTTTGCCGCACTGGGGGCAGAGGAGCAGACAATGGACGGCGTGCTGACCTTATCTGCCGAGGTGCTGAAATCTGCCGATATTACCCTGAAAATGCCCTCTGTGGGCGCCACCGCCAACCTGTTAATGACGGCAACCTCGGCAAAGGGCAGAACCGTGATAAAAAATGCCGCTGCCGAGCCGCACGTGGGTGCACTTTGCGCCTTCCTCACCGCCGCAGGCGCGGAAATTGAGGGGGTAGACGGCGATACACTGACGGTTGTGGGCGGCAAGCCCCTGCATGGCTGTTCCTTTACCGTCATTCCCGATATGATTGAGGCGGGTACCTATCTTGCCGCCGCCATGGCGTGCGGTGGGCGCGTCACCGTGAAGAATACTGACCCCACGCACCTCGGTGCCACGCTTGCTGCCTTTGATGAAATGGGGGCAACGCTCCTGGTGGGGGAACGGGAGATTACCCTTGTCGCCCCCGACACCTATCGCGGTATATCTCTGGAAACAGGCCCATACCCCGCGCTCCCCACTGATTTGCACCCCCAGCTTGCCACGCTTTTTGCCATTGGCGGGCGTGCCGTGGGGGAGGGGACGATGAACGAGCGTGTCTGGCAATCGCGTTTCCGCTATACCGAGGAGCTGCTTAAAATGGGCGCCTCGCTTTCCGTGGCGGATACCGTGCTGACCGTGAGACCCGCGCCCCTGCACGCGACAACCGTGCGCGCTCCCGATTTGCGCGGCGGCGTGGCCCTCTTGCTCGCCGCCCTCGCCACAGAGGGGCAAAGCATTATTACGGGCGCTGCCGTCATCGGTCGCGGCTATGAGCATCTGGAAGCAAAGCTCACAGCGCTCGGTGCTGACGTGCGCGTGATTGGCTGAAAGAACAACTCCCGCCACTATGCGTGTTATCCTTAACGGAGAACACGCAATGAATTGCAACCTTGCGGCCCGCGTGAATTGAAAGCTATGCTTTCATGAATTGCCTGCGGCATGAATTGTGCCTATCGGCACATTGGTTGCAATTCAATTCATGGAGGAGGCAGCACGCCGACGAGAAATCATGGCGAAGCCAATTCATGATGCA
>JAFQMP010000058.1 GCA_017396225.1 Clostridia bacterium | reverse complement strand
CGCTGCTGAGTGCCGCCAGAACGAAAACTATGAGTTTGACCTTGGCAATAGCATCAAAATGACCATACTTGACAGCTATTACTACTATAATATGGCAAGCGATGAAAACGACCATTCGGTCTGTACTCTCATTTCCTACGGAGATTATAACTATCTCTTTACGGGTGACCTTGAGGCGGAGGGCGAGGAGCATCTGGTTGAAATGAACGACCTGCCCGAGGTCACTCTCTATAAGGCAGGTCACCACGGCTCGGTATCCTCGTCAAGCGAGGCGTTGCTCTCGGTTATCAATCCCGAAATCGTTTGCGTATGCTGCTGCTGCGGTAGTCCCGAGTACACCGCAAACGAGGATAATCAGTTCCCGACACAGGCATTTATTGACCGCATTGCACCCTATACCAACCGCGTGTATGTCACCACGCTTTGCACTGATTACGAGGCAGGCACATTCCAATCAATGAATGGCAATATCGCTGTTGTAACCGATAAAGACGGCGTGCGCGTTGTCTGCGGCAGCGGCGATGACCGCGTGCTGAAGGATTGGGAATGGTTCAAGGAAAAGCGAAAATGTCCCGATGCCTGGAAATAAGTAAAAAATCCCCCGTGATGGGGGATTTTTTACTTTGAAAAAAGGGAAAGGTAGCGGGGAAGGGCGGCAGAGTCGCTTGCGGTAAGCGTAACCGTGCCGAGGTGGATTTGCTCGTTCAAAAGATTGGCACTTGTCAGGCGCCGTTTTAACTCCTTTGCAGTGCCTTCCGCGCCGTGAAAGAGTGGGACGGTATCGGAAAACACGCGCGAAATGGCGCTTGCCGCAAGCGGAAAATGCGTGCAGCCCAGCACAATGGCATCGGGTGGATTTCCCGAAAAGGGCGCGAGCAGTGCGGCAAGATAGGCGTCGAGGTCAGGGGAATCGGTTTTGCCTGCCTCAATCAGGCGCACCAGCTCAGGTGCCGCAAGCGGCAGGAATGTGGCGTGGCTATTGTATCGTGCCAGCAGCGCCTTGAGCTTCTTTTCCCGCAGTGTGGTTTCGGTCGCAAGAATCAGAATACGCGGGTGGTTGCCGACCGCAAGCGCCGGCTTTACAGCGGGCTCCATGCCGATAATCGGCACATTGGGGTAGGCGGCACGCAGCGCCTTCACCGCCACGGCGGTGGCGGTGTTGCAGGCCAATACCAATGCCTTCGCCCTGGCAAGAAGCGATGCCGCGTGCCCGAAAATCAACGCGCGCAGCGCGACACTCTCCTTCTCGCCATAGGGGGTGTTGCGGGCGTCGCCAAAATAAATAAAGTCCTCGTGCGGCAGCAGTCTTTTCATTTCTCTGAGGACAGAAATACCCCCGACGCCGGAGTCAAATACGGCAACGGGGGCATTTTTTAAGTCCTTGCTTTGTTGTACGTCCCTTGGTGGTAAGGGTTCTTTCATCATACCTCAAATCAAACGGTAGCCAACGCCGCGAACGGCGCGAATACGGGAAGCGCCGCCTCCTGTCAGCTTGCGGCGCAGACGGCTGATATGTACCTGCAGCACGTTGCTGTCGGTGCTGCCTGCGTGGAGTGCGGCCTGCAGTGCCTGGGTGGGCACAATTTCGCCCTTTGCGGCAAGCAGTATGGCAAAAATGTGCTCCTCTGCAGGGCTCAGGCGAATTTTGTTTCCCTCCACAACGGCGGCGTGGGGGAGATAGCCAATGCCTTTTTCTGTGGGGACGCAGTCATGGAATCGGTGCAATACGGCTTGCAGCTCCTTGGTGGCATAGGGAAGGGGGAGCAGCATATCAACACGGCTGTCGCTCTTGCGTGTTGTCGAAAAGCCTACCGTGTAAGAGCTTTTTTTGCGTGGAAGCGGACGGGGCGGGTGGTCCAGGTCAATGAGATAAAGCAGTGCCTTGTCGGGCTCACAGACGGTGAGCTCTGCACGTGTGACCTCCAGCGTCAGCATATGTGAAAGCAGGGCATCGGTTGACAAAATGGCTATCATAAGGTCTCCTCGTCGCGTACAAGTGCGCCTAAGATGTTGGTAAATTCGATAAGACTTTCGGCGTGCATCAAGGCACCGCGTGCCGCCGCAGCACCGCGTAGACCGTGGCAGTACCACGCCATGTGCTTGCGCGCCTCGGCCACGCCGATGCGCGCGCCCTTTTTCTCAATCATATCTGCTGCGTGGGCAAGTGCGGTTTCAATGCGCTGGCGCACGGTTGGCGGCGTGTAAGGGGTGTTTTGCAGTCTTGCGGTCAGCGCAGTGAATAAAAAAGGATTGCCAAGTGCGCCGCGTGCAATCATCACGCCATCGCACCCTGTATCACTCAGCATATGCAGCGCATCGTCGGGTGTGAAAATATCACCGTTGCCAATCACGGGCACGCTGACGGCGGCCTTGACCGCGGCAATCACGCCGTTGTCGCTTTTGGGGGCATAAAACTGTTGACGGGTGCGGCCGTGTACGCAAATCAGGTCTGCACCTGCCTCCTCCATACGCTTGGCAAATTCAACCGCGTTTTTGTGCTGCTCGTCCCAGCCTGCACGGATTTTCACCGTGACAGGGAGCTTTACGGCAGATTTGACAGCGGAAACAATGGCGGCGGCGCGCGTGGGGTCGCGCATCAGGGCACTGCCCTCGCCGTTTGATACGACCTTCGCCACGGGGCAGCCCATATTAATGTCAATGGCGGCAGGCGCGGGCCCCTTGACAGCACCGCGATAGCTGCCTGCCTCAATCAGGAGGGCTGCCTCGCGCATAAAATCGGGCTCGCTGCCGAAAAGCTGAATGGCCATAGGCGCATCAGCCTCTCGTATCGTGGCAAGCGCCGCTGTTTTCGCGGGTGCGCTGTCGCGTCCCTTTTGCTCAAAGCAAAGCGCTTTGGCTGAAATCATCTCACTGACGGTGTACTCCGCGCCCGCCTGTCGGCAGATTGCGCGGAAGGAGGCATCGGTTACGCCTGCCATGGGGGCAAGCATCAGTCCGTGTCTGAGTGTGAGTGCACCTATTTTTACGTTACCCATATCAGCCGTTGAAGAGGCGCGTTGCAAAGCAGGCCTCGGCGTGAATCCGTGCGCAAAGTGCGGGGGTGAGTCCGGAAAGAATCCCGGGGTCGTCAATTTTGGTGGGGTCAATGGTGCGCTTACGCCCCGTTACGGTGTAAAAAATCGTGACAGCAGCGGCATAGCTGCCAAGCGCTGTTGCGTGGTTGCCGTCCTCGCAGTAGAGGTCGTCTGCCTTGAGGCTTGTCAGCAAGCGGGTAAAGGTTTCTCCGCAGGGGGCAAAGCGGCAGCCCTGCTTTCTTGCAAAGGAGAGATAGGCCTCTGTCATATCGCGCTGTGTGCTGCGTTCATCGCGGCGTACCCATGGCATAAAGAGCAGGAAGCGCGCACCTGCTTCTGCGCTCATGCGGGCGAGCGCCTCGGCCCCCTCTGTAAAGGACGCCTGGTCAAAGCCTGCGGCACGCTCCTGTGCAATGACGGTATCGTAGCCGCCGTAGCGGATATTAAAAAGGGTATTGGGGTCTGTCATGTGGTGGACAAGTCCCTTGCCGCCACGCGTCAGCATGGTGACGTGGGTGCGCTCACCTGTCGCCTCTAACAGCTGCTTGACGGTTGCTGCCATATCGTTAAAATAGGTGTGGCTGTTGCCGATAAAGAGAAGATTCATAAATGTACCTGACCTTCCGTAATCTGCAATTATCATACCATATCGGCGCACTTTCGTCAAGAAGAATCTTTTTTGGCGCGGGTGGCGCGAAAGGACTTTTCATCGCAGAAATTGCGCGGTGGCACGGGTGTTTGACGGCGGCTGACAGAAAGAACCGAAAAATTGCTTTTTCCTCTCCGTATGCCGTCGTTTTGCGCGACCGAAACGCTCTTGACGGTGGTATATGTTTGTGGTAGCATCGTTTTACCGCAAGATAAAAAGGAGGAGAAAAATGAAGATTTTCAAAATGGTACTCTGTCTGCTGCTGCTTTGTGGCATCATTTGCGGCTGTGTGGCAATGACGGCAGCGGCAAAGGCAGAGGGAGAGGGGGAAGCGGTCGTATTGCCGCCGCCTGAGGAGGGTGCAGGGAATGCGGTAGACTCACAATCGCCCACCGCGCAAGGGGGCAGCGTGACGGTGAAGCCAACATACAGTGAGGGGCTTTTGTTCCGCAGCAACGGTGACGGTACCTGTGCACTGGCGGGTATCGGAAGCTGCACGGCGTCCTGTGTGCTGGTGCCGCCCACCAGCGAAAGAGGGGACCGCGTGACGGAAATTCTCCCTTATGCATTGGCGGGCAGCCTTGTGGGCGCGATTGAGCTGCCGACCACTGTGCAAACGCTTTCTGCGGCGTCCTTTGCCGATTGCCCCAGACTTGCCTTTGTGCGTGTGGCGGCAGGGAGTGAGTTTTTTGCCGAGCACGACGGTGCGCTCTATACCGCCGATTACAAGGTTTTGCTTTACTGTCCGCAGGGGCGGGCGGCAGGTACGCTGCGCCTGCATACCGCGCTTTCCCGTATTGCGGCAGGGGCTGTCAGCGTTTGTGCGGGGCTGCAAACGGTGATATACCCCGGTACTACGGCAACGTGGCACGGTGTGATTGTCGGTGATGATAACGATGCACTTTATGCAGCGGGCTTTCGGTTTGGCAGTTAAATAAAAATGCGCGAGCAATCTGCTCGCGCATTTTTATTTCTTGCTTGCTTTAACGGAGAATGTATTTATCCTCAAAGTAGGCGTGATATTTCACGGTAGCGTGCAGCTGCTCCTTGGCACCGGGAACGCCCGCAAGCGCCTCGTGCAGCAGTCTGCCCTCGGTGAAATAAAGCTCATCACGGAGGGGCAGGTATTCACGGAGCAGGAAGAGCGCATACTGCTTCAGACGGTAGGAGCCGCCCGCAACAATAGGATATTGTCCCGTAAACTTTTGAATGGCAACGGTGTAATGACCCTTGATTGCATCAACGATTTCCTCGCGGGTGTTGCCTGTGGCGAGCACAAGCGTGCGTTCCTCGGTAAAGTGGGTAATGGTGTCGTCGGTAAGCCCCTTCGGCAGGGTGCTATGCTGGTCGCTGGAGCCGACAATCGGCACCTCAAGTCCCTCTCGGCAGAGCTGCTCGTAAAATGCAATCTGGGATTGGTTTTCGTACCAATCTTGACCGCCGATTAATTCAAGTGCATCAAACATACCGCTTGAGAGGAGGTAACGGGTGGTCTGGTCGGGGACATTGCGCGTTCTCCAAACCCAGTGCGGGTGGGCGAGAATTGACATGCCGCCGTTTTTGCGGATATGCTCGGTCACCAACATCGCGCTTGCCACCTCTTTGGCATCAACGCCCTCGGGCAGGTCGGTGAGGGTGGCAAGGGTTTTCTCCATTGCCTCGCTCCATTCGGGGGTAGGCGTACCCGAGAAGGGGTTTTCTTCAGGATGATTGAGCAGCGCAAAGGCATTGGTGCTGCGGTCGGGGGCAAAGTTTACAATGTGCGTGACGATGCCCTCGGGGTGCACCTCCTCGCCCTGATAGACACGGAAGGGAATGTCAAATTCCTTGAATGCCTCTGTTGCCATCAGCGAGGGCTCAAAGCGGCGGTGGTCGGTAATGGTGGTGAAGTCGTAGCCGTTCTTGCGGTATTCGGCAGCAACGAAAGCAGGTCCTTCCTTACCATCTGAATAGTAGGTGTGGGCGTGGAAATCACCAATCAGCGGTGTGCGGGCAAGCAGGTCATCTTCAAGTGCATAAAATGCAACGTGACCGCGTGAGCGCTTGTCGGTGTTTTCATACATAATGTAGAGCTCATACTGCTGTTCCTTCTCAAGCGTCAGGGTAAAGGTGCAGCCGTATTCGG
>JAFQMP010000057.1 GCA_017396225.1 Clostridia bacterium | reverse complement strand
GGCGAGTCTTGAAAAACGCAACAACGAGCTGAATGCTCTGTTCAGGCGACTCTATGAGGACAATGTTCTCGGCAAGGTCACCAATGAACAGTTCCGTATGCTCTTCGACGGTTATAACACCGAGCAACGGGAGATTACCGAGCGACTTCCGATAGTAAAGCAAGAGATTGATGATCTGAAAGCAGCGGCAACCAATGTCGAAAGGTTCGTGGATATTGCAAACAAGTACACAGATTTAAGGGAGTTGACTCCCGAAGTGCTTCGCACATTCATAGAGCGAATCATTATCCACGAAAGAACGGCAAAGCACAGCAAAACCGCAACGCAGCAGATCGACATCTACTTCCGCTATATCGGAAAGCTCGCACCCGAAGAAGTTGCCTAACCCCATAAAACGGAATAGGACGGACAGTCAAAACTGTCCATCCTACATATCGAGAACATCTATACGCAGTTAATATCCTTATGAGAAACTGCGTAAAGGCGGTCTTTTTTCGTTCCTTGGTGGAGCATAGGCTCGGAGTCGCCCCCGCGTGCGAAGCGCGCAGGGGTGCGACGAATGCCGTAAGAGCGCGTCAAGCTTGCTTGTAAGCGGCAAAGGCAAGCGGTTTTGCCGCCTGCGGCAAAGATCCCTAAAGCAACAAAGACCGCCAGGCGGTCTTTGTTGCTTTATTTTTTACGTATGCCAGCCCTTGGCGCGCTCTACGGCGCGGTGCCAGCCTGCAAGAAGTGCAGTGCGCTCGTCTGCGGTCATATTGGTGGGGGCGTAGCGGCTTTTTGCGGTAAAGAGCCCCTCCGCCTGCTCCCATTTGGCGTAGCCGGCACCTACGGCGGCGGCAAACGCTACGCCAAGCGCGGTGGCATCGGCACAGACGGGGATTTCAAGGGGCAGTGCCAAAATATCTGATTGGAACTGCATCAGGAATTTATCATGCACGGCGCCGCCGTCGCAGCGCAGGCAGGTGAGGGGAACGTCCGCATCGCGCGCCATTGCGTGCGCAACATCGGTCACCTGATAGGCAATCGCCTCCTCGGTTGCGCGCACGATGTGGGCGCGCGTGGTACCGCCCGTCAGACCAATCAGGGTACCTGTGGCGGCTGCGTCCCAGTGGGGGGCGGCAAGTCCTGCAAAGGCAGGCACAAAGTAAACGCCGCCGTTATCGGCAAGAGAGGCAGCAAGGGGGCCACACTCCTTGGCGGTGGTGATGATGCCAAGTCCGTCACGCAGCCAGCTGACAGCAGCACCTGCGATGTATACGCCGCCGTCAAGGGCGTAGGTGCGCTTGCCGTCAAGCTGCCATGCCACAGTGGTGACAAGACCGTTTTTCGAGCGTACGGGAGTATCGCCTGTGTTCATCAGCATAAAGCAGCCTGTGCCGTAGGTGGTTTTCATCATACCGGGTCGAATACAGCCCTGACCGAGCAGGGCCGCCTGCTGGTCGTTGAGCATTGCAAAAATGGGCGCCTTGATGCCAAGGAAGGCGTCGGGGTCGGTCACGCCAAAGGGGCGGATACTGTCGCCCACCTCGGGTAAAATGGCTTTATCAATGCCAAGCAGGGCGCAGATTTCCTCGTCCCAAGCACCCGTTTCAATGTTGTAAAGCATGGTGCGCGAGGCGGTAGAGGCATCGGTCTTATGCGCTTTGCCGCCCGTCAGGCAGTAAAGGAGCCATGCGTCCATATTGCCTGCACGGAGCTTGCCTTCTCGGGCAAGTGCAGTGGCACCCGCCACGTTTTGCAGCAGCCACTCCAGCTTGGTGGCACTGAAATAGCTATCAGGGGTCAGTGCAGTCCTTGCACGAAAAAAATCACCGTGGGTGCGCGCAAGCGCCTCGGCACGCGCGGCAGTGCGCCTGTCCTGCCAGACAATGGCGGGGGCAAGAGGCAGGCCTGTTTCAGCGTGCCAGAGTGCCACACTCTCGCCCTCGTGGTCAAGACCGACGGCAAGCACTGCATCGGGGGCGGCAGCAGCAGCCGTCATTACCTCGCCAACGGCGGCGAGCATCGCATCGCGCAGGTTTTGTAGGTCGTGCTCCACCCAGCCTGCTTGCGGGTAATACTGTGCGATTTCGGCATAGCCGCGCGCTACGGCGGTAAAGTCCTTGTCAAAGAGAATGGCGGTGACACCCGTGGTGCCCTGGTCAATGCCCAAAAAGAATTTCTTTTTCATTGGTTTTCCTCGTTTAATCTTTCAATCAGCGGTAACAGGTCGCTGAGTGCCGCAATTTCATAATCGGGAGGGGTCACGCCTGAGGGAAAGGGCTTGACATAGGGAATCCACACGGCGGTCAGCCCTGCCAGCTTGGAGCCTTCTACGTCATTGGTCGGGTGGTCGCCCACGTACATTGCCTCTCTAGGGGTAACGTCGAGCGCCTCGCAAATGGCATGGTAGGCAATTTTGTGCGGCTTTTGTGCGGGCAGGTCGCCGCCAATCAGAATTTTATCAAAATAGGGGATAATTTCAGGGGTGTTGGAAAGCTTGTCGCGCTGGCTTGCCGAGCCGCCGTTTGTGAGCATACCGAGCTTGATGCCGCGTTTTTTCAGCGCCTCCAGCGTGGATACGGTATCCTTCCAAAGGGTAATGGTACGGGGCTGGTGCGTGCGGATTGCCTTCATGTACACCTCATAGTCGGGAATGGTAGAAAAGATGCCCGCCTTTACCTTGCAGGCGTAAACATCGGGCCAGCCGTGGGGGTAAGCGCCGTCGTGGTCTGCCTTCTTCATAAGTGCGGTTAATTCTTCAATACTCAAATTCTTGTTGATGTATGCAGCAAGCTCGTCAGCAAAGGGTACAGCCATTCTGTCATAGCTTGCATCGCGGTCGTAGAGGGTGTGGTCAAAATCAAAAATAACTGCCTTAATCATCGGTTTGCTCCTTTTTGCCAGTGTCGCGACGCTTAACGCCTGCCAGCGGATTGTGCGCCATGGCGCGCGCCATGCCCTCGCCGCTGACGTGGGTGTAAATCTGTGTGGTGTTGAGCTGCTCGTGACCTAAAATATCCTTCAGCACACGCACATCAACCGCGCCCGATTGATACATCAGGGTGGCGGCGGTGTGCCTTAATTTATGTACCGACAGGTGGCGGTCACCAAGCCCAGCCATATCGAGATATTTATAGACAAGCCATTGGACGGTCTTGACACTGATACGCTTTTTCTGGCTGCTTAAAAAGAGCGCCTTTTCGCGGAGGGTGTTGCCGTCCCTGTCGGCATGTCGCAGTGAGAGATATTCGCCAAGTGCCGTCTGACAGGCTTCGTTCAAGTAAATGATGCGCTCCTTGGCGCCCTTGCCTGTTACACGCAGGGAGTGCAGGTCGCGCGCCACATCGGTGAGGTCAATGCCGCAAAGCTCGGATACACGCATGCCGCAATTCAAAAAGAGCGTAATAATGGCATAATCGCGCACCACCGAACGGGAATGACGGTCGTTTTTAACGGTTTCGAGCAATAAAAGTGACTCCTCAAGCGATAAAAACTTGGGCAGTGTGTGCTTTTTCTTGGGTGCCTCAATATCCACGGCGGGATTGTGCTCTAACTGTTTTGTTTTGGTGACTAAGTAGCGGTAAAGCATACGGATTGCAACTAACTTTCGGGCCTTTGCCGCCCAGAGATTTTTTCTCACCGTGCCCGTGTACTGCAAAAAGGCGTAAATCTCGGTGGTGCGTATAGCACCGATAAAGGAGAGGGGCAGGGCACTGATATCAATTTTTGCAAAATCCTCCCCCTCAAGGTCGATTCCTTCGCGCGTGGCAACCACATAGCGGAAAAAGGTGCGCAGGTCAAGGAGATATTCCGAAACGGTTTTGGGTGAGCAGTTTTGTATGCCCGATTTGTATGCGGCAAACTCCCTGACAGCAGGGGGCATTTCCCGCAGGTCTACGGCGTACTGTCCTTTCATAGTGGCTCCTTTCCTGTGACATTTTGTTGAAGATTTGCCGAAAAATCAAAAATGTTTCAATTACCTGTTGAAATAAACGGCAAAATTCGGTATAATAAGGTATCAAATAACCCAAAGGGGACTTGAATGTGAAGGAATTTCTGAAAAAATACGGCTACACAATGGTCAAGCTTTTTGTCAACCAGTTTGCAATTTCGCTGTTTGGCATCGGTATGTGGTGGGTAAGCATGTATGCGGGTAATAAACCTCTGCAGATTGTGACCAGCATCGGTGCTGTGGTCTTTTATCTTTTCCTGCTCTACGCACATATGTGGGAGCTTGGCGCAAAGGACGGCATTTCCGCCGATGCACGCGGCACCTCTCGCGGGCTCTGGCGCGGCTTTGTCATCGGTGCAGGCGCCAATGCGCTGAATCTGTTGCTGGTCATTTTGATGCTGCCGCAGATTTTCTTCAAGGGCTATCTGCCTGTATCGGGTGTTATGAAGACGATTTCCATGCTGCTTCACGGTATGTATACAGGCTTTACCACTGCGGTTGGCTTTGGCGGTCATACCTTCCACGAGATGATTCTGACTTACTTTATCATTATCATTCCCGCCGTTGCCGTGACAGGTCTTGCTTACATCATCGGCAGCTATAACCTGCATTTTACCAATATTCTCATTCCCAAAAACAAGGACGTCAAGAACAACGGACGTCCGAAGTGATGTAGGGACCTTCCACACCGCCGCCCATCTGGGCGGCGGTGTTGTTTATTGCGGCAGCGTTGGTGTCTGGTTGAAGGTGCGGATAGACCAGCGCTCGCCGTCGAAATAAAAAACGCTTACACTGCAATTCGTCACAGCAAGCGGGGGCAGGTTTTCGGCACAGCCGAGAATATGGCGTGCCGCGCTCTGAATGATGCCGCCGTGGCAAAACGCCACGATATGCGTGCCGTACGCATCATTTGTTGCCACCTCGTCCAAAAAGGCTACGGTGCGTGTCATAAAATCCGCAAAGCTCTCTCCGCCAAATATGGAGTAATCGTACGCCTTCATGGCGGCGAGATGGGACTCGCCGTAGGTCTTGCGCGCCGCGGGGCGCGGGTTGCCCTCCAAGCCCCCCACGCTAATCTCGCGGATATCGGGGCGAAGAATGGGGGTGGCATCGGGGAGCATAATCGCACAGGTATCCTTGGCGCGGGAAAGGTCGCTTGAAAAAACGGTATCGAACGGTATCCCCGTAAGCAGCGGGGCAGAGGCCGCCGCCTGCTCGCGTCCCTTTTCGGTCAGGGGAGAGTCAAACTGCCCTGCGTGAATGTTGCCCGCGTTTGCCACGGTTTCTCCGTGCCTGACGAGATAGAGATATTTTGCGTTTCCCATAGCAGCTCCTTATACAAAATCCAATTTATTAACTAAATTATAAAGGAAGCGAGGGGAATTGTCAAGCGGAAACGAGAAAAAGACAGAGGGGTAAAAGCGGTGCTGTCAACTTTCGTTTTTTCTTTGCCGTATCTCTTTACTATGGGAGAATTTTGTGGTATACTATCTAAGATAGTAAAATAGGGGAGGTGTGCCTTATGCTTGATAATAAATTTATCTTGAAAAGTAAATTTCAGCCGACGGGCGACCAGCCCGCCGCCATTGATGCGCTGGTCAAGGGGCTTGAGGCAGGACTTTCCCACCAGACCCTGCTGGGCGTGACGGGCTCGGGTAAAACCTTTACCATGGCAAACGTGATTGCGCGTGTCAACCGCCCCACCCTGATTTTAGAGCCAAACAAAACCCTCGCCGCCCAGCTTTGCACCGAAATGCGTGAGTTTTTCCCTGATGCTGCAGTGGAGTTTTTTGTCAGCTATTACGATTATTATCAACCCGAGGCGTATGTCCCCGGGCGCGATATGTATATTGAAAAGGACGCCGCTATCAACGATGAAATTGACCGCCTGCGCCACAGTGCCACCTCGGCACTGTTAGAGCGCCGCGATGTCATCATTGTGGCGAGCGTGTCCTGTATTTACTCCTTGGGTGACCCCGATGAGTATCGCTCTCTCGTGATTTCTCTGCGTCCCGGTATGCAGATGAGCCGCGATGAGCTGCTTGCAAGGCTTGTTTCTATCCAATATGAGCGCAGTGATTTGAATTTCCAACGCAATAAGTTCCGCGTGCGCGGAGATGTGGTGGATATTTACCCTGCGGGCTATGGCGAAACCGCCGTGCGCGTGGAGTTTTTCGGGGACGAGATTGACCGCGTGACCGAGTTCCGCGCCGTTACGGGTGAAACAATCCGCGAGCTGCGCTATTTTGGTGTGTTTCCCGCCACGCACTATGCCGTTTCCGATGATAAGCGCGAGGCGGCGCTTGCCGAAATCGGCGCGGAAATGCTGGAGCGTGTCGCCTACTTTGAAGGTGAAAACAGGCTTGTTGAGGCACAGCGCATTGCCGAGCGCACCAGGTACGATATTGAAATGCTCCGCGAGGTCGGGTATTGCTCCGGCATTGAAAACTATTCCCGTGTTTTGTCGGGCCGCCCTGCGGGCTCCACACCCTATACGCTGCTTGACTATTTTCCGAAGGATTATCTCTTGATTGTGGACGAGTCCCACGTGATGATGCCGCAGGTGTCTGGTATGAGCAAGGGCGATGTCGCACGCAAGCAAAATCTTGTGGATTACGGCTTTCGCCTGCCCTCGGCATACGATAACCGTCCCCTTTACTTTACCGAGTTCGAGGAGAGAATGGGGCAGACCGTTTTCGTCAGCGCAACTCCCGCCGCCTACGAGCGTGAGCACAGTAAGCAGACTGTGGAGCAAATTATCCGTCCCACGGGTCTCTTAGACCCATTGGTTGACGTGCGCCCGATTGCGGGACAGGTAGATGATTTGATGGGTGAAATCCGTCTGCGCGCTGCACGCGGTGACCGCGTGCTTGTCACCACGCTGACCACACATATGGCAGAGGATTTGACGACCTATTTTGAGGAAAACGGTATTCGCGTGCGCTATATCCACCACAATGTGGAAACCCTTGAGCGTATGGAGATTATCAGAGATTTGCGTCTCGGTAAATTTGATGTGCTCGTCGGTATCAATCTGCTGCGCGAGGGTCTGGATTTACCCGAGGTATCGCTTGTTGCCATTCTTGATGCCGATAAGGAGGGCTTCCTGCGTACCGAAACCTCTCTCATTCAGACCATTGGACGTGCCGCACGCCACGTGGACGGCACCGTCATTATGTACGCCGATAAAATCACCAAATCCATGCGCGTGGCGATTGATGAAACCAACCGCCGCCGTGCGATTCAGGACGCCTACAACAAGGCAAACGGCATCACACCGCGCTCTGTCGTTAAGGACGTGCACGATATTATTGATATCGCGGGTGCTACCACCGATGAAAGGACGGGTGATGCAAGGAAGCTTTCTGTCGCCGAGCGTAAGCGGCTGATTGACACCCTCACCGCTGAGATGCGCGATGCCGCCAAGCGGCTTGAGTTTGAGCAGGCTGCGTTCCTCAGAGACAGAATCAAAGAACTGCGAGAGCAAGGATAACACTATGGCAAATGAACTTGTATTAAAGGGCGTTCGCGTCCACAATCTGAAAAATATAGATGTCACGATACCGCGCGATAAGCTGGTGGTGCTCACGGGTCTTTCGGGCTCGGGCAAGTCCTCTCTTGCCTTTGATACCATTTATGCCGAGGGGCATCGCCGCTTTGTGGAATCCTTATCCTCTTATGCGCGTATGTTTTTGGGGCAGCTTGACAAGCCCGATATTGACAGTATTGAGGGACTTTCGCCCGCCATTTCGATTGACCAGAAAACCACCTCGAAAAATCCGCGCTCCACGGTGGGCACGGTTACTGAGATATACGACTATCTGCGCTTGATGTACGCGCGCATCGGTGTGCCGCACTGTCCCGTCTGCGGTAAGGAAATCCGTCAGCAGACCAAGGACCAGATTGTTGACCGTATTCTGGCACTCCCCGAGGGCACGCGCTTCATGGTGCTTGCCCCTGTGGTGCGCGCGCAGAAGGGTATGCATGAAAAGGTGCTTGCCGATGCCAAAAAGGGCGGTTATGTGCGCGTGCGCGTGGACGGCAGCATGTATGAGCTTTCCGAGGAAATCAAGCTTGACAAAAACAAAAAGCATAGCATCGAGGTGGTGGTAGACCGCCTTGTAATGCGCGGTGATATCCGCACCCGCCTTGGCGATTCGGTGGAAACCGCCCTTGCCCTTGCCGACGGCAATCTCCTGATTGCACCTGTCGCACGAGAGGGGGAGGCGGCACCTGAGGAGCTTGTTTTTTCCGAGAATTATGCCTGCGAGGAGCACGGCATTTCCTTCGGCGAGCTGGAGCCCAGAATGTTCTCCTTCAATAATCCGCAGGGCGCTTGTCCCACCTGTGCGGGACTCGGGCAGCAGCGCCGTATCGCGGTTTATAAGCTGATTCCCGATGACAGCCTTTCTCTGGCAGGCGGTGCGATAGCCGTAAACGGCTTCAAAACCCTTGATATGGAAAGCTGGAACGGCCCGCTCTTTGCCGCAGTTGGCGAGCGTCTTGGATTTACGCTTGACACCCCTGTCCGTGCGTTTACCGAGGAGCAAAAAAACGCTCTTTACTACGGCACAGGCGAGGAAAAATATCACATTATCCGCTATTTCGGTAAGGAGTCGCGTGAGCAGATTGTCAGGTTTGACGGTCTTGTTGCGATGATTGAAAACCGTATGCGTATGAGTGGCGGTAATGAGTATTACGATGAGTTTATTGAGGACGCGCCCTGCCCCGATTGCGGCGGCAAGCGCCTCTCGAAAACCGTGCTTTCCGTCACCGTTGGTGGGTTAAATATTGATGAGCTTTGCAATCTCTCTATCGTACGTGCGCTGGAATTTGTCAACAATCTTACCCTGACAGAAACCGAGCAGGCGATTGCAAAAGAAATTCTCAAGGAGGTCAGGGCACGTCTTGGCTTCCTCATCAGTGTGGGTCTTGATTACCTCACCCTGGCGCGCCGTGCGGGCACGCTTTCGGGCGGTGAGGCGCAGCGTATCCGTCTGGCAACGCAGATTGGCTCCTCGCTCATGGGTGTGCTTTATATCCTCGATGAGCCGAGCATCGGTCTGCATCAGCGCGATAATTGCAAGCTGATTGCCACCCTTTCTCGTCTGCGCGACCTCGGCAACAGCGTGTTGGTTGTGGAGCACGATGAGGAAACGATGGAGGCTGCCGACTGTATCGTGGACGTGGGCCCCGGTGCAGGCATTCACGGCGGCGAAATTGTAGCCGTGGGCACGCCTGCCGAGATTATGGCGTGTGAGCGCTCGATTACGGGTGCATACCTGTCGGGAAGGCTGAAGATTGAAATCCCTGCCGTGCGCCGTAAGGGCAACGGCAATTATCTGCGCGTGTTTGGCGCGCGGCATAATAACCTGAAGGGCATTGATGTATCGGTGCCTCTTGGCACGCTCACCTGCGTTACAGGCGTATCAGGGTCGGGCAAATCCTCGCTTGTCAACGGTATTCTTTATCCTTATCTGGCAAGTAAATTGAACCGCGCGGCCGCCTATGCAGGTAAGCATGACCGCATTGAGGGCATCGAGCATCTTGACAAGGTTATTGACATTGACCAGAGCCCTATCGGGCGTACACCGCGCTCCAACCCCGCCACCTATACAGGTCTTTTCGGAGAAATCCGTGACCTCTTTGCCAAAACCCCCGATGCCCGTCGCCACGGCTATACGGGCGGTCGTTTTTCCTTCAATGTGAAGGGTGGTCGCTGTGAGGCTTGTGAGGGTGACGGCGTGAAAAAAATAGAAATGCACTTTCTGCCCGACGTCTACGTCAAGTGTGATGTTTGTGGCGGTAAGCGCTATAACCGCGACACCCTTGACGTGCATTACAAGGGCAAGAATATTGCCGATGTGCTTGCGATGACGGTAGAGGAGGCGCTTGGCTTCTTCGCCGATATTCCCGCGATTGCACGCAAGCTGCAGACGATGTATGACGTGGGGCTTGGCTATATTGCGCTGGGACAATCCTCGACCACCCTGTCGGGCGGCGAAGCACAGCGTATCCGCCTTGCCACCGAGCTTGCCAAGCGCAGCACAGGCAAGACGATTTATATCCTGGACGAGCCGACCACGGGACTTTCCACCGCCGATGTTGCCAAGCTGATTCTGATGCTGCAGCGCCTTGTTGAGGCAGGGAATACCGTGCTTGTCATTGAGCATAATCTGGACGTTATCAAAACCGCCGACCATATCATTGATTTGGGCCCCGAGGGTGGCGAGGGCGGCGGCACAGTGCTTGCCACAGGCACGCCCGAGGAGCTTGCCGCGGTACCTCATTCCTATACGGGACAGTACCTGAAAAAGTGGCTGGCAAGAGGGAGAGGCAGATAATGGAATTTGTAGCAACCTGTTTGTTTGGACTGGAAAAGCAGCTTGGAGAGGAGCTTGACGCCCTTGGTGTGAAGCGCCTTGATACCATGGACGGGCGCGTGACCTTTCAGGGCACCGAGCTTGACCTTGCGCGCGCCAACATGCGCCTGCGCCTTGCCGAGCGTATTTATATCAGGCTCGGCGCCTTTGATGCAAGAAGCTTTACCGAGCTCTTTGACGGTGTCCGTGCACTGCCTCTTGAGGATTATATCGGCCCCTGTGATGCCTTCCCTGTAAAGGGACACGCCATAAAAAGCATGCTGTTTTCGGTACCTGATTGTCAGCGTATCGTGAAAAAGGCGGCGGTGGAGCGTCTGCGCGCCGCGCACGGCGTGACCGATTTGCCCGAGGACGGTGTGAAATATCAGTTAGAGTTTTTTATCTTCAAGGATATTGCCACCATTATGCTCGACACTTCGGGTGTCGCACTTCATAAGCGCGGCTACCGCCCTGCGGCAGGTGCCGCCCCGCTGCGCGAAACCCTGGCAGCCGCCATGGCACTGACCGCACGCCCCAGACCCGATACGCTTTTGTGGGACCCCTTCTGCGGCTCGGGCACAATTCTCATTGAGGCGGCACTGATAGAAAAGGAAATTGCCCCCAATACGGGGCGGGATTTTGCTGCAATGGAGTTTGATTTCCTTGATAGCGGCATCTGGCGCACAGCCCGTGAGGAATGTGCGGACATAGCAAAGCGTGATGAGAAAATCGAGCTTTGGGGCTCGGACATTGACGAAAAGGTTTTAGCATACGCGCGCGAAAACGCCGCGCGCGCAGGGGTTGCCGACGCCATTCGCTTTTTCCGCGCCGATGCAAGAAAAATTGAAAAGCCCGACCGTCGCGGCACCCTGATTTGCAATCCGCCCTATGGCGAGCGTTTGATGGAACTGCGTGAGGTCGAGGCACTTTACCGTGATATCGGTCGTGTCTTTGCCACCTTCTCTCCCTGGCAGATGTATGTACTTACCTCGCACCCGCAGTTTGAACGGCTTTTCGGCCGCAGAGCCGATAAAAAGCGCCGTCTTTATAATGGTATGATACCCTGTGACCTCTATCAATTCTTTCGTCCCACAGGCACGGAAAAGAAGGAAAAACCTTCGTATCCCCCGAAACGGTATGAAAAATAAGCGAAAACAGCTTTTCTCAAACGGCAGATGCCCCGTCTGCCGTTTTCTTTTTTTGACAGGAAAAGCGCCTTTTCTCACGTTTTCTCTTGACTTTCTCCATTAAAAATTGTATAATATTTATCTGTAAATTTACTTTTAAGGAGGAATTGCTATGTCGCAAGAAAACTGCGCGCGCGTGCTTTCGCCTGCACTTGATATGGCGCCCTATATTGCCGCTGTGCGCTTGCACAATGCAGGGCTTGCCAAGGCTCCCGCTTGCTTTGTGCTGACCTTTGGCTGTCAGCAAAACGTGGCGGACAGCGAAAAGCTTGCAGGCATGGCAGTGGATATGGGCTACCGCATTGTGGCAGATGCGGAGGAGGCTGACCTCATTCTCGTCAACACCTGCGCCATTCGGGAGCACGCCGAGCAAAAGGCGCTTTCGGTCGTGGGGCAGTACAAGCATCTGCGTGAAAAGAACCCCAACCTCATTGTCGGTGTATGCGGCTGTATGGTTGCACAGGCGCACCGCCGTGCGGAGCTCAAAAAGAGCTATCCTTACGTCAGCTTTACACTTTCCACCTCGGTCATTTACCGCTTGCCGCAGATGCTTGCCGATTACCTGGGGAAGGGCAAGCGCATTTTCTCGGAGGCGGAGGAGCACACGGTTGCCGAGGGAACGCCCATTCACCGCGATTCGACCTGGCGCGCCAGTGTCAGCATTATGTACGGCTGTAACAATTTCTGCTCCTACTGCATCGTACCCTACGTGCGCGGCAGAGAGCGCAGCCGCGCGCCTGAGGCTATTATTGCCGAGGTTCGGGGCTTGGTTGAGGCAGGCTATCGCGACATTACCCTGCTTGGACAAAACGTCAATTCCTATGGTCGTGACCGTGCGGACGGCTATCATTTCCCAAGGCTGCTTGCTGACCTTGATAAAATCGAGGGTGATTATCAGCTGCATTTTATGACCAGCCACCCGAAGGACGCGACGAGGGAGCTTGTTGACGTGATTGCCGCAAGTCACCACGTGGCAAGGGCATTCCACCTGCCCCTGCAGGCGGGCAGTGACCGTATTCTTTCCTTAATGAACCGTCACTACGATTGCGCCAAGTACCTTGCCATTCTCGACTACATGCGTGAAAAGATACCCGATATTGCCGTTACCTCGGATATTATTGTCGCTTTCCCGACCGAAACCGAGGCGGAATTTGAGGAAACG
>JAFQMP010000056.1 GCA_017396225.1 Clostridia bacterium | reverse complement strand
GTCAGTTTATATTGGCGATATACGAATAATTTACAAGTAAATTCTTCACTAAAGATTGAAATAAATGTGAAGACGTTGATACTAACGCAGAGGGTCCACCCGTTCCCATTCCGAACACGGAAGTTAAGCTCTGCAGTGGCGACAATACTTGTCTGGAGACGGACCGGGAAAATAGCTCATTGCCGACACACATCGCGTTTCATTTGTGAAATGCGAAGACGCCTACCCTTTGGTACGGCAAAGGGGTTATGGTTTTACCGTAACCCCTTTAACATTTACATTCCTCCTTAGCCTCATGTCGGACTACCGACTGAGCTAAGACTCATTACATTCCTCCTTAGCTCAGTCGGTAGAGCGCATGACTGTTAATCATGATGTCGCTGGTTCAAGCCCAGCAGGGGGAGCCAACAAAAAAATACCGCATTCCGATATGCACCTTTAGCTCAGTTGGTAGAGCAACTGACTCTTAATCAGTGGGTCCCGGGTTCGAATCCCTGAAGGTGCACCATATCGGGGTGCGGTATTTTTTTGCTCGCTCTTGGTCGGGATTGAACCATGGAAGAACCAGTTATATGGTATGAATTTTTGCTTTCAAAGAGGGTTCTTCCCACGAACGCGTGGCGGTCGTAGACAAGCACCAGCAGGGGGAGCCTTTACAAGATTTTTATTTTTTGATAGATGGCCATGCACCTTTATGCTCAACTACAAGACAGCAAGCTGTCTTGTAAAAAGAATGGCTATGCCATTCTTTCGTTGGTAGAGCAACTGACTCTTAATCAGTGGGTCTACGTCAGCAAGCTGACGTTGCAAGCGCCGCTTTGCGGGCTTGCTCCCGGGTGGGAAAGATTGCTGCGCAATCTTTCCACAACGCCAACGGCGTTGTAGTGAATCACCTGAATTGGTGCCCCACGTCGGCAAGCCGACGTAGAAAGGATTGCTGCGCAACCTTTCACCATATCGGGGTGCGGTATTTTTTGCTCGCCCTTGGTCGGGATTGGCGCGTGAATTATGTGAAAATGCTTGATTGACGGCTTGAGGAGAAGTATAATCAAGGAAAAATTTCTGATTTTGCACAGCTGGCGAGTCTGCGCCTCACAAGTGTCAAGCTCCGCGGGCGTGTGATTTGCATTACAAAGGAAATCCTTGGCTGAGATGAGGAGAAGGCAGTGCGCCGTCTGAATGCTGCGGGTTGGAATGTCTGTCGTGCAGTAGAGGAATAAGTGCCTGAATGGGATAAAAAAAGCCGATTTTTCAATCGGCTTTTTTGCTTGATGTTATTGTTTTGCGGCGCGAGCCGCCTCATGTAACAGACGGCGTTCCGCGTAAACGATGTCGTAAAGCTCCTCGGTTGCAAGGCGTGCCTTGGCGGCAATATCGCCTGTGTTTTTGGGAAAACAATAGTAAAGGGCGTGGTTGGTGCCGATAGAAATAACATCGCCAATCTCATACCAGTTAAAATCGGCGTTCAGGGTATAGGAAAGAATGGGGTCCTGTGTGTATTCGAGCTTGCCGTCACACCCCGAGAGGTGGAAGCCTGCGCGGGAGTGCGTGAGGTGTCCCTCGCCCACGTGATAAAGGCATTTTGTATCGGTAAGCATATAAATATCCACATCGGCATCAAGAAGATAGCGGTTTTCCCGCAGCTCCTCGCGCACACATTCTCGCTGCCAACGGAACCAATTGGGTATGTGGGAAAATTCGGTTTCTCCCGCAGTTGCCGTGAGGTAGCCGTACTCGTCAAGATGCCAAGATTTACCGCAGGTGTGGCAGGTGAGATGCTCGCCCTTGCCCTCTGTTTTGCCCTCTGCCTTGCAGGCGGGGCATTTATAAAGCAGGCGGTTGAGGTAATCTGCGCGGAAGTTTTCTGCCACGCGCACGTGGTTTTCCTGTTGCCAGCGGAAGCTATCAAAGGCAAACTGTGCACTGATTTTCTCTGCAATTTCTGTGGCGGAAAGGGATTTGATTTCGGCGGGGGAGAGGAGATATTCCATTGTGGCGCTAACCTTGACGTGGCGGCGTTGGAGATTGTTGTAAAGCGGGTCGCGCGTGAAGGCGCCGTAGGTTTTGATGACCACAATCGGCACGCCCAGAAGCTTGGCGCACTTGCCGAGGCTATCGGGCAGTCTGGTGGCGGTGCCGTCAAAGGAGTAGCCCGCCTCAGGGAACATCAGAACCGAGCTTTTCAGGGTTTTGGTGGCATAAATCATATCGCGCACCAAGTTCAGGTCGGATATGAATTTGTTGGTGGGGATACAGCCAAGACGGCGCATCAGCCACCTCTTGCCGATAAAGCCGTCGGTGGTGCAAACGATGTTATACGGGCGGCGGCAAAGCATGCGTGCCGCAATCTCCAAATCAATGAAGCTTGAATGGTTCATCAAAAAGAGCGCGGGCTCGCGGCGACCCAATTTCTCCATGCCGATTTTCTCGAATTTGAAGTGCGTGGCGGCAAGGTCGGGGGCGGCTACAATGCGCAGAAGTGTGCGCCAGAAAAGGCGCTGGCGGCGGGGCTTTTTGTGCACGTGGTGGGGCAGAGCCAGCACCTCGTCATAGGTTTTTTCTTTTATTTTAATCTTCAAGTGTCCCACCTCGCAGTCAGTTTATATTTCTATTGTATCATAAGCTATGCTTCGGCGCAAGAAACAAAACGACTTTTTTGTCAAGCGCTGTCATTCACCGTCAACTCATGTGTGCAGACGGCAGACCCCCTCATAGGCGCGTGCGATGAAAGCCAGGTCTTGCAATTTTCTTCACATATTTTTTAACGCAAGACCGCTGACGGCCCTTAGATTAATGCCGATTTCTCTCATATAAATTGCCTTTCGGGGTATAATTTATTATAAGGCGTTTTTTGGAAGTTGTCAATGTAAAGCGGGGAAATTCAAATTCAAAAACTGCTTTTTTGCTATTGCAAAACATTCAAAAATCTGTTATAATATTATAGTAAGCCGTAAAATAAGGCCATACCAGCCGGGGGAGTAGCGGGGCCCTGCACCTGAAATCCGCTATACGCAGGGGTAGATCCCTTTTCTGAGGACCGAATCGATGCGGTCCGGTGCGTATTCTTCTGCGTTGACGAGTGGGTCTTGCGCAATCGGACACCGTGAACCATGTCAGGTGGGGAACCAAGCAGCATTAAGCGGTCCTTTCGATGTGCCGCGAGGGTGCCTGCTCTGAGCAGAAGATGCGATTACCGCGCAAAGGTGAAGTTCGATTTTAAGGTGTATGGTCTTATTTTGCGGCTTATTCTATTCATTTGATTTGTGAGAGGAGTGACTGTATGCATCAGGCATTATATCGCAAATGGCGTCCGCGCACCTTTGATGATGTTTGCGGACAGGAGCATATTACATCGGTTCTGCGTTATGAAATCGCAAACGGCGCACCCAGTCACGCGTATCTCTTCTGTGGCTCGCGCGGTACAGGTAAAACCACCTGCGCCAAGATTCTGGCCAAGGCCGTGAACTGTGAAGCCCCTGTGGCGGGCAGCCCCTGCTGCAAGTGTGCTTCCTGTTTGTCAATTGAAAATGGCAGTGCCACCGACGTGCTGGAAATGGACGCCGCCTCTAACAACGGCGTTGACAATATTCGCGATATTCGCGATGAGGTTGTCTATACTCCCTCGGCGTTGCGCTATCGCGTGTATATCGTGGACGAGGTACATATGCTCTCTCCAAGCGCCTTTAACGCGCTTTTGAAAACCTTGGAGGAGCCGCCCGCACACGTAATTTTCGTGCTGGCAACCACCGAGCTGCATAAGCTTCCCGCCACCATCATTTCGCGCTGCCAGCGCTTTGATTTCCGCCGCATTGCCACGCCTGTGCTTTCTGCGCGCGTGTCGCACATCGCGAAGGAGGAGAACATTTCTCTGGAGCCTGCCGCAGCAGAGCGTATTGCACGTCTGGCACAGGGCGGTATGCGCGATGCAATCAGCCTGCTGGAGCTTTGCGCGGGTGGCGGACGAGCCGTCACCGTGGAAGGTGTCAATGAAATGATGGGCTCGGTCGGCAGAGAGGGCATGCTGGCACTTGTCCGTGCTGTTGCCCGTGCCGATTACGATGCTGTTTTTGCGGCGATAGATGAGGCCGTCAATGCCTCGCGCGACCTTGCCGTTTTCTGGCAGGATTTGATTTCTGTTTACCGCGATATGCTGGTGGTGAAAACTACAAGCAATGCCGCCCGCTATCTTGATTTGACTGATGCCGAGGCTGCGGCACTTACCGAGGTTGCGGCAGACTTCAAAAAAGGCACATTGCTTGCGCACTGTCGTCTGCTTGAAGATGCGCTTTTTGCTATGCAGAAAGCCAACGCTGTGAAACGCATGGTAGCGGAGCTGACGCTGGTTCGTCTTTGTGACCCTCGCCTTGATACCTCGGTAGAGGGGCTGCTTGCCCGCGTAGAGCGTCTGGAGGACGCAGCAGCTGCACCTGTTATCGGTGTGCAGACTCCCGCTGCACCTGTTGCTCCTGCGCCTGTGCAGGAAACGCCTGTTTCTCCCAAGAGGGCATCCACCCCTGACACACCGTCCGTCCCGCGCACTGTGCCATCTGCGCAACCTGCGGTTAAGGCGGCACCCGCACCTGCGGTGCAGGGCGGCCGCGTTCTCACACGTATCCGCAGCTTTATCAATTGTGTGGAGCGTATTCGTCGTGACAATGCGATGATGGCATCGTTCCTTGACGGCGCACGCGCCTTTTTAGATGAGCAAAAGCGTGTGGTGGTGATTTTGCCAAGCAGCTTTGCTGAGATGATGCTCGAAAGCGGCGGCGGACGCGATATGCTGCGTCGTGCGCTCTGCCTTGAACTGCAAAGAGAGGTTGCAGACCGTGATTTGCTTGTAGAGGTCGCAACACCCGACGCAGCAAGGAAGGATACCATTATTGACGATATTTTATCTGCCGCAGAGAGTGCGGAGTAAACAGTAAAGGAGAACTACAATGAAAGCAAATTATGCAAGACCGAAGGGTATGGGCGGCGGTAATATGAACGCCATGCTGCAGCAGGCGCAGAAGATGCAGGAGGATATGGCAGCGCTTCAGGAGGAGCTTGAGGCACGTGAATATACCGTATCCGCAGGCGGCGGTGCCGTCACTGTAAAAATCAATGGCAAAAAGCAGATTCTTGCGCTTGATATTGAGCCTGAGATTGTAGACCCCGATGATATTGAAACCCTTTCCGATATTCTTGTTGCCGCAGTCAATGAGGCAATCAAGCGCGTGGAGGATACAAGTGCTGAGGAGATGTCCAAGCTCACGGGCGCTCTCGGCATGCCCGGCATGCCCGGTATGTCCGGTTTCCCCGGCCTTTTCTGATGAGCACGGGAATCGAGGCGCTTGATATTCTGGCGGAGCAGTTTGCGCGCCTGCCCGGTATCGGGCGCAAGTCTGCACAGCGCTTGGCGCTGGCACTGCTGGAATACAGCGATGAGGATATTCAAGCCTTTGTCAGCGCCGTCGGCGAGGCAAAAGCAAAAATACACCGCTGTCCCATTTGTCAGAACTTGACCGACCGCGAGGTTTGTCCTGTCTGTGCCAACGCTGCACGCGACAAGAGCGTGATTTGCGTGGTGGAGGACGCACGGGCCGTTATGGCATTTGAAAGGGTGCGCTCCTATAACGGTGTGTATCACGTGCTGCACGGTCTGATTTCGCCGATGAGCGGCATCACCCCCGATGCACTTACCCTGCGTGAGCTGCTTGCTCGCTTGCAGGACGACACCGTCAAGGAGATTATTATGGCGACGGGTGCCACTGCGGAGGGCGAGGCCACGGCGATGTATATTTCACGCCTGCTTTCTCCGCTTGGCGTGAAGGTAACGCGTCTGGCGCATGGCATTCCCTACGGTGGAGAGCTGGAATATGCCGATGAAATCACCCTGTCCCACGCCCTTGCAGGCAGACGGAATCTGGAATAAAAAAACGACCGCAATCGCGGTCGTTTTTTATTGTTTGTTTATTGGGGCGTCGGGTCGCCGAAGTTGTTTTCGCCGTAGATGGTGGCAAGGAACTTCGGAATATCGGTGTTGTCAATGACGTCCTTGCCCTCAAGCAGGGTGTCAACACCGTCGCCCATGCCCCAGACATACACGTTTTTGTTGGTGTGATTGTCGGAGTTGAAGCTGAAGTAGTATTCACCGTTGCCCTGGTCATAGATTTCAAGGTCGCCGCATTCGTGGTCAGCAGTGACAATCAGGGCAGTGGTGGGGTGCAGCATGACGAATGCCATGGTGTATGCGATTGCCTCATTGTAGTAAAGCACGGCATTCTGCACCTGGGTAACAGATGCGCCGCCTGCCATTACCTGGTGAGAAAATTTGTCGATGTGTGCCTCCTCAATCATCGCAAAGAAGCTTGCGTTGTTTTCGGAAGCAGCGGCAAGACCGCGGCGGGTGCGGTCAAGGAAGTTCTTTTCCTGTACCTTTGCAAGGTCGTTGATGTCGCCCTCGGCAAAGTTGACCTGACCGTTTTCGAGGAGCTTGTCAATCTGTGCCTGCAGCGTGGTATCATAGCGGCTGCTTGCGTGTGCAAGGAAGGCAGCAGGGGTTGCATCGGTAATGTGTGCCGTGGTCAGCACGGCAGTGCGCAGACCCTTTTCGGCAGCAAGCTCGCGAATGTTCTTGAGCTGATTACCACTCTTGTCGGTGCCAATGTAGTAGTTGTAGGTTTTATAGCCCGTGGAGAGCGCGGTGCCTGCAGCAGCAGAGTCGGTAAACTCAGCAAGTCCTTCAATGACAGACTGGGAGCGCGTGATGCACTGTGCCTTGTAGGGCATCAGGTCAGCGGCGAAGATGTCCATGCATTTATCTGCAGCGGAATCCGCATTTTCAAGGTTGGCCTTGCCTGCAATCAGGCCTGCTTCAACATGGTTCATGCCCATGCCGTCACCAACCATCAGAATGGCGGAGGTCGCCTTGGGGAAGGTGAAGGTCGTGGGAGTTGCTGCGGTGGGAACGGTGGCATTTACAGCGGTGCCGTTACCCGTGGGAGCGAAGCAGGTATTGACAAATGCACCTGCGGCAGCACCTGTCATCAGGGAATTGGCACCCAGCATGACAATCTTGCTGCCTTCCTTGCGCAGAATGTACTGGTCTGCGGCAAGCTCGATGCTTTCGAGATTTTCAGATGCGGTGCGGTTGGTCATGCCAACCAGAATTTCGTTGGCAACCTCGGTTGCGGCATCAGACGTCACATTCAACTGAATGCCCGCGTTGTTCAGGAAGAAATCCTGAATGTTGATTGCGGTGTAGTAGGTGACCTTGTCATACTTAGGTGCGCTTGCGGGGTAAACAATGGTGTAATTGGTGAGGGGCGTGCCGTCAACCTTGAGGTCACCCAGCATATAGCCGAACTCGTTGCGGCAATCCTCGGCCTTGAAGGTGACGAGGTCCTCGGCGTCGTTGATGTTGTTTGCGATAAAGTACTTGACGGCGCGGGTGGTCGCTGCAGCGTTGCCGCCCGTGATGCAAAGGCAGCCGTCGCGGTAAGCAATGATGAAGTCCTTTTCCTGCATGGTGCTGAGCAGGGTCGCGGTTGCCTGACGGTTGGTGGTGCCGACAAGAATCAGGTTTTCTGTGTCGGAAATCGAATCGTCAGCGAGCTTCAGCTCAACGCCTGTTTTCTCCTTGATTGCGTCGCGCAAATCGGTCGCAGCCTTTTTTGCCTCGGCAGAGTCCTTGGCGTATACAATGGTGTAGTTGCTCTTGCCGTTTTTCACGACCTCGTTGTATGCCAGCTCGTCATCGTCATTCTTCTTGCATGCTGCAAAAAGCGGTGCAACCATGAGAAGGCAGAGGAGTAGGCAGATGATTTTAACGTATGTACGCATAAAAAATCCTCCGTTTTATTTCATGTGGTGGTTTATAAAGTGGCGTAAGATTACGCCTTGCTTTCGGGGAAAAGAATGGCGGCGATGCGCGGCTCAGCCACGGCGCGCAGCTCGCGCAGAATGGTTTCAAGCGAGCAATCAATCAGCTCATCACCGTAGCGCAGATGTACGCCGCCCGTGATATTGGGCGTTTCGTCGGAGAGGTAGACCTTTTCGTTGCGGGCTGCGCCGATGTGGCGGTAGGCAGCGCGGCGTGCGCCGTTGATGACGCTTTCGCCGTAGGCGGCGCGGTCGGATTTGCTCAGCATTACCTCATAGTAGGTATCCTGGTCGGGCTCAATGCCCGCTTGCTTTTGTTTGGCAACAAGGTCGATGAGTGCCGAGGTCAGCAGAGCAGTCAGCAGCTCGCGATATTTGCCGAAATCATCGCGGCGCAGCTCGGTAACGGCTGCATCAAAGGCTTGGTCAATCAAGGCTTTACGCGCATCGGCGAGGGTTTTTTCGTGGTTTGCGACGGTGTCGCGCGCGGCACTTTCTACCAGCTCTTGTGCATCGGTTTCGAGGCGTGCGGCGTAGTCATCGCGGATTTCCTCGGCGTGTGCCGCAAAATCCTCTGCCGCGCGGCGGCAGTCGCGCTGCGCGCTCTCCAGCGTTTCGCGCGCGCGCTCCTTGGCGTCAAGCAGGATTCGTTCAATAATCTTATTCAGTCCTGTCATGGTGAGCGTCCCTTTCAGATTTTTCGGTGGTAAAGGTAGGGGGTATGTCGGTATCCTCTGCCTCACCTTCAGCGGCGTCTGCAGGCAGGTAGGTCGGGATAGCCATGGTGTATTTGCGGGGCAGGTGCATCGGTGCGAACAGGCAATCTCGCCCGGGATAGTGCGTTTCGTGGCGTGCCATATAGGCAAGTCTTGCGCGGCGCGCAAGCGTGACAAGCAGATTCAACAGCACGCCGAGCAGATGTGCTGCGAGGAAAACAAGCAGCATACCGAAATACCAGATAAGCACCTCGCCGTGCGCCAGGGGCAGCAGGGAAATCAGGCGTGCGATAGGCAGCAGGGCAACGCCGATGAGGGCGATGCGTGCGGCCTGCAAGCCTTCTGCAAGTGCAACCAGAAGATTGAGCAGCGCGCCGCCGTAAAGCGTCAGCTTGTTGCCTGTACCGGGTTGTCCCTTGCAGGCAAGCAGTGCGGTAATCAGCAAACCTGCCGCGGTGATGCCCAGGCCGATGAAGGGGAAGAAGGGCAACAGGCCAAGGCCGGTGAGCGTGAAAAGCTCGGGCAGAATGGCGATGATGGCATCAAGCGGCTTGCCGCCGCGCGCCACGCTGATAACACGCAGGGTCAGTGTGATAAGCAGCACAAGTGCGGCAGGCGTGAATGCTACCGGTAAAAATCCGCGTGGTGTGCAGAAAAGCGCGCGCACATCGGTAAGCCACGCCGAGAGGGCGGCGAAGGGGACAAGCGACGGGACGCCAATTGCTTGTGCCAGCCACGCGCCGAAATAATTGCCCTGCAGTATACCGAAGGGAATAGCCGCAAGTCCACAGGCGCCCAGTGTATAAAAGGCGTGCTTGCTGCGCTTTTCCACGGCAAGAAACCGTGCAATGGGGAAAAAGAGCAGTGCGGTCAGCAGTCCGTAGCCGACATCGGCAAACAGAAATCCGAAGGAAAGCAGGTAGAGTAAAAGCAGTGGCAGAGCCGTGCTTCGTCCTGCGATGTGTGGGTGCGTGTAGGTGTCGAGCAACGGTGCAAGCTTGCCTGCTGTCGGGGGTGTTTCCGCCAGTACAGGAACCTTTTCGCCGTCTGTGGGGGGTGCAAAGCTGTAAGCGACGTCAAGCTCGTCGAGCAGGGCAGTGAGGCGCACGCGCTCATGCGCAGGGCACCATGCGGTCAGTACGGCACAGCTGTCAAGCTCCTGTGCCTTTTCGCGGTAGGCGGCAAGCTTTGCCTCTACGCGGAGAATATCGGAAAGTATTTTCAGGTCGGCGAGATTTTCTGCGAGAGTGTCAAGCTGCGCATTGGCGCGGGCAATTTCCTCGTCAAGCGCCGCTGCGTGGGCGCTGGCTGCATCAAAAAGTGCGGTTGCGCGCCCTCTTGTGTCGCGCCACTTGGCAGGGGTAAAGCCAAGCTCGGAGAGCGCCGTCTCTACGGCTTCGCGCATTGCGCGGTGCAATACCGTGGCAAGATAGACACCGTTTTTATCGGCGCTTAAAATTTCAAACACAAAGCCTGCGGCGTTTGCCGCCTTTTCAATATCCTCGGTTGCGGTGCCCGCGGGAAGGCAGCCCAATAAGAAGGTCGTGGTTTTTGTACCTGCGTCGTCAAGCGGAAATGTGTGGGAAAGATAGGGCAGCAGTGCCGCCATTTCTTCTTCCTCGGCAAGTCTTGCCTTGGTGGTTTCTTCAATATATGCGAGCAGTCGCTCTGCCTCGTCGGCGGTTTTCAGCGCACGCTCCTTGGCGCCTGTGCGTGTAAATTCCGCTGCATCAATGGGGAGTGGCGTGCGCCTCACGCGTGCGTGGCGCGGGCTGCGCGCGATAAACACGGGCAGCAGCCTGTCAATGCGTGCGGCAGCAGCGGCGGCTGTGGCGCTATCGACTGACAGCGGCGGTAACAGACACCCGTCCTCATCAAGCGCACTGCCCTGCAGAATTTCTACTGCGCGCAGCGCGGCAAGCTCGGTCAGCAGGGTGTCAATGTCCGATTGCAGGGCGATGACGGTCAGCTTTTCCATATGCGTTACTGGCATCGTTCAACAATCCCCCAGACAATCAGCTTTACGGCCTCCTCCATATGCTCCTGCGCAGTGGCGGTCAACGCCTCGGCCTCAGCCTCGGCTTCCTTTTTCTTTTTTGCAACCAATCGCTGCGTGCGGGCGCGGACAAGCGCCAGCTCGGAATCGTATTCGGCCTTTGCCTCCTCGGTTGCCTTGTCGCAGTGGGCAGTGCCCTCGCGCTCAATTTGCGCACGCATTTCAGCGGCCTTTTCCTCTGCTACGCGGCAAAGAACCTCGGCTTGCTCCTCGGCTTGCTTGATGGCGCGGATTGCGTCCTTGGTCATATGGGTCACCCTCCTTGTTTGGTAAAAATGCGGCGTTTCAAGGGGTACAATACCCTCAATATATCATAATTTTAACATACTTTTCGCACGCGTGCAAGGGGAGAGGCAGAAATTATGCGTTTTTTTGCGTTTTTTTGCGCGATTTCCGCGCCCGCAAACGGAGTGTTTCGTCTGCTTGCCAAAGAAAGTTACGTGTTACAAGGCTTTCCTGTTCACCCCCATAGAAGGAGAGGGAAAGCGACAGTAAAACCCCGCGTTTGATGCTTTTTTTCTCTACCTTTACCGCGATTTTATAGGGGCGGAAGGCAAAAAGCTGCCCCGCCTTGGCGGCGTTCAGCAGCGCTTGCTCGGCACGCGGGGCAAGCACGCTTTCGGTGAATTTCCATAAGGCGGCAAGCAGTGCTTCCGTGTGCACCGCCGCAGGCGTATCCCCCGAAACGGTGGGGAATTCTGCTGCCAAAACTATATTTCCCGCGCAGCGTATGCTGCGGCGTGTGCTGCCTGTAATTTGCAAGTTTTCCATACCGATAGCCCCCTTTCTGGTGTCATTTTTACTATACGCGTCCGATGTGACAAAATTGACACAAAAAACAGAGGCGACCGTGACGGCCGCCTCTGTTCAAGTTGTTTTTGCCATTTTTTCCAGTGCAGCAAGTGCGTCTGAAAGTCCGCCGATTTCGTCAATCAGACCGATGCGCACCGCCTCGGCGCCGTCCACAATCGTGCCGATGTCGGTTGAGAGCTCATCGGGCTTCATCATCAGGTCTGTCAGCTGCTCCTTTACCACGTTGGAGTGACGGCAGATAAAGCCAATGATGCGGTCCTGCATTTCGCGCAGGTAGCGGTAGGTTTGCGGTGCGCCGATGACCACGCCGCTGATGCGGACGGGGTGCAGTGTCATAGTGGCGCTCGGCACGATAAACGAGCGCTTTGCTGCCACCGCAAGCGGCACGCCAATCGAGTGACCGCCGCCAAGCACCAGAGAGGCTGTGGGCTTTTTCATCGAGGCAATCATTTCGGCAAGAGCAAGCCCTGCCTCCACGTCGCCGCCCATAGTGTTGAGAATAAACAGCACGCCGCGTACGTCGGGGTTCTGCTCGGCGGCAGCAAGCAGGGGAATCAGGTGCTCATATTTGGTTGCCTTTTGGTTGTCCCCCAGAATATAATGTCCCTCAATCTGTCCGATGATAGAGAGGCATTCAATGCCCCTGTCGCCTGTGCAGCTGCCTGTTTCTGTCAGCTCTGTGTTGTCCTTTTTTGTTCCGTTCTGTTCCTGTTCGGCACTCATAGCGTTCTCCTTACTATTTTTTAATAGTGTACCCGGAAAAAATTTTGTTATGTTTTGTTGTTTTTGCATTTACATTTTCAAAAAAGTATGTTATACTGTATCGTGGTATTAAAGGGCTATTGCCCGAAAACACAGAGGTGAACATGGAAAATAAGTTTATTGTGGAAACCTCGGCGCGCCACATTCACGTGACCGCTGAAACACTTGCCACCTTGTTTGGTGCCGATGCTGTTCTGCACAACAAAAAGGACCTTTCCCAGCCCGGGCAGTTTGCCTGTGAGGAGAAGGTGACGCTGGTTGGCCCCAAGGGAGAATTGAAGGTCAGTATTCTCGGCCCCACCCGTCCTGCCGACCAGGTGGAGCTTTCCTTTACCGATGCCCGCACCCTTGGCCTGAAGGCTGTGCCCGTTCGTGAGAGCGGTGATGTGGCAGGCACCCCCGGCCTGAAGCTTGTTGGCCCCTGCGGTGAGGTTGATATGGCAGAGGGCACCATTGTTGCCAAGCGCCATATTCACATGACGCCCGCCGATGCTGAGGCGTTCGGTGTCGCAGACAAGCAGATTGTCAAGGTTAAGCTTGATACCGCACGTCCCGTGATTTTCGATGACGTTGTGGTGCGCGTTTCCCCCAAGTTTGCGCTTGCAATGCACATTGATACCGATGAGTGCAACGCCGCTGCCGCATTTGGTGAGGTTTACGGCGAAATCGTACAGTAAAACCGCGGTTACACGCTGTTTGATAAAAGTCAATTTTATAAAGGAGATAAAAACATGAGCAACGTAAGTGAAATGCCTTACGCACAGAGCCTTGAGGTTCAGCACATGTGCGTGGTAAAGAAGGGCTGCGATCATGGCCCCGCTCCCATTCCCGAAGAGGGCAAATGGATTCAGGCAAAACAGATCACCGACATTTCCGCATACACCCACGGTGTGGGCTGGTGTGCACCCCAGCAGGGTGCCTGCAAGCTTTCTCTGAATGTCAAGAACGGCATCATTGAGGAGGCACTTGTAGAGACCATTGGCTGCTCGGGCATGACCCACTCTGCAGCGATGGCAGCAGAGATTCTTCCCGGCAAGACCCTGCTTGAGGCACTGAACACCGACCTTGTGTGTGATGCAATCAACACCGCTATGCGCGAGCTGTTTCTGCAGATTGTTTACGGTCGCAGCCAGTCTGCCTTCTCTGAGGGCGGTCTTGTTATCGGCGCAGGCATGGAGGACCTTGGTAAGGGCGAGCGCTCCATGGTTGGTACCATGTACGGTACTCGTGCAAAGGGCGTGCGTTACCTTGAGATGACCGAGGGCTACTGCACCCGTATGGCACTTGACGAGAACGATGAGGTTATCGGCTACGAGTTCGTTTCTCTCGGCAAGATGACCGATATGATTAAGAAGGGCATGGAGCCCAACGAAGCTTACGAGAAGGCCAAGGGTACCTACGGCAGATTTGCTGACGCCGTCAAGTACATTGACCCCCGTAAAGAGTAATTGAAGGAGGTTATGCATCATGGCAAAGTTTGAAGGTTATGAAAGACGCGAGGCGAAAATTCTCGCCGCGCTGAAGGAATTTGGCATCTCCTCTATCGATGAGTGCATGGATATCTGCAAGGCCCAGGGCATTGACCCCTACAAGATTGTAGAGGAAACCCAGCCTATCTGCTTTGAGAATGCAAAGTGGGCTTACGTTGTAGGCGCTGCTATCGCAATTAAGAAGGGCTGCAAGAAGGCTTCTGACGCCGCTGCCGCTATCGGTATCGGTCTGCAGGCATTCTGCATTCCCGGCTCGGTTGCCGAGAACCGTAAGGTTGGTCTTGGCCACGGCAACCTTGGCGCAATGCTCCTTTCCGAGGAAACCGATTGCTTCTGCTTCCTCGCAGGTCACGAGTCCTTTGCTGCTGCAGAGGGCGCAATCAAGATTGCACTCAACGCAAACAAGGTTCGCACCAAGCCCCTTCGTGTTATTCTGAACGGTCTTGGCAAGGACGCTGCTTACATCATTTCCCGTATCAACGGCTTTACCTACGTAAAGACCCAGTTTGACCCCGCTACCGAGGAGGTTGCTGTTCTTTCCGAGAAGGCATTCTCCAACGGTCCCCGCGCAAACGTCAAGTGCTACGGCTCTGATAGCGTGCCCGAAGGTGTTGCAATCATGCGCCTGGAGAACGTTGGCGTTTCCATCACCGGTAACTCCACCAACCCCACCAGATTCCAGCACCCCGTTGCAGGCACTTACAAGAAGTGGTGCATGGAGAACGGTAAGAAGTACTTCTCCGTTGCCTCCGGCGGCGGCACTGGTCGTACCCTCCACCCCGATAACATGGCCGCAGGCCCCGCTTCCTACGGCATGACCGATACCCTCGGCCGTATGCACGGCGACGCGCAGTTCGCAGGCTCCTCGTCCGTCCCCGCGCACGTAGAGATGATGGGCCTCATCGGCGCAGGTAACAACCCCATGGTTGGCATGACGGTTGCTGTTGCAGTTGCGATCGAGGAGAGCTACAAGTAATTCGCAAAGCGAATTACAATGAATTGCCCCTTCGGGCATGAATTGGCTATCGCCATGAATTGAGCTTCGCTCATGAATTGCACCTGCTGGCGCATAATGCGCCATAGGCGCATGGGCAATTCAATTCATGGAGCATTTGATGCGGAGCATCGGCCGAGAAATCATGAAGCTTCATTTGCGTAGCAAATAGCTTCAATTCATGCAATCGCAGATTGCAATTCATAAATAAAAGTTGGACACATCATTTTGGGCTTTTGCTCTTGTGATGTGTCCAATTTATTTTTATCAAAAAATCCCTTAAAAGTGGCGAATGTTATTTAAGCGTGGTTGACGACAAAAGAGAGAATATGTGATAAAATGCTATTAAAAGATGTTGCAAAGGTCAATGCGACGGCCAGAGGTTTTCAAATTGACAAATATATAAAAGCACGGTATAATAAAGGGGGTAAATAGTGGAAAATTTTATTGAAAAGCTGATAAACAATTTGGCACAAGATCGGGATTTAAGAGGCAATAGCCTTAGTTGGGCAAATTGGATGTCAACGCTGCTTAATTCTTGTAAGTATTGCATTGAACAACACGGAAAGATTGTTAACATATCAATTTTGAAAAACAAAACCGAGGCTCTGGCGCCTCCAAATTGTCATTGTATATATGTTCCAATGAGAACAAAACTGGTTGGTGCCGCTACCAATATTGGTTATAATGGAGCAGATGCCCAACTGTTTTGCAATAATAGATTGCCGAATTATTATATAAGCAAAAATCAGGCTCGAAAATTAGGATGGCAAGATTGGAAAGGCAATTTCGGAGATGTGCTGCCCGGAAAAATGATTGGCGGAGATGTCTACAGAAACAAAGAGGGGAAATTGCCAAGCGCCCTTGGCAGAGTTTGGTATGAGGCAGATATTAACTACGACAAAGGATATCGCAACAGAGAAAGAATTCTGTATTCCAACGACGGATTGATTTTTGTTACGTATGATCATTATCAAACATTTTATGAAATGACAGAATAAGGAGAAGCCATGTACCAATTTAAAGAAAAATATACGATTGATTTTACAAATGTAAAAGATTATCTTGAAATGCACTTTGTAATTCGGGATGCACTTGATTGGCCTGATTACTATGGGTGTAACTGGGATGCGTTTTGGGATTGCTTAACCAATATGGTTGGTCGCCCCATTCACATTGAAATACTTGGCCTTGACGTGATTGAGCAAAGGTTTGATGATGCCGCAAAAATGATGGTAGATACGTTAAGAGAATTCAAGCACTATGAAGATGATGAATTTATTGATGATATTCAAATTGAGATCGTCAGCGGCAATATAAGAGTGCCGTTGCGATAATGATACCGAGAAAGCCATATAAAATTTGTGCGAATTATCCGCTTACAAAGCCCTTAAAACACGATATAATGCATTTAGCAAACTCTAAAACGATGTGTTCAGCGTAACAAGATTTTGCAATGCAATTATCGCGAAAGGCTTACACCGCAAGGCTTGCATGCCGAGGCTTCCCCCCCGAAGCTATGGCTAAAGCTCTGATAGCGTAGAGATGATGGGTCTCATACTCCTTGCTCGCTTAAGCATCTGCGCGTTGCTTGATGCTTGGCGCTACGCGCTTTGTTGCGCTTTGCGCAACGCTCGCGGAGCAATCTTCCAGGCTCGCTTGCAAGCAAGCTTGCAGACTCGCTCTCTGTCGATTATCTGGCGCAGGTAACAACCCCATGGTAGGCATGACGGTAGCTGTGGCAGTTGCGATTGAGGAGAGCTACAAGTAATTCGCAAAGCGAATTACAATGAATTGCCCCTTCGGGAATGAATTGGCTATCGCCATGAATTGAGCTTCGTTCATGAATTGCACCTACGGTGCATGATGTGTCATAGGCGTATGGGCAATTCAATTCATGAAGCCGTAGGCTTCAAATCATGATGCTTTATTTGCGTAGTAAATAGCTTCAATTCATGCAATCGCAGATTGCATTCATTCATAAATAAAAGTTGGACACATCATTTTAAGGGTTTTCCCTATGATGTGTCCGATTTTTATAAATTTTGATGGGAAAAGCGAGGGCGATGTCGCGTATTCAGTATCAATAACAATCTCCGCAATCGCCGGGGGCAACGTCATACTCAATCGTCACCTCTACACGGGTTTGCTGTTGCTTTTTGACGATTTCAACCGCTGCATCTGACGGGCCTTTGAGATACATCATTTTTGATCTGCCCAGCGAGCGGATTCTTTCGTCGAGCTGCTGAATTTCTCTCACATAGGCCGCCTTTGGTATGATATAACTTTTTCGAATCGGCCAGAATCTTATGCTCAACGAAAGCGGAGAGTTTTCAAAGAGGAACAGAATCGGGCAAATGATGCACAAGAATGAATTGGTGAAGCTGGCATTGTCGTATTTTTTGATGAGCTTACGCTTTCTGTCAGTCATGCCCTCTGCATACAAAAGGTCACGAATTTTTTGCTGTAGCTCGTCCCGTTTCTTTTTTAGCTCCTTTTCCTGATCGTCTAATTCATGATACCTTTTCCAATCCTCGGCTCTGCCCATCGTTGAATCCACCCCTTCATATATTTATTATAGTTTATCATAAAAAGGAGATTTTGTCAAATGTGGGTGGAGGGGCTTGGCGAATTGCGTGGTGCGGGCGGTCGTTCTTTTTACTTTCACGGAGAGGGGTGTTTGAGCAAATGCTCGCTATTGTCCGGCCTCGCCGTCTTGCACTTTTTGTCGAATTATGGTATAAAAAAGGTAGTATGATTTGGGAGGATAGTATGAAGATAAGAATTGTTTCCATTTTTCTGCTGGTGGCGTTGTTTTGTTCGGTTACGGGCTGTGCTGCGTACAGGGACGTGCCCCACGACGTGGGTAAAACGGCGTATGATGTGGCGGAATACCGCACCACGATGCAGTATTATGCGGATTTTAAGGTTTTGCAGCTGACCGACCTGCATCTGGGTATTGAAACCGATGTGGCAAAGCAGCTCGAGATTGTGGAGAATATGGTGCGTGCCGAGAGTCCCGACCTGGTGATTCTCACGGGCGACAACTTTATGTATGCCTCGAAGGGTGTGGTAAAGAGCCTTGTGTCCACGCTGAACACAGTATGTGGCGAGGTGACTGCTGCGCGCGGCGGCCGTCTTTGCAAGTTCACCCTCACCTTTGGCAATCACGATAACCAGGGCGACTATTCGCGTTATTACATCAACGAGGTGATTTGCTCCTACGCCACCACGGACGGGCGCGAAATTGCGGACGGTAAATACGCCGCCTTTGTGGATTACGAGGACGATAATCTCTTTGGTCTTGCTAATTTTTACATAGATTTGGTCGATGACCGTGCCAAAAGCCCTGATACGGTTGATGTGAAATACCGCTTGCACATCATTGACTCCAATTCCTATCACTTTGTGGGCCCTGATTATGATTATGACGTGATGCACGATGAGCAGCTTGCGCACGCGATGCATATCTATGAGCAAGCGACCGCCGATAAGACCTATATCGGCATGGCCTTTTTCCACATTCCGTTTCCCGAATACGGCGAGGCGTACGAGGCATACTGCAACGCCGCAGACCCCTCTGCATTTGGACAGGGTGAGTATCTTGAGGGTGTGCTGCACGGCTATGAGAATAACGGTACATACGAGAAGCTCCGTGCGGCAAATATCGTTTCTTTCTTTGCAGGGCACGACCATATCAACTACGGCGATTATATCTATCACGCAGATAGCGATAACGCCGCCGAGCGCGCTATCTTTTCCTACGGTGTGAAAACCACCAATCAGCTTTATCACGACAAAAATATGATGGGCTACAAAGCTGTTACGCTCCGCGATTTGACGGTGGAGGAGTTTCTTTCAATGGATAACGTGCGCGCCAATTTCAAAAACGTGACAGGGGGATATGCAAATTATGAAAATAACTGATAAAAAATCTCTCGTTGTGCGTGTAGTCACGGGCGTGTTCTTGCTCTTTGCCTGCTTTTATATGTATGACTTTTACAAGTGTCTGTCGGGCTTTATTGCCAACGGCTTCCGTGAGCCGTCGGTCATGCTTCCGATGATTCTCGCGTTCCTTTTGCCTGTTCTTTGCTTTCTGTTCTTCTTTTATGACTTCTACGTGAAGGCATTGCACCCTGTGGTGAAAAGGGCGTATTCCGTGTTCGCCTTGCTCTGTGCGGTGGCGGATTTGGTGTCCATTTTCAGGAATATCGCGCTATATGCAAGCAACAACGCCCTCGGCGTGTATGAGGCGCTGCCCAGCATCATTGTGCATTTCCCGTATGATATGATGATAGTGCTTACGGCACTGCTTGTGCTGCAGATTTTTCACCTGTTTTTTGAGAGAGGGGGTAACTGCGCAGCGGTATTTGTGCAGGAATTGAAGGAGCAGGGCACTGTGAAGGTTGGTGTGGTGGAATATGTAGCACTTTCGGTGCTGGCAATTGTTGTGTTCGTTTTTGCGGGCGCGGGCGTGACTGCCACCTTCACGGCTTTCCGCAACACGTTTTATGATTTCCGTTATATTTTCCTCTTGCTGTGGGTGGCGCTGGTGCCCCTTGCAAATCTCCTGCTACTCACATTGAAGCCCGAAAAAGCTGCACTCCCCAAGCGCACGAAACTGACATTTCTCGGTGCAGGCGTGGGTGTCAACCTGCTGTTCGGAATACTGTTCATTGTGCTTGAGCTGACTTATCCCGATTTCCTCGTTCATATCGGCAAGCCGCTTTTTCTGATTGCGTTTTCGGTATCTATGCCGATTGAGCCCGCCGTTATTCTTGCCATTATGGCACTTGGCACAGCGGTTTTGGCCGCTCGCCTTGTTTTTGTGGCAAAGCGTGAAAAATAATTCCAGCAAAACAAAAAACGGCACCGCTTTTGGCGGTGCCGGTTTCCGTTATCAAAGATTACAGGCGCGAGGTGCCTTCCCATTCCTCGGCGGGCTCGCACGCAAGGAGTGCGGCAACGGTGGGGGCAACGTCCTTGAGGGACGCCTCGGGCAAAACCTTGCCCTTTTCAAAGCGGGGGCCCATCAGGAAGAAGGGAATTGTCATATCCTCAGGGCTGTCGGTGCCGTGGGTGCGGTCGTGACCGCCGTGGTCGGCAACAAAAATGATGGTGTAATCCTTGGGGATATTCTCGTAAACCTGCTCGATGCAGGCGAAGGTGTCGTGTGCGTCCTTCATATATTCGGGGCTCAGCCAGCCGTAGGTGTGACCTGTGTTATCGGTATCCGCGAGGTAGAGGAACAGGAAATCGGGCTGCTGCTCGTTGATATATTTGATAGCACGGGGGGTGATAATCTCGTTGACGTCCTTGTAGTTGTAGCAGCTGATGAAGTCGCACACATCAAGCTTGCCGGGGCGGCAGAGGTCGCGCAGCTCGTCCCACGTGATAAAGAAGGCGCACTTTTTCTTCTTGCGGCGCAGCACCTCTACAATGCCGTCAATCGGGCGCACCTGTGGGGTATAGGTATTGGTGGTGGTGCCGTGTCTTGCAGGGTCCACGCTGTGGAAAAGCGACACGTGACAGGGGAGTGTCACCGAGGGGTAGACGGTTTTTGCCGCCAGCGTATAGGTGGAAAGCTCCTTCATTTTTTCCACAAAGGGGTGTCCGCAGGTCTGCATCGCGTCGGGACGCATACCGTCTGCAAGAATGAGAATAACCTTTTCGGCCATGATAGCCCTCCTGAAATCAAAGGTAATGTAAGCACCCTATGGGTGACACCATCATTATAAGACTGCCTTGCTTAAAAGTCAAGAAAATTTTGATATTGGCAGGCACTTTTTGTCGTTTTCTTTTGTCCTTTTTTGCGATGAAAACATAGGAGAATATTTCGTGCCATATGCTTGACAACCGAGGCTTTTTTGTATATAATAAAGAGGTCCGCAGGCATAGTCTAGTGGTAAAACCCCTGCTTCCCAAGCAGGAGATGCGGGTTCGATTCCCGTTGCC